>JBGSJA010000315.1:0-9298 GCA_041742235.1 Salaquimonas sp. | reverse complement strand
CGACCGGACAACTGCATTCCCGGGGCCTTACCGATCCTTGAGGGAGCTGTCCCTGACCGGACCCGTGGGTCCGGACACACGGCGCCCACCTACGTTGTAGGTTCCCGGGATCGAAACGTCTGACGGCCAAGGCGGCTCGCTGCTTCACCCTCTTCGGCCATCCGGCCGATTCCCGGATCGTGGGAAAATGCAATTCAGCAACGACAAGGCGGCAATCCGGGCGCACGCGCTTGCTAGGCGCGACGGCATCGATCCGGTCGAGCGGATCGAGATGGCGATGGCGGCCGCGATCCATGGCGTCAACAGCATCCGTTTCGAGCCAGGCACGATCGTGTCCGGTTTCATGCCCATCCGATCCGAGATCGACATTCGCCCGCTGATGGATGCCTTGCGCCTGAATGGCGCCCGGCTTTGCTTGCCGGCGGTGATCGACCGGCAGACCATCGTCTTTCGCGCCCTCATCCCCGGCGCGCCGCTTGCGCCGACCGGCTTTGGCACATTCGGGCCGGGGCCGGACGCCGAGATGCTGGAACCGCAAATCATTTTGATGCCGCTAGCGGCCTATGACGCCGCGGGCAACCGTATCGGTTATGGCGCCGGGCACTACGACCGCGCCATCGCCCGCCTGCATGAAAACGGCCGCGATCCGCGCCTTGTTGGCTGCGCATTTTCCGTGCAGGAAGTGGACTTGGTTCCCGCCGGTGCGCATGACATAAGGATGCACGCCGTGCTGACCGAGTGCGGATACCGCGAGTTTTGAGAGGGTTGGAAATGCGGCTGCTTTTCCTGGGTGACATGGTTGGGAAAAGCGGACGCGAGGCAGTCTGCTCTGCATTGCCCGGCATGATCGAGGCATGGAAACTCGACTTCGTCATCGTCAATGGCGAGAACGCAGCTGGCGGCTTCGGAATCACCGAGGCAATCGTCGAGGAAACGCTTGGCGCCGGCGCCGATGTCATCACCACCGGCAACCATGTATGGGACCAGCGCGAGGCGCTGGTCTTCGCCGACCGGCACGAGCGTTTCCTGCGCCCCGCGAACTATCCCGCCGGAACGCCGGGGCGCGGCGCCAACATCTACGAGGCGCGAAACGGCGCGCGGGTCATGGTCGCCAACATCATGGGTTCCGCCTTCATGTCGCCCTCGCTGGACGATCCGTTCCGGTGCGGCGAGGAACTGCTGGCCGGCACGGTGCTTGGCCGCGACGTCGATGCGATCGTGATCGATTTCCATGCCGAGGCTACCAGCGAGAAAGCCTGTTTCGGGCATTTCGTCGACGGGCGTGTTTCGCTGGTCGTCGGCACCCACACGCACTGCCCGACCGCCGACCACCACATCCTCAATGGCGGGACCGCGTTCATTTCCGATGCCGGCATGTGCGGCGACTATGATTCCTCGCTCGGCATGGACAAGGAAGAGCCGCTGAACCGCTTCCTGACCAAGCTGCCGAAGGGCCGTTTCGAGGCGGCCGGCGGGCCCGCGACGATTTGCGGGATCGGCGTCGATATCGACCTCACAACCGGCCTTGCAACGCGCATCGCACCGCTGCGCATCGGCCCGCGCCTTCAGAACGTCATGCCTTGGTAGGGGACCAGCTTGATCATCGGATACCGCTCTGACCGGGACCGGCTGCTGCCGATCAAGATGCCGCTCGATAACCCGGCGGAGGCGATGTGGATCGACCTCATCGACCCGACGCCCGAGGAAGACACGCTGGTGGAGCAGGCCACCGGCATGGAAGTGCCGACCCGCGACGAGATGGCGGAGATCGAGATATCCTCGCGCCTCTACGAGTACAATGGCGCGATCTATCTGACTGCGCTCGTGCTCTCGAACACGGAAAACGATGATTTCGTCCTCGCGCCGGTGACGTTCGTGCTGGGCGGCAACCGGCTGGTCACGGTTCGCTACCACACGCCAAAGCCCTTCAAGCAGTTCGAGGTCCGGGCGCAAAAGGAAGGGGCGGGTTGCGGTACAGCCGCCAAGACCCTGATGACGCTGCTGGAGACGATCGTAGACCGGCTCGCCGACACGCTGGAGCGCACGGCGCGCGATATCGACATCGTTTCGTCCAAGGTGTTCGGACTGCGCGGCGCGGTCAAGGCCAAGGGGCGCGGCTATGAAGGCGTGCTGGTCGACCTCGGCCGCCAGGGCGACCTGTCATCGGCGATCCGCGACAGCCTTGTCACGCTGGACCGCCTTGCTGGCTTTCTCACCCTGACCATGCAGGCACAGGAGAAGGACAAGGTGCTGCGCGAACGGCTGAAGACGCTGGCGCGCGACATTCATTCGCTCGCCGACCATACCGACTTCCTGTCGCAGAAGACCACCTTCCTGCTCGACGCAACGCTCGGCCTCATCAACATCGAGCAGAACAACATCATCAAGATCTTCTCGATCGCCGCGGTGGTGTTCCTGCCGCCGACGCTGGTTGCCTCGGTCTACGGCATGAATTTCGAGTACATGCCGGAGCTCCAATGGGGCTACGGCTACCCGCTGGCGATCGGCCTGATGGTGATCTCGGCCGTTTTGCCGTTGCTGTATTTCAAATACCGCAACTGGCTCTGACGATCAGGCCGCCGCCCGCACGCCGCCGGTCCTGCGCGAGAAGCCCATCGCGATCGCGCTCACCCCGTTCGACAGCAACTCGATGCCGAGCAGCAAGCCGAGGCTCGTTGCCGCCGATGCCGGGAAATTGGCGAAGATGATGATGCCGATCAGAAGAGAGACCAGGCCCGACAGCAGCACCGCGAAGCGCAGTTGCGCGAAATGGATTTGCCAGCCGACGATCAGCTTGAAGATGCCGGAGACGATGAACGCCGCGGCCAGGAACATAGACAGCGTGATCATGCCCCTCAGCGGCTCGCCGAGCAGGTTGATGCCGACCAGCAAGGCGACGATGCCCAGAAGCAGCGCCCAGATCTTGCCGCCCCAGCTCTCCGACCGGAAGGCTTCGATCACCTCGCCCGCGCCGATGATGAGGAAGGCAATGCCGACGAATTGCGTGACCGCTATCGATGCCGGAAAGGGGTTGAGGAGGGCGAACAGCCCGGCCAGGACCGAGATGACGCCCAATATGACGAGGAAAACCCAGTTGCTCATGACCGCCTCCGTGGAGAATCGTTGGCGAGAGCATACCCCAAGGGCACACAAAAGTCAGAAAATAGTCAGTAACCACCCCTCAAAACCTTGGTCGGCGAGCGCTCGAACACTTCGTCCGGCACGAAGAAGTCGGCTGCCAGACCGTCGGCGTCAGGATGCTGGTATTTCGAGAAGTCGGTCACGCCCTGGTCGCGCAGCACTTCCTCGTCGATGAAGAAATTGCCGGTGCAGCCGCGCGGGTCGCGAGACAGGATCACATGGGCCGCGTCGGCCATGATGGTGGGCAGCCGGCTCATTTTTGCCAGTGCGTCGCCGCCCAGTACGTTGCGTACCGCGGCGGTGTCGATGGCGGTCAGCGGCCACAGCGCATTGACGCCGACGCCGGCGTCGCGGAACTCCTCGGCCATGCCCAGCACGCACATCGACATTCCGTATTTCGCCATGGTGTAGGCGGTGTGGCGCGCGAACCATTTCGGGTTCATGTCGAGCGGCGGCGACAGGTTGAGGATATGCGCATGGTCCGACTTCAACAGATGCGGCAGGCAGGTGCGCGAGACGAGATAGGTGCCGCGCGTGTTTATCTGGTGCATAAGGTCGAAGCGCTTCATGTCGGTGGCGAGCGTACCGGAAAGCTGGATGGCGCTTGCATTGTTGATGCAGATGTCGATGCCGCCGAAGGTCTCGACCGTCTGGCGCACCGCTTCGGAAACCTGGTCTTCGTCGCGGATGTCGCAAAGCACGGGCAGGGCGCGCCCGCCGGCTTCCTCTATTTCCTGCGCGGCGGAGTGGATGGTGCCCGGCAATTTTGGATGCGGCTCGGAAGTCTTGGCCGCGATGGTGATGTTTGCCCCGTCGGCTGCGGCGCGCAGGGCGATGGCGAGTCCGATGCCGCGGCTGCCGCCCGAGATGAAGATCGTCTTTCCCTTGAGACTCATTGCAGTTCTCCGCTTTGGCTAGAGCCTGGCTATCCGCTCGGTCAGGAGCTGGTAGAAGCCGTTGGAATCGATGCCATGCTTCACCATGGCGTTTTTCGGGCGACCGGTCACGCCCCACCAGTCGGTGACGGTCATGCCCATGGTGAGTTCGGAAGTTGTCTCGATCACGACATTGCACATGCGGCCGGAAAAAAGCTCCGGCTTGAGCAGCCATGCAATGACGCAAGGGTCGTGCAGCGGCCCGCCATCGGTGCCGTATTTCTGCTCGTCGAAACGCTCGAAAAAGTCGAGCAGCGCCGCTGTTGCTTCGCCGACACGCGTGTTCATCGCACGGAAGCGGTCGACGCGTGCGCGCGTGGTCAGCGCCTTGTGGGTCACGTCGAGCGGCATCATCACGATGGGTATGCCCGACCGGAAAACGATATCGGCTGCCTGCGGATCGACATAGATGTTGAACTCTGCCGCGGGCGTCGTGTTGCCGCCCTCGAAGAAGCCGCCGCCCATCAGTACGATCTCGCGCAGCCTCGAGGCGATTTGCGGCTCGCGGATCAGCGCCATGGCGATGTTGGTGAGCGGCCCGAGCGGGCACAGCGTGATTTCGCCTTCGGGACTGGCCATCACCGTCTCGATGATGAAGTCGACCGCGTGCTGGTGCTGGAGCGGCATGACCGGATCGGGCAGTTCCGGGCCGTCGAGGCCGGTCTTGCCATGGACATATTCCGCGGTGACGAGCTTGCGCATCAGCGGCCGGTCGGCCCCGGCAAAGACGCGCATGTCGGGCCGGCCCGCCAGTTCGCAGACCTTGCGCACATTGAGCTGGGTCAGCGGCAGCGGCACGTTGCCGGCGACCGCGGTGATGCCGACGACCTCCAGTTCAGGGCTTGCCAGCGCCAGCAGGATCGCGACGGCGTCGTCCTGCCCCGGATCGGTATCGATGATGATCTTGCGCGCCATTTGCTCCCCGCATTCGGCTTCGTTTCGCCTCTACTGGACGAAACTTGCCTGCCTTGTCTATAAGACCGGCCATCAAGCCCGGACAAAAGAAGCAAGAGTTGGCGCCATGGCAGGTCATTCACAGTTCAAGAACATCATGCACCGCAAGGGGCGGCAGGATGCGATCAAGTCGAAAATGTTCTCGAAGCTCGCGCGAGAAATTACCGTCGCAGCCAAGACCGGCGCTCCCGACCCCAACATGAATGCGCGCCTGCGCCTTGCGATCCAGAACGCCAAGGCGCAGTCCATGCCCAAGGACAACATCCAGCGCGCCATCAACAAGGCCGCGGGCGGCGAGGGCGAAAGCTATCGCGAGGTGCGTTACGAGGGGTATGGGCCTGGTGGCGTTGCCGTCATCGTCGAGGCGCTGACCGACAATCTCAACCGCACGGCATCCAATGTCCGCGCAGCCTTCACCAAGGCTGGCGGGGCGCTGGGCGAAACCGGATCGGTCTCTTTCCTTTGGGACCGGGTGGGTGAGATCGTCTACACGCCCGAGACGGGATCCGCCGACAAGGTGATGGAAGCGGCGATCGAAGCAGGCGCCGACGATGTTTCATCCGACGAGAATGGTCATACGATCATCTGCGCCTTCGAGAATATCGGAGACGTTTCCTCCGCGCTCGAAACGGCTTTGGGCGAAGCCGAATCGGTCAAGACGATCTGGCGGCCGCAAACCATGACGCCGGTGGACGAGGAACGGGCGCAGTCCGTGATCAAGCTGATCGACCGGCTCGAGGACGACGACGACGTGCAGAACGTCTACGCCAATTTCGAGGTGGACGAGGCGGTGCTGGCCAAGCTTTCCGCCTGAGGCGTTTCGCGCTATCAGGGGCCATGCAAAAAGCCCCTGTGCGAATCATCGGCATCGACCCCGGCCTGCGAAACACGGGCTGGGGCGTCGTCGAGAGTGCGGGCAACAAGCTGGTCTTCATTGCCGCCGGCACCATCCAGTCCGATGCGAAAGCCGAACTTGCGCGACGGCTTTGCCAGCTGCATGACGGGCTCTGCGCCGTGATGGCCGCGCATCTGCCGCAAGAGGCGGCTGTGGAAAACACCTTCGTCAATCGCGATGCCGGTGCAACGCTGAAACTTGGGCAGGCGCGCGGCATAGCGTTGCTGGTTCCGGCCATGGCGGGCCTGACGGTGGCCGAATACGCGCCGAACCTCGTCAAGAAATCCGTTACCGGCGCCGGCCATGGCGACAAGGGACAGGTGCAAATGATGGTGAAGACCCTGCTGCCGCGCGCCGTTTTCGACAGCGAACACGCCGCCGATGCCCTCGCCATCGCCATCTGCCATGCGCATATGCGAGGGGCTGCCGCCATCGCCGCGCTTGCCGGTTAGTTTCGTGGATCTGCCCCGCCACACGCCGTGGGACGGCAGCCAGCCGCTGTTTCGCATTGGTCTTGCCCCGCTCGATCCGCAGGACTGGATCGTCCCGGACGAAAGGCTCGCGAAATATCTCGATGAAAAGCAGCGTTTGCTGGCGATCCGCCGTGCCGATGTTTTTGCTGCCGAGAATGGAACGCAGGCAGCACAGCGCGAGGTTTGGGACCTGCTTGCCTTGTATCTGCCCGATGCCTTTCCGGATGTCTGGAAGCGCGAGGGCCACGGGCTTTGCGTGGACGGGCGGGTGGTCTTGCCCGATGCCGATGCGCCGCTGGTTTCCGCTGCCCGGCTGGTGCAGGAAGACCTGGTCTTGATGCGCAAGGGACCCGATGGCTGGCGGATTGCGGCCGGTTGCGTCTGTTTTCCCTCGTCATGGCGGTTGCGGGAGAAGTTCGGCAGGCCGCTCGACAATGTTCATGCGCCGGTTCCCGGCTTCGGGCCGGGCAGCCGCAATGGCGGCCTCATCGCGCGGATCTTCGACAATCTCCAGCCAGCCCGACCGGTGTGGCGGATGAACTGGTCGCTTTATCCCGACGACCGGCTGTTTCACGGCGACGAGGGATCGGTCGAACGCGACGGCGAATTGGCCTCGACGTTCCTGCGGGTCGAATACCAGACGCTGCGCAAGCTGGAGCACGGCGGCGACATCCTTTTCACCATCCGCATTGCACTCGATCCCGCCTCGATCATCGCACGGCATCCCGAGCGCGCCCGGCTGGCCGCGGGCCTGCGCGACCTCATCGCCCGCCTCGACCCGGAAGAGCTTGCCTACAAGGGCATGACCGCAATCCGCGGACGCCTGCTGGAGCAGCTCGACGCGATTGTGGCCAGTTGATGTTCTTGACTTGTTCTCATTTTGCCTGTAGGCAGGCAGGCAGCGGCGGCGGACATTCCATATGATCGGGAAACTCAGGGGCACACTCGACTCGATTGGCGAGGATCACCTCATCCTCGACGTTCATGGCGTCGGGTATCTCGTGCATTGCTCGGCCCGGACACTCGGCAATTTACCGGGTGTCGGCGAAGCGCTGACGCTTTCCATCGAGACCCATGTGCGCGAGGACATGATCCGTCTGTTCGGATTTTCGACCGAGCTTGAGCGCGACTGGTTCCGCCTGCTTCAAAGCGTGCAAGGCGTCGGCGCCAAGGTGGCCCTGGCAGTGCAATCGGTACTGACGCCGGGTGAACTGGCCAGCGCGATCGCGCTTCAAGACAAGGCGATGGTGGCGCGCGCGCCCGGTGTCGGCCCCAAGGTGGCGCAGCGCATTGTCACCGAACTGCGCGACAAGGCGCCGGCCTATTCGGGCGCAGCCGCCGCCGAGATCGGATTGCAATCGGCAATCGGTTCGGGCCTCGCCCCTTCAGCCGTGACCGACGCGGTCTCCGCGCTAACCAATTTGGGCTATTCCGGCCAGCAGGCATCCGCAGCCGTCTCGAAGGCACTCAAGAAGGCAGGCGACGGCGCCGACAGCGCGCAACTGATCCGGCTGGGTTTGAAGGAACTGGCGGCTTGATACTTGCAATGCGGCATTCCTTACTAATATACTGATGTAAGTAAATAGTTGAAAGTAAGGAAATGGGCGCCAAGGCAACCATTACATCCAAAGGGCAGATCACCCTTCCGAAGGAGGTGAGGAACCGGTTTGGTCTGAAAACTGGCGATAGTGTCGAATTTATCGAAGAGGAAGGTCGTGTCTGGATCAAGCCCCGGACCTTGCGAGCTTCGGACTTGTTTGGAATTCTCCACAAGCCGGGCATGAAGGCTGCCACGATCGAAGAAATGGAAGAGGCGATCGCCGACGCAGTCGCAGAAGATGACGAGCGCATACAGCGCGAATGGAACAGGGGCCGCGAGTGATCGGCGTGGATGCGAACGTACTTGTGCGCCTGCTCACCGGCGATGATCCGGTTCAGGCCAAGATCGTGAAACGCTTCTTCGACAGCCGGAACAGCATGGACCCCGCATTTGTGAGTGCGGTTACGCTTGCCGAGACGGTATGGGTTTTGCGCAGGATCCACCGCCTTGAATTGCCTGTCATTGCCAATGCCATCGCCATGATGCTGTCCTCTGACGATTTCGTGGTCGAGGGAGCCGAGAATTTGCGTGCAATCGCAGATGGCGAGGTCACCCCCGAGATGGTTGCGGATTTTCTTGTGGCATGGGCAGGTTCGCGAGCCGGCTGCACCGCCACCGTTACATTCGACCGGACGGCAGCTGCCCGCATCCCCTCCGTGGAACTGCTGTCGTGAGCGATGACCGCATCATCGACGCGGAAAAGCGCGGCGAGGATCTGGACAGTTCGCTGCGGCCGCAAAGCCTCGACGAATTTGTCGGCCAGAAACAGGCGCGCGAAAACCTGAAGGTCTTCATCGAGGCCGCCAAGAAGCGCGGCGAGGCGCTGGACCATGTGCTTTTCGTCGGGCCGCCGGGCCTCGGCAAAACGACGCTGGCGCAGATCATGGCCCGCGAACTGGGCGTCGGATTCCGCGCGACATCGGGTCCGGTGATCGCGAAGGCGGGCGACCTCGCGGCGCTGCTGACGAACCTTGAGGAAAACGACGTCCTCTTCATTGACGAGATCCACCGGCTGTCGCCCGCCGTCGAGGAAATCCTCTACCCGGCGATGGAGGATTTCCAGCTCGATCTCATCATCGGCGAGGGGCCGGCGGCGCGTTCGGTAAAGATCGACCTTGCCAAGTTCACGCTGGTTGCAGCCACCACGCGGATCGGGCTGCTGACAACGCCGCTGCGCGACCGGTTCGGTATTCCGGTTCGGCTCAATTTCTATACGGTGGAAGAGCTTGAGCACATCGTGCGCCGCGGCGCGCGGATCATGGGCCTGCCGATCACCGAGGACGGCGGACACGAGATCGCC
>JBGSJA010000314.1:0-13123 GCA_041742235.1 Salaquimonas sp. | reverse complement strand
GCCACCCAGCACCAGCCAGGTTTCATTGCCGTCCCATACAGGCGCGACCGTGTTGACCATGGTGTCGCGGTCGGCGGCGTCGGGGTTTAACGGGAAGAGGATGCCGACGCCGAGGTCGAAGCCGTCCATCACGACATAGGCGAGCACGGCGAATGCGATGAGGCCGGCCCAGATGAATGCAAGATCGGTCTCCATCAACCTTCTCCCGCTTCCTGCATTGCCGGTCCGGGCACGATACCCGACGTGCGCAGCCGCTTCGTCTTTTCCTCTTCGACCTCCGATTTCGCCTCGGGCGACATCCGCATGAGCCGCAGGATGTAGAATGTGCCTGCCCCGAACACGGCAAAATAGACGATGATGAACGCAACAAGCGAAGTTGCCACCGCGGGCGCATGGATCGGCGCGACCGACTGCGCGGTGGTGAGATGGCCATAGACGGTATAGGGCTGGCGGCCTACCTCGGTCGTGATCCAGCCGGCAAGCACGGCGACAAACCCCATCGGGCCCATGGCAACGGCAGCCTTTTGCAGCAGCCGGTCATCCAGGAGCTTGCCGCGAACCCGCGCGACGAGGCTCCAGATGCCAAGCGCAAGGATCAGGAATCCGATCCCGACCATGATGCGGAACGTCCAGAAGATCAGCAATGCAGGCGGACGTTCCTCCTTCGGGAAGGCCTTTAGGCCCGGAACCTCGCCGTCCCACTCATGCGTCAGGATGAGCGAGCCGAGCTTGGGAATCTCCAGCTTGTAGAGGGTGGTTTCCGCGGCATCGTCCGGAATGCCGAAAAGGATCAACGGCGCTCCGCGTTGCGTCTCGTAATGGCCCTCCATCGCGGCGATCTTGGCAGGCTGGTACTCGAGCGTGTTGAGGCCGTGCATGTCGCCGGCGACGATCTGGATCGGCGCGACGATCGCCGCCATCCACATCGCCATCGAGAACATGCGCGCTGCCGCGTGGCCGCGATCGAACCGCAGCAAGTGCCACGCCCCGACGGCGCCGACAACAAGCGCGGTCGTCAGGTATGCCGCCAGCACCATGTGCACGAGCCGGTACGGGAACGATGGATTGAAGATCACCGCCCACCAGTCGAGCGGGATGAATTGTCCGGCTTCATTCATGCCGAAACCCGCCGGCGTGTGCATCCAGGAATTGACGGCAAGGATCCAGGTCGCCGAAATCAGCGTGCCGGCCGCAACCATCAGCGTCGCAAGGAAGTGCAGGCCCTTGCCGACGCGTTCCAGCCCGAAAAGCATGATGCCGAGGAAACCCGCTTCGAGGAAGAATGCGGTCAGCACCTCGTAGCCCATCAGCGGGCCGATGACCGGACCCGCCTTGTCGGAAAACACGCTCCAGTTCGTTCCGAACTGATAGGACATCACGATTCCCGACACCACGCCCATGGCGAATGCAATGGCGAAGATCTTTTTCCAGTAGTCGAAGAGATTGAGATAGGTGCGGCTTCCCGTCGCCAGCCAAAGCCCTTCCAGCACCGCAAGATAGCTTGCAAGCCCGATCGAAAACGCCGGAAAGATGATGTGGAACGAGATCGTGAAGGCAAACTGGATTCGGGCCAGCAAAACCGGGTCTAGGCTCTCAAACATTCAACGATCCCCGCTTCATTCGTTTGCCTGTCGCGCGGCAACGCAATCTTGCCAAGGTGCACATGGGCAACTCAAAAGGCGTCGGACGGTTCCCGACGGTAAGCTTTTCGCAGTTATTGCGCCACGGGCAATTGGCAGCAGCCTTCGAAAAGCAGCGGGAAATCCGGATCGCCTTCCTTCTCGAGCAACAGGTCGATACGCCAGCCGAAGTCGCGATCGCTCATGCCGTCGCTGCAGCTTTCGAAACGGCCAAGCATCGCTGTGGCGAAGGTGTTGCCGTCATCGGCCTTCACCGCGAAACGGTGCATGCGGCCGGTCGCATTCATCGCCCTGCCGAGGGGCAGGATCGTGTCCGTGCCGTCGATGTCGGAAAAGCGCAGCCCGCCGGCATTCGTCAGCCTCGCCCCCCAGAACGGTTCCGTTCCGCTGCAGGACAAACCATCCGGAATTTCAGTGCCCTCGATCACAGGAACCTCGGCTGTCGCCAGAAACTTCATGGCCACCCAGCCATTGCCGTCTCCGGCAAGCACCCTGCCCCATTGCGCGCCGTTGACGTCGCGAACTTCCAGCACCTCGACCGGGAAAGCGCCCGGTTGCAAGCCGGCGAGCGGTTCGCCGCCCGGCCCAGGCTCGGGACGTATGTTCAGCACATCGCCGGCCACGACGCCGGTCACGCGATAAAACCCCGGCTCAGCCGCCAGTGACGGAGCCGCAGTGGCGAAGCCGGCAGCGATCACGCAAGAAATCAAAAGGCGCATGGAGACCTCCGCAGCGGAACCGTGGCAGCAACCTGCCACGACCGGCGCAAGGAATAAAGCAGTGCGGCGTTCAGGACTGGCTCATCTGCCACAACATGGTGGAACGAGCGCCGGAACGGCAATAGGCCAGAACCGGCTTCGGCAGTTCCGCAAGTGCGCTCTTGAATTCCGCGGCGGCGGCAGCGGGGTCGGTCTTGCCGGGCGTCACGGGAATGTAGCGCGTTGCAATGCCCGCCACGTTGGCGGCCGCCTCGATTTCGGCGAAGGGCGGCTGGTCCCAGCCCTCATTGTCCGGTCGGTTGCAAATGACCGACTTGAACCCTGCCGCCGCGATCTTGCCAATATCTGAAGCGCTGATCTGGCCTGCTACCGAAACCGCACTGTCTACCTGCTTGTAGTCCATGAATTTTCCCGTTTTTAAAGGCCGTTGACCGGAACCTTGAGGAACACCTTGCCTGACGGATCCTTGGGCGGAAGCTGCCCGGCGCGCATGTTGACCTGCAGGGAGGGAATGATGAGCTTTGGCATTGCCAGCGTCTTGTCGCGCGCCTCGCGCATGGCGACAAAATCGTCTTCGCTGATGCCATCGCGCAGATGGATGTTGTGCTTGCGCTCTTCCTCGACGCTCGTTTCCCACTGGATGTCGCGCCCGTTCGGGCCATAATCGTGGCACATGAAAAGCCGTGTCTTTGGCGGCAGTTGCAGCACGCGCTTGGACGAACGGTAGAGCGTGCGCGCATCGCCGCCCGGAAAATCGGCACGGGCCGAGCCGCCATCGGGCATGAACAGAGTGTCGCCGACAAAGGCTGCATCACCTGCCACGTGCGTCATGCAGGCAGGCGTATGGCCGGGGGTGTGCATGACATACACTGTCAAGCCGCCGACATTGTAGCTGTCACCGTCGGTGAACAGGCGGTCGAACTGCGACCCGTCGCGCTGGAACTCGGTGCCTTCATTGAACACCTTGCCGAACGTGTCCTGCACGATCGTGATGTTCTCGCCGATTCCGAGCTTGCCGCCGAGCTTTTCCTGGATGTAGGGCGCGGCCGAAAGGTGATCGGCATGGACATGCGTTTCGATCAGCCATTCAACCTTCCACCCCTTTTCGCGGATGGTCTCGATCATCTTGTCCGCGCTGTCATGGGAAATGCGGCCGGCGGCATAGTCGATGTCCATCACCGAATCGATGACGGCGCATGCATCGGAATTCGGGTCGCGCAGGATGTAGGAAATCGTGTTGGTCTGCGGCTCGAAGAAAGCAATGACTTCCGGCTTGACCGAAAGATCAGGCGTGAAGGGCAGTGGCGGGATCATGGATGTTCTCCTCACGTCGTGGCTTGCCGGTTCGTCGCCGACCATGACGTTATATACATTAGCATATTCTAAAGTACAAGGGAACCTTGGCGCCACGCGAACCGTTTCAGGCCCGTGGAGATTGCCATGCGTATCGCACTACCCGCCGCCTTGATGATGCTTGCCTTCGCTTCGCCCTCGGTGGCGCAGAGCACGGCAGAGCCTGTGTGGACGCTTTCCGGCAGCGAGGGACCGTCAATCGCGACCTATGCCTCGCCGGGCGGTCCGCCACTGGTTTCGGTTGGCTGCGACACGGCGACGAGCGAAATCGTGATGTTTCGCGCGGTCCAGCCGCCCGTGACCCAGACGGAACTCATTTTGGTTGCCGAAACCGGCGAATTGCGGCTAACGGCAAAACCCGATCCGGGGGGGACGCCTGGCCTGATTGCACGTGCGCCGGCCAGCGATGCGTTCATTTCCACACTGGCCAGCGCCGCTACCGTGACGTTCCGCGTCACGGGCGAGGACGGCGATGCCGGCGGGATTGCCGCCCCGGTGGGCGACCCGCTACGCCAGATCATCGATGCCTGCGTCAAATAGCTCAGATCAGCAGCGTCGTGCCCGATCCGCTCGTGCCCCGCTGATTGTAGATCGTCTCGAGGAACTTCCAAAGCTCAAGGCGAACGGCGTCGGGCGGCGGCGACATTTCACCCGCGATGAAATCCGAGAACGTGAAGCCGCGCTGTTCGATGAATGAAACCGCATTGGCGCTAAGCTTGGGCAGGATCAGGTCACGATCCTTGTTGATGCGCAGATAATTGGCGGCGGCGACCGGCATGTGCAGCAGCGTGCCGATGGCGTCATTGCGCACGAGGATGAACTCGCTGCAGGCAAGCTGGCCACGCAACCACTCGGCAGCATGGATCGAACTCATCGACCGGTCCACGATGAAAAACACCGCGACCCCGATGCCTGCCTCGCGGGCGCCTTCGTCGAATCGTATGTCACTGAAGATCTTGAAGAACTTGTTCAGGAACTCGGACTGCAGGTCGATGATGTAGTGAAATTGCGGCTCCGCGATGATGGTGTCGAAAAGGCGCACCTGGTCGACAGTGCGCGCCAAGTCTATGATCTCGCTATTGTACGGAAAATAGTGCGCAAGCCCGCCATTGGGATGGTCGGTATCGAATACCCGCACACGGTCCGGATCGTTCAGCGACAGGCAGTCGGCATAAAGGCGCGCAAAAAGGGTTTTTCCGTTGCGCGCCTGATCCGAGCAGACGATATATACGTGGGAGCTTATCTCAACCTCCCGCAGCCGGCGGCGCTACTGGGCCGCCGTTTTCGTTGCACCCTCGCGGCCGGCGTCGAGGATCGACTTGATCAGGTCGAGCCGGTCGAGTTGCGCGTCGAGGTCGCTGCGCCACTTGCGGACATAGCCGCGCAGGACGAAGGAGAAATTGGCGTCCGACCCGTTGGGCAGTTTGTTGGCGATGAAATCGGAGAAAGTCACACCGGCAAGGTCGACGGCTTCGAAGGCCATCTCGTTGAGCTTGGGAATTTCGATCTCGCGCGCGTCGGAAAGACCGGCGAAATACTTCTTGTAGGTCTTTTCGTCCCACTCGAAGAAGTTGGTTTCGTTGATGAAATTGCGCGCGACAATGTAGGCGATGCCCTTGGTGAACTTGGCCACTTCGCCCATCTCGTCAAGGGAGGCGATGGATGAGCCGATGACATGCATCAGGCCGAGCTGGAACTGGCCCGCACGCGCAGCTTCCAAAACGCCGATGCGGTCAAAAACGTCGAGCGCATGGGACAAAGCGCCCGCCTTGAGGTCGACAACGGTCACCTTCTGTGCCGCCGTCGCCATGGTGTCGAGCACCTTCATCTGGTCGGCAACGTTTTCAAGATCGATGATTTCGGTGATTCCGGGGTAGAAACGCTTGAGCGTTCCGCGTGGATTTTCGGTATCGAATGCGCGGGCCAGAACGTTCTTGCGCGAGAAATAATCCAGCAGCGCCCGCGAGGTAGTGGTCTTGCCCACGCCGCCCTTGTCTGCGCCCACCAGGATCAGGGTTGGTTTCATCTGTTGGTCCCCTCGTCATCCGCGCCGCCGGGGCGCTGCACGCGCGCACGGCCCCTGCCGTGCACTGCTTGACCGTTCCATACACCGCTTCATGCGATAATTGAAGGGTGAGTTGCCACGCTGGGTTAACTGCCAACGGCGGCAGAAACCGCCTATTTCTGCAGGGATGCCGGGGAAAGGTCTTGCGAACGTGCGCCGGGCGCGACTTTGCCGGCAAAGGCAGGAGCAGTGCGTTGCGCCCCGTCCGGCGATGTGCCCAACGGCCATCCGGCCGCTGCAACGGCGGCGGCGGTGGTCAGGAGCGCGGCAGCAAAGGCAGCGGATGCAAGTCCTGGCTTCATGATCCACTCTCCAGCGTTCACCACGAACCTTCGCCGGTCAAGTCATCCATTTCAATTGCCGGATTGCCGCAGCGGCGGATTGACGCCCATTGGCAAATCCGGCTGCAGCAAATAGCTTGGCGGCGCCAAAGGGAGGAAACGCTTCGCATGAAATTCACCGCTTCTTGCGCTCCAGACGCAGCGGCGAGGTTGCCGCACCCGTTGGCGGGGACCTGATGGCGGGAGGCAGGCGCATCACCATTCTCGGCTCGACCGGGTCGATCGGGGTCAACACACTCGACGTGATCGGACAACTGGGCGGGCGCGACGCATTTGAGGTCGTCGCGCTGACTGGCAACGCCAATGTGCAACTGCTGGCGAAGCAGGCGGTCGAGGCCGGTGCAAGGCTCGCCGTAACGGCCAGCGAAAACACCTACCTTGATCTGAAGGAGGCGCTGGCCGGCACCGGCATAGCCGCGGCTGCCGGCCGCTCCGGCCTGATCGAGGCCGCAAGCATGGAGGCGGATTGCGCCATGGCCGCAATCGTGGGCACGGCTGGACTTGAGCCTACCCTTGCCGCGGCACGCAGTGGAATGGACATTGCGCTTGCCAACAAGGAGTGCCTTGTAACCGCTGGCACGCTGTTCATGGACGCCGTACGCGAAGGCGGCGGGCGCCTGCTGCCAGTCGACAGCGAGCACAGCGCAATCTTCCAGACGCTTGAAGCGAACCAGCGCCACGCGGTGGAGCGAATCATCCTCACCGCGTCGGGCGGGCCGTTCCGCACCTGGCCGAAGGAGAAAATGGCCGATGTGACGCCGGAAATCGCCCGGAAGCATCCCAACTGGGCGATGGGGATGAAGATTTCGATCGGCAGCGCCACCATGTTCAACAAGGCGCTGGAAATGATCGAGGCCATGCATCTTTTCGACATGCGGCCGGAGCAGGTCGAGGTCATCGTCCATCCGCAGTCGATCATTCACTCCATGGTCGGCTACAGCGACGGATCGGTGCTGGCGCAGCTTGGCAGCCCGGACATGCGAACCGCCATCGGCTACGCACTGTCATGGCCACGCCGCGAGGCCCTCAATGTGGAGCGGCTGGATTTCACAAGGCTGGCGCGGCTCGATTTCGAGGCCCCGGACGAGGACCGTTTCCCGGCGCTGCGCCTTGCACGCACCGCCATGCAGCGCGGCGGGTTGCAGTCGGCAGTGATGAACGCCGCCGAGGAAACCGCCTGCGAAGCGTTTATCGCGGGGCGGCTCGGCTTCCTGAAAATAGCCGAGATCGCCGAAAGCGTGATGGAAGCATTGGTCCACCTGCCCCCGCCTTCGTCGATGGACGACGTCTTTGCCGCGGATGCCGAGGCGCGACGGCTGGCAGGGGAAATGCTAGGATAGTATTACTGTCGGTGCAATGATCAGGCGACGGCCCTTGCCAGCGCGCACTGGCTCCACAGATCGCTGAGCGCATCGGTGAGGTGTGCGATATCCGCGTCGCTGTGCAGCGGCGAAGGCGTGATCCGCAGGCGCTCGGTCTTGCGCGGCACCGTCGGATAGTTGATCGGCTGGACATAGATCCCGTAATTGTCGAGCAGCAGGTCGCTGATCCACTTGCACTTGGCCGCATTGCCCACGACCACCGGCACGATATGGCTGGGGTTCGGCAGGTGCGGAATGCCGCGCCGGTCGAGCCCTGCCCTCACCTTCGCAACGGCTGCCTGGTGGGCCCGCCGCTCTTCCTGGCTCCGCTTGAGATGGCTGATCGAGGCGATCGCGCCCGCGGCAATCGCCGGCGGCAGCGCGGTGGTGAAGATGAACCCGGATGCATAGGACCGCACGAAGTCGCAAACCGCCTTCGACCCGGTGATGTAGCCGCCCATGACGCCGAATGCCTTGCCCAGCGTTCCCTCGATGATGGTGAGGCGGTCCATCAATCCTTCCCGCTCGGCAATGCCGCCGCCGCGCGGACCGTAGAGGCCGACCGCATGCACTTCGTCGAGATAGGTCATCGCGCCGTGCCTTTCGGCGACGTCGCAAATCTCGCGAATCGGCGAAATGTCGCCATCCATCGAGTAGACGCTCTCGAAGGCGACCAGCTTGGGAACGTCGCGACCAAGCGCGGAAAGCTGCCTGTCGAGATCTGCGACGTCATTGTGCTTCCAGATGCGCTTTTCGGCGCGGGAATGACGGATGCCCTCGATCATCGAGGCATGGTTCTTCTCGTCCGACAGGATGACGAGGCCCGGAATGTTCGCGCCCAGCGTGCCAAGGCTCGCCCAGTTGGAAACATAGCCGGAAGTGAAGATCAGCGCCGACTGCTTGCCATGCAGGTCGGCAAGTTCGTTTTCGAGCAGCACATGGTAATGGTTGGTTCCGGAAATGTTGCGGGTGCCGCCGGCTCCCGTGCCGCATTTCTCGATGGCCTCGTGCATGGCCGCCATCACTTTGGGGTTTTGCCCCATGCCAAGATAATCATTGGAACACCAGACCGTCACGTCCTGAAGGCTGCCGTCCTCGCGGTGGCGTGTGGCGCGCGGAAAACTGCCGGCATGGCGCTCGAGATCGGCAAAAACGCGATATCGTCCTTCTTCGCGAAGCCCGGAAAGCTTTTCCTCGAAAAACGCATCATGGCCGTTTCCAGCGGGGCATCGCGCCGGTGCATTGTTGTTCACGGCGCTTGCGGACGTCATGTTTGCCGGTTGGCCCGGCTGATTCGTGCATTGCCCCATTCTGTTACCTCCCGCGCCTGCCGCCGTTCCGGCAGGCCAAATATCTCATTTTACCGGCTTTCGGAAAGACGCCAGCGCCTTTCAGGAAGCATTACTATACACCGGTTAGTAAACAGCGTTTGATCCCGATCAATCGCACATATCGTCACACGGAACAGGCAGGCCATGTCAACCCACATTTGCCAGCAACGGAAATCCGCGCCAGTTTGGCGGTAAATCAATTGTTTGCGCGACCAAAAGGAAAATTCGTGACCAACGGCGAAACCACATCCGCGCCACGGCCTGCAAGCGGCTTTCTTGCGCTTCTCATGCGGCCGGGCGCAAGCCGGCGGGCGGAGGAGGAGAGCGCACGGAAAAACCCGCACCTCATGCGTGCGCTGGAGGAAGAAAAGACGGAGGGCCAGAAGATAGCGACGAGGGTTCGCACGATTGCACTGGCGATCGTCGGAATCCTGCTGGTTTACATCAATCCGCGCCCGGAGGTGATTTTCTACCTCTTTCTCCTGTTGCTTTTCGTGGCGATCGGCATCGCGCAATTGCGCGCCGCACGAGTCGGGCAGTCGCGGCTGGAACTCGCGCTGATCTTTGCCGACATTGCCCTGCTTACGGTAACGCTCGCGGCGCCCAACCCGTTTGCGCCTGACAATTGGCCAACGGCACTGCAGTTCAAGTTCGAGGGATTCGTCTATTTCTTCATTTTCCTTGCCGGCGCGACGCTCGCCTACAGCTGGCGCACGGTGCAGACCATCGGGGTTTGGACGGCGATCGTCTGGCTTACCGGCGTCGGGCTCGTGGCCTGGCAGGGCAGACAGTTTCCCGAACTTTCGACGAGGCTGCTGGAAGCGCTTGGCGGCGACCAGCGAATATTCGCCCTTATCAATCCCAACAGCGTCATCCTGCCTTCGCGCATACAGGAAGTGGTGGTTTTCCTGATTGTCGCGGTAATTCTCGCACTCAAGTCGCGGCGCACCAATGCACTGTTGACGCGACAGGCGCATCTCGCAGCGGAGCGGGCCAACCTTTCGCGCTATTTCCCGCCGTCCATGGTCGAGGAACTGGCCCAGCGAAACGAGCCGATGGGCGGCGTGCGATCGCAAAAGGTCGCCGTGCTGTTCGCCGATGTCGTCGGCTTCACGAAATTCGCCGAAAACCACTCTCCCGACGAAGTCATTGGCCTGTTGCGCAGCCTGCATGCGGCGCTTGAAGAGGCGGTATTCACCCATGGCGGGACCCTCGACAAATACATGGGGGACGGCATCATGGCGAGTTTCGGCACGCCCTCGCCTACCCCTGCCGACGCGGCAAACGCCGTCGCTTCGGCCTTCGCGATGCAAGATGGCGTGCGGAAGCTGAACGAGGCACGGATCGCCAAGGGCGAGGAGCCGGTTCGCCTGTCGGTGGGCGTTCACTATGGTCCGGTAATCCTGGGCGACATCGGCAGCGAGCGGCGGATGGAATTCGCAACGCTTGGCGATACCGTCAATGTCGCCTCGCGCCTGGAGGCGGCCACGCGGGAACTCTCCTGCGGCATTGTCATCAGCCAGAGCGTCATCGATGCGATCGCCGAACCGGAAGCGCGCGCGCGGTTTTGCAAGGCCATGCGCAGCCAGCCGGGGCTTGCGCTCAAGGGCCGCGCCGAGGAAGTCGATGCGTGGCTTGCATGACAGGCGCGTGACACATGGCTGCCATGCAAAATTGCAGAAGCCCGGCTGCATGGCACAGCCTATAAGGGTCGAAACTCCTCGTTTCGAAAGCGGATGATGAACCTGCCCATCCAGAAAACCGGTGAGCAGAAGCACGCGCCGCTGACGCTTGGCTGGTTCGTTGCCCTGCTGGCAGGCCTGATGGCGATGAACGCCCTGGCGACCGACATCATGCTTCCGGCTTTCCCCGACATCGGCTCGGCACTCGATACGGAAGTAACCGACGTGCAGGCGGTGATAACGGCCTACATGATGGGATTTGCGTTCAGCCAGTTGTTCACCGGCTTTCTCTCAGACCGCTACGGCCGGCGGAAGGTTCTTCTGGCCGGCGTCGTCATCTACACGATCGCCTCGGTTTTCACCGCCATGGCAGGGGATTTCACCCACCTGCTTGCGGCGCGCTTCATCCAGGGCCTCGGCTCGGGCGCACCGCGCGTGATCGCGACCGCCTCCGTTCGTGACTGCTATGACGGACGGCGCATGGCACGGGTCATGTCTTTGACCATGACCGTGTTCATGGCTGCGCCCGTTCTTGCGCCTGCGATGGGCCAGGCAATCCTGCTGGTGTCGTCATGGCGCTGGGTGATGGGCTCGATTGCGATCTACGGCTTCGTCACGCTTCTGGTGTGCTGGCGGGTGTTTCCCGAAACGCTGGCGGTTGAGGACAGGCGCGCGATCAGCGTTTCGGCGGTCTGGCAGGCAGTGCGCTCGGTGGCGCTCTCGCGCCAAACGGTCGGATACACGCTGGCCGCGGGAGCCTTTTTCGGCGCGCTTTTCGGCTTCATCGGGCAGGCCCAGCAGGTGATGGTCGAAATCTACGGCCTCGGCGTATGGTTCCCGCTGGCCTTCGCGGCGATGGCGCTGATGCTGTCGGCATCCTCCTTCATCAATTCGAAGCTGGTCGAACGATTCGGAATGCGCATCCTGTCGCACACGGCGGTTGTCACATTCAGCCTGACCAGCCTGCTGATGTTTGCACTGGCCCGTTCCGGCCTGCTTGGCCTGTGGGCTTTCATCGCCATCCACGGCTGCAACATGATGCTGGTCGGGCTTGTCTTCTCCAACTTCAACGCCTTGGCCATGGAGCCGCAGGGAAGGTTCGCGGGCGTCGCATCTTCCTTCACCGGCGCAGTGACGGTGGCGATGGGTGCTGGCCTCGGCTTTCTTATCGGCCGCCAGTTTGACGGAACGGTCGCGCCGCTTTCCGCCGGATTTGCGCTTTGCGGCATAGCAACGCTGCTGATCATTCTCATCACCGAAAAAGGCCGGCTGTTCCGGCCCGGCGCGGGCCGCTAGCGCACTTCCACTTCGACGCTCTGCGCCCTGCCCGTTCCATCGAGCACCGTCAGCCTTGAAAAGCCGGCGCTGTCGGGATGCCATTGCAACTGCCGCGTCCGTGAAGGGGAACCTGCCGGCCTGCCATTGGCGAGCAACCGGAACGGTGGTGTTCCGCCTTGCAGCTTGAGGACGACCGGACTTGGCTCGCCATCCGCGCGCATGGCCAGTTCCAACTCTGATCCAGCGACGGGAAAGGCGATGCGAAGCGCCTGCGAGGGCGCGAGCGGACGAGTGGAAAGCTTTTCTTCGCGCGATCCGAACCGGATGAGCGGCGCAGGCACGTCGCCTTTCGCGATCCGGACAGCCCCGGCAGGCGCCTTGGGCAGCGGCTCGATTTCGCGCCCCAACCGGTCGAACGCCTCGAACAGGATCGGGCCTGCCGTGTTCGCACCGGTAATCCCGGGAACCGATGCATTGTCCGCCCGGCCGACCCAAACGCCGATGACGTGCCGCCCGTCGTAGCCGATGGCCCAGGCGTCGCGGTAGCCATAGCTGGTTCCGGTTTTCCAGGCGATCCGCGCCGGCCGCGAACCGGCGGGATTGGGCACTCCCGAAAGAATGTCGCCCACATGCCAGGACGCCACCGGTGTAAGCATCGGCGTCCCGCCAAGCTGCCCCGGCTTGCGCGTTACACCGTCCCCTAATCCGACAGGGTCGGCACCGCCGCCGGCAAGGTTGGCGTAAAGCTGTACGAGCCCTTCAAGCGTCAACCCGGCGCCGCCAAGGCCGAGCGAAAGGCCTGCGCGTTCGCCCTCGGGAAGGACCGGAACCACGCCCGCGCGTCGCATGCGTGCCACCAATCGCGCCGTGCCGATTGCGTCGAGCAGCCGGATGGCTGGCACATTTAGCGACATTTGCAGCGCCTCGCGGATCGTCACGTCGCCCTGATAGGTCATGTCGAAATTTGCTGGCTTGTATCCGGAAAAATCTTCCGGCCGGTCGGAGATGATTGTCTCCGGCAGCACCAGCCCTTCCTCGATGGCGAGGCCGAAAATGAAAGGCTTCAGCGTCGATCCCGGCGACCGCAGTGCGCTTGTCATGTCGATCCAGCCGAAACGGCTGTCGTCACGCGCATCGGAGGAACCGATACGCGCCAGGATTTCACCCGTGCGCGCATCGGCGGCAATCAAGGCGGCCGAAACGCGCGGTCCCGTCCGCCGCGCGCCATCGCGCACCACCTGTTCCAGCCTTTGCTGTATCGCGGCATCGATGGTGGTGCGATGCTGCAGCGACAGCGGATCGCGGTCAAGCGCCGCATCGGCAAGGTGCGGCGCCAGCGCCGGCATGGCAAGG
>JBGSJA010000313.1:0-20612 GCA_041742235.1 Salaquimonas sp. | reverse complement strand
CCGCCTCGCTTTCCGACGGCCAGGCTTTTTCCCAAATGCCGGTAATGAAACTTTCCCGGCCCGGATAGAGGAGTGCGAGCCTTCCCCGGCTGTCGGCCATGCCGATTGCGCGGCCCCCTTGCGAGATGATGAGATCGGGCGGCGGTTCGGCCCTCCCGAAAGCCACCATCGCCGCGATCGGAAGAATGCCCATCAACCGCAGCCGCGTCTTCAATAGAATGAGCAGCAGCAACCCGGCTGCCCCGCACATGAGCAGCACGAAGGGTTGGCGCCCTGTCGCATCGGGTACCGGATACTGGTTTACCCAATCGGAGATCGCGACGACCGCATCGACCGACCATCCCATCGGAAGAAGCGCAAGTTTTTCCATGCCGTACGGCATCAGCAGCACGGATAGCAGCGCCGAGGGCATCATGACGATGCTGATGACCGGTGCGGCGAAAAGGTTCGCGACCAGCCCCATGGGTGCGACGCGATGAAAATGCCAAGCAGCGAATAGACCAGTCGCAAAGCCTGCAACCAGGCTGGTCAGCAGCAGCCCTCCGACATAGGCGCCGAATTTCCCTGCAATGCCGAAGCGCGGCCCGGCCGTTTCCTTCCTGCCCATTCTCGAATGCTTGAACTGTCCAAGCGCGGCATAGGCGGCCACCAGCGAACCCGCAGCAGCAAATGACATCTGGAATCCCGGCTCAAGCACGGACTCAGGTGTCATCAGAAGGATCACCAGAGCCGCCAGCGCCACGTTGCGCATGGTCATTGCCCGCCGGTCTACAAGCATGGCGATCAGCATGATGGCGATCATCAGATAGGACCGCTGAGTAGCGACCTCCGCACCCGAGAGGAACAGATAGAAAGTTGCCGACGCAAAACCGGCGGAAACCGCCCATTTGCGTACCGGATAGTGAAGCGCCAGCCGCGGCGACAAAGCCAGCAGGAAGCGCAGCAACCAGACAGCCGTCAACGTCACCAGGACCATGTGCAGTCCGGAGATCGAGAGGATGTGTGCGAGGCCCGAACGGCGGAAACTTTCCTCGGTCGCCTCGTCCACGGCCATGCGCTCGCCCGTTATCAGCGCAGCGCAAATATCGCCCGCTTCCCCTCCAACCGCCGCACGAATCCGTTCCGTCATGGATATCCGAAGCCTGTTCATCAGAACGAGGCCGGTTTCGTCCGGGTGCGTTCGCGCGCTGCCCCCCGCCGCAGACGGCGCCCCCATGAAGAAGCCGGTTGCCCCCAGCCCGTCAAACCAGTTGAAGAACCCGAAGTCGAAACTGCCCGGATAGGCGGGCCCCGAAAACGGCTGCAATCGTGCAACGCCCTCGATTACGCCGCCAGGCGGCACCTTCTTGTGTTTGGAGGCTGCGGAAAGGCGAATACGCTTCGGCAATGCGCCGGCCTGCACACCTTCGATGGAAAGCGGGCGCATCAGATACCGGATACCGCCCTTCCGCGTTGCTTCCGCACTCAGCACCAGGCCACTGACCCTGGCCGTGGTCTCGGCCGCAATCACCGGCCCGCCTGCGGTCATTGTTCGCAGTTGCGCAGCTGACATTCCCGCCAGCAGAAGCGCGACCGCCACGATACCGAAATAGCCCGCCCCGTGCGTCTGCCGCAGCAACGCGGCAACCGCCAGGACGGCAAGACTGGCGAGCACAACGGCAAAAACCGGTTCGGCAGGCGCGCTGAAATAAACAATGACGCCCAGCCCGATGAATACAGGCACAAAGTTGAAAAGGCTGCCGGCCTCGCGCTCGCGTTCAGCCACGGCGCCTAGCACATCCGCGGCCCGTGCAGCGGCTTCGGTCCCCCGCATTGTCAGTCGGGCAACAATGCCCACACGTTCGGAAGCAAGCGTATCGGAGAGCGTAGCCGGCAGTTGCATCTCGCGCACGAGATCGACCGGCACGCGCTGCGGCGGCGGCGCTGTCCTGCGCGGCGGTTCTGCCATGTTGCCCCCTGCCCGATGCATTGCCAAAAACCGTCGCAGTCCGGCAACTTGCCAGCGGGCGCATCTATGCTACATGAGCGCGCAAGCAACTCAAGCCGCCAGATTGCATATATTCGAACCTGCAACCGGCTGCCAAAATACCGGAAATCCCATGGCCGATGTCGTAGTCACCCGTTTTGCTCCCTCGCCGACCGGCTTCCTGCACATTGGCGGGGCCCGCACGGCGCTGTTCAATTGGCTGTTCGCGAAGCATCACGGCGGCAAGATGCTGCTTCGGATCGAGGATACCGACCGGGAGCGCTCCACGGAGGCAGCGGTGGCGGCAATCCTCGACGGACTGTCCTGGCTGGGATTGGAATGGGACGGCGAACCGATCTCGCAATTTGCCCGCGCCGCCCGCCACCGCGAGGTCGCCGAACAGATGGTTCGCGACGGCACGGCCTATTGCTGCTTCGCCACCCAGCAAGAGTTGGAGGAGATGCGCGAGAAGGCCAGGGCCGAAGGCCGTCCGCCACGCTATGACGGGCGCTGGCGCGATCGTGATCCTTCCGAAGCGCCAGCTGGGGCAAAGGGCGTCATCCGGCTCAAGGCGCCGCGCGAAGGCGAGACACTGGTCGACGACCAGGTGCAGGGACTGGTGCGTTTCCCGAACAAGGACCTCGACGATTTTGTGCTGCTGCGATCGGACGGAAATCCGACCTACATGCATGCCGTGGTGGTTGACGATCATGACATGGGTGTCACCCACATCATTCGCGGCGACGACCACCTCACCAATGCCGGCCGCCAGACCCTGCTTTACCAGGCGCTCGGCTGGAACGTCCCTGTCATGGCGCATATCCCGCTCATTCATGGCGCGGATGGCGCAAAGCTTTCCAAGCGTCATGGCGCGCTTGGGGCGGAAGCCTACCGTGCCATGGGTTTCCTGCCGGAAGCGCTGCGAAACTATCTCGTACGCCTTGGCTGGTCGCATGGCGACGCCGAAATCATGTCGACGGAAGAAATGATCGACTGGTTCGGGTTCGGAGGCATGGGCCGCGGGGCGGCCCGTTTCGACCTCGTCAAGCTGGAGGCTCTGAACGGCCACTACATACGCCATGGCGACGATGAATATCTGGTTTCGCGCGCCATCGATCTCTTGAACTACATCGATGGGGGCGCCGAACTTGGTGCAAAGCTCACGCCTAAAATACGCGCGCAACTGCTAGCCGCCATGCCGGGCTTGAAGGAGCGCGCCAAGACGCTGGTCGAACTCCTCGACGGGGCGCAGTTCCTTTTTGCGGAGCGGCCGCTCCCGATTGACGAAAAGGCCGGCGCTTTGCTTGCCGATGGCGGGCGGCAAATCATAGGAGCCCTGTTGCCGGCACTGGAGGCGCTTTCCCATTGGGACGCTGCATCGACCGAAGCAGCGGTCCGCGCCCATGCCGAGGCAAATGAACTCAAACTCGGCAAGGTGGCACAGCCGCTGCGCGCTGCGCTGACCGGCCGCCTCACATCTCCGCCGGTTTTCGACGTGATGGCCGTACTTGGCCGGGAGGAGAGCCTGGCGCGGCTTTCCGATCAGGCTGTTGCGGCCTGAAAACGCGCAGAAGCCCTGCTGTCGGTGGACAGACCGGACTCGGGCTATTACCTTGGTCGGACTTGTTCGCAAGCCGCTAATGCGATAGCTATTCGCAACTGCAGCGCAGAATTTTGCATTGCAGCATTCCGGTTCCTCCCAACAGCCGAAATGTCGTGCGCAGCCAGTTTGTTGACGTGCCGATCCGGGGGGAAAAAGGTGCAAAGCCGGCAAGAGGTTTCAAAATGACGGATTCAAAAGCAACACTCCAGGTAAACGGCAAATCGATGGATCTTCCGGTCCACAAGGGTTCCATTGGCCCCGATGTGATCGATATCGGCGCGCTCTACGGCCAAACCGGCATGTTTACCTACGATCCGGGGTTTACCTCCACGGCCGCATGCGAATCCGACATCACCTTCATTGACGGCGATGAAGGAATTCTCCTCCACCGGGGCTATCCGATCGAGCAGCTCGCCGAGCATGGCGACTTTTTGGAAACCTGTTACCTGCTGCTGTACGGGGAATTGCCGACAGCGGCGGAGAGCGCGGACTTCCACAACCGCGTCACCAAGCACACCATGGTGCACGAACAGATGCAGTTCCTGTATCGCGGCTTCCGGCGCGATGCGCATCCGATGGCCGTCATGTGCGGCGTCGTCGGCGCCCTTTCGGCATTCTACCATGACTCGACCGATATTTCCGACCCGCACCAACGGATGGTCGCTTCCATCCGCATGATCGCCAAAATGCCGACGATCGCGGCGATGGCGTATAAATATTCGATCGGCCAGCCTTTCGTTTACCCGAAGAACTCGCTCGATTACGCTGCGAACTTCCTGCATATGTGCTTCGCCGTGCCTTGCGAGGAATACGTGGTCAATCCGGTGCTCGCCCGCGCCATGGACCGCATTTTCATCCTTCACGCCGACCATGAGCAGAACGCTTCGACCTCGACCGTGCGGCTCGCCGGCTCTTCCGGCGCCAACCCGTTCGCCTGCATCGCGGCGGGCATTGCCTGCCTCTGGGGCCCGGCCCATGGCGGGGCGAACGAGGCGGCGCTCAACATGCTTCAGGAGATCGGCACGCCGGATCGCATTCCGGAGTTCATTGCCCGCGCCAAGGACAAGAACGATCCGTTCCGGTTGATGGGCTTTGGCCACCGCGTCTACA
Source organism: Salaquimonas sp. (assembly GCA_041742235.1). GTDB lineage: Bacteria > Pseudomonadota > Alphaproteobacteria > Rhizobiales > Rhizobiaceae > BOKV01. The sequence goes on along the minus strand of JBGSJA010000313.1, from coordinate 15,933 downwards.
AGAACTATGACCCGCGCGCTCGCATCATGCAGAAGACCACGCATGAAGTGCTGGGCGAGCTAGGCATCAAGGACGACCCGACGCTAGAAGTGGCGATGGAGTTGGAAAAGATTGCTCTGACCGACGAATATTTCGTCGAGAAGAAACTCTATCCCAATATCGACTTCTATTCCGGCATCACGCTGAAGGCGCTAGGCTTCCCGACCACCATGTTCACGGTGCTTTTCGCCGTGGCGCGCACGGTTGGCTGGATCGCGCAGTGGAAGGAAATGATCGAAGATCCCAAGCAGCGGATCGGCCGCCCTCGCCAGTTGTATACCGGCCAGCCGCAGCGCAACTATGTCGATGTTGCCGATCGCTGAGATGCGATCCCGGTGATTGGATCGCCGCCCGCCGCAAAGCGGGCGGTTTTCATTTGAGCAGGGAAATGACCGTTCGAGCGGCGAGAACGCCCGCCGGTTCTTCCTGGCGCATCCTCTCGGCGACTTCCTCAAATCCGGCAAGCTGCGCCTCGCGCTCCGGACCCTCGCGCATCAGCCCCTCGATCGCCCGCGCCAGCCAGCCGGGCCTGACCATGTCGCCGACGCGTTCGGGAACAATCACCCGGTCTGCGATGAGGTTGGGAAGCGCCGCAGTCCAGCCGGTAATGAGATGGCGAAAGCGATGCAGCAGCCAGTCGAGCCGGTAGATCGAAATGACGGGCACCTTGTAGAGCGCCAGTTCCAGGATGACGGTTCCGGACGTCGCGAGCGCTGCGTCTGCCGAAAGAAAGGCTGCATGCTTGCCTGCATCGCCGCTGACAATCTCGGGTTTGACCGGCCATGCGGCCGTCTTTTCACGCAGTTCAGCCTCCAGTTTCGGCACGGCCGGCAACAGCACACGAAAGCGGTTGCCGCGCTCGTGCAGGATCTCCAGCGTGCGGCGGAAGTCCTCGAGCATGAGGGCGATCTCTCCGCGCCGCGAGCCAGGAAGCAGCAGAAGCGTTTTTTCGGGCGATATCGCCGTTCGGTCCGGGATTGCGATTCCGTCCATTCTTCGCGCCATCGGGTGACCGATATAGGTTGCGGCCGGCCCGCCGAGTTCCTTGAGAGCATCTGGCTCGAAGGGCAGGATCGCCAGAACATGGTCAATATGCGCGGCCATGGCCTTGGCGCGGCCGGGCCGCCAGGCCCAAACGCTGGGGCAGATATACTTGATGATCGGCACGGTCGGCAGGCGCGCGCGCACCTTTCTGGCGACACGGTGGGTGAAATCCGGACTGTCGATCAATACCACGGCATCGGGCTGCTTCTCGACAATGTCCCGCGCCGTATCGCCAATCCTGCGCAAGATTACAGGCAGGCGGGCGGCGACCGCTGAAAATCCCATCACCGAAATATCTTCTATATCGAACAAAGACTTGACGCCCAGCGCCTGCATCCCTGGTCCGGCAAGACCCATACATTCGATGTCCGGCTGCAGGATTCGCAACTGCTCGACCAGATCGGCGCCGAGAATGTCGCCGGAAACTTCGCCAACCACCAGATAGATGCGACGCGGCTTGGTCGGCTCAGGCATTGTCGAGGCCATCCGCCAAGCTGACGCCATAGATGTAGATCCCCGCGTCCTTGGCAGCCTGTATCGTTGCTTCCCGTTCCAGAATGATCGCGTGCCCCGCTTCTATGGCGATGCCCCTGAGGCCTGCTCGCTCGACGCCCTCCACGGTGTTGGGACCGATCGCCGGAAGGTCAGCGCGAAGGTCCTGCCCTGGTTTCAGCGCTTTTACTAGAACGCCGTTTTTGCCTTTGTCAGGCATACGCCCGATCTCGCGCATCGCGACGATGCGCGCCAGCAAATTATCCGTGCCTTCCACGCCCTCGACCGCGACGACGCGCGATGCTTCTGCGATGGCAGCCTGCCCGATATCAAAGCGGCCAAGCGCCTTGCACGCCGCGAAAGCCAGCCTGATATTGACAAGGTCGCGCGCGCCCGGCTTTGCGCCAGCAATACGCCCTGCCCCTGCCAGCAAATTTGGCGCGATCTGGTGCGCGCCGACAACACTGATGCCGCGCTTTTCGAAAAGCCTGATCGCCCCGGAAAGTACGGTGTTGTCGCCGCCCAGCATGAACACCAGCGCCTCGGGAAGAGTCAAAAGTGCACCAAGGTCCAGCTTCAGTTTCAGGAGTTCGGGACGCTTGTGAATGCCGCCAGCAAAAACAACTTCCTTGATCTGGCGCTCGCGCAGGATCTTGAACAGCCTGCCCACCTGGCCCCAGGACAGGAATTCATGCGGGAACGCCCTTATCGCTTCGGGGGCCTCCCCCTCGATACCAATGAGAAAAGGAACGCGGCCCGCCGCGACTGCGCCGCGGGCAATCTCCAGCGGCAGGCTGCCATAGCCGCATATCAGCGCGAGATCGCTTCGGTTGCTGTCCGCCTGGGGAGGTTCGGCGGCCATTGGCGCCTCTAGGATTGCCGACCGCTGCGCGGCGTGCACAGCGCGCGGTCCCCGCCATTGACGATGAAGTCGGCGATTGCAGCGACGACCGGATCAGCAGCCATCTCGGTATCGAGGGCTGCGACAGCTTCCTGGACGGGTTGCTTCGAGCCGAACAGATCCTTGAAGGCGCGCCTGGCGAGATGGATGCTTTCACGCGAAATCCCCGCCCGCTTCATGCCCACCAGATTGAGGCCGCCGAGATAGGCACGGTTACCAAGTGCTATGCCGAAGGGAATCACATCGTTTTCCACGCCGGCCAGTCCGCCGATGAACGCGTTGCGGCCGATCCGGCAAAACTGATGTATTCCGGCGCCCCCGCCAATGATCACGTGGTCGCCGACCTTGCAATGGCCCGCGAGCATCACCTGGTTGGAGAAAATGACATTGTTGCCGATCACGCAATCATGCGCGACATGGGCGTTGGCAAGAAACACGCACCGGTTCCCGACGATGGTGGTCGAATTGTCCCCCGACGTGCCGGGGTTCATCGTCACGCCCTCGCGGATGATGCAGTCGGCGCCAACCACGAGCGAATTGGGTTCGCCCCTGTATTTGAGATCCTGGGGCTCATGGCCAATCGATGCGAAGGGGAAGATGCGCGTGCGCGCGCCGATACTCGTATTGCCAGCCACCACCACGTGTGACAGCAGTTCAACCCCGGCACCGAGTTCGACCCCCGCGCCAACATGGCAGAACGGGCCAACGCGAACGCCCGCACCCAGGCGCGCGCCATCTTCTATGATGGCGCTTTTGTGAATTTCTGTCATCAGGCTGTTTCCCCGGGATCTACCATCATCGCACTGATGATCGCTTCGGCCACTTTTTGCTCGCCGACGAACCCGAGGCATTCAAACTTGAATATGCTGCCGCGTTGTTTCAGCTTTTCGACTTTCAGGTGAAGGACATCGCCTGGGACCACCGGCTTTCGGAACTTCGCTCCGTCAATCGTCATGAAATAGACGAGCTTTCGGGCGCCTTCGGAATGCCGCCGCGCGACGATCGCCCCACAGGTCTGGGCCATGGCCTCCACTATCAAGACACCCGGCATGATCGGTTCGCCCGGGAAATGCCCGTTGAAATGGGGTTCGTTAAACGTGACATTCTTGACCCCGGTTGCCCGGTCGTCGCTCTCGATATCGATTATCCGGTCGACAAGAAGAAATGGATATCGATGGGGCAAGAGCTTGAATATCTCGCCGATCTCCATCCGGTCCATCGTATCGGTCATTCGTCCACTTCCCCCTGCCCGGTCCTGCGCGACTTGGCCACCCAGTCCTTCAGCAGCATGTTCATCTTGGTCCAGCTGCGGACATCCGTCGCCGGATAGCCGATCACCTTCTCGCCCGGCTTGACGTTGAAGTTTACTCCCGAGCCGCCGCCGATCTGCGCGCCGCTGCCGACGTGGATGTGTCCGACAATGCCGGCCTGACCGGCGATCACCACATAGTCACCCAACGTGGCGCTACCGGCGATACCCGCCAGTCCCACGATAACGCAATGGCGGCCGATCACGACGTTATGGCCGATTTGTACCAGATTGTCGATCTTGGTGCCTTCGCCAATCACCGTGTCGCGGTTCGAACCACGGTCGATTGTCGTGTTGGCGCCGATCTCGACATGATCCTGGATGATGACCCGCCCGATTTGCGGCACCTTGAGGTGCCCGCCGGCGCCCATGGCAAAGCCGAAGCCGTCCTGCCCGATGCGCACCCCCGGATGGATGATGACATTGTCGCCCATGAAGCAGTGCGTGACACTCGCGGCAATCCCGATGGTGCAGTTGCGGCCGATCTGGACATTGCGCCCGATAACCGCGTTGGCTAGGATCCGGCTGCCACGACCGATGGCAGCGCCAGCGCCAATGACCGCGCCAGCTTCGACGATGACTTCTTCCTCGACCAGCACATTCTGGTCGAGATGGGCCTTGGGCGAAACACCGGTTTCGCCGGTAACCGGCTCCGGACGTGCCGCCGAGGCATAGATCATCGCAAGCGCCTGCGCATAGGCCCGATAAGGCTGCTCGTGAACGAGCGCGCAAAGTGAGGCGGGTACCTTGTCCGCATACTTCGAAGAGACGAAAAGCGCGGCCGCCGCGGTCTCACCGAGATGCTTGGAATATCGCGGATTGTCGAGAAAAGTGAGGCTTCCCGCAGGCGCCGCCTCGATCGGGCCAGCCTGCGAAACCATGACACCCGCCTTGTGCGGATCCGAAAGCCGCGCACCCGTTCGCTCCGCGATATCGCCGAGCGTCACCGTATTGATCATGAAAAAGGTCGGGTGCGTCATCACAGGAATTCCAGAGCGCCAAGGCGCTCCCATCGGCCCGGACTTAAAGAACCGGGAACCCTTGCAGGATTCCCGGCGGTTGCCTCAAGCTGCCACCATATCAGAACGCGGTGCTGACGCCGAAATTGAACTCCCGAGTTTCGTCCCATTCAGCGCGGGAAACGGGAATGGCATAATCGAACCGCAGCGGACCGAAAGGCGATGCCCAGATAACTGACGCTCCAACAGACGCACGCAGCGTGTTGTCGTCGATTTCTTCGGTCGATATGCCCGGATTGGCTGCCAGGATTGCATCGCGGCTGGCCGAGTCCACACCCCAAAGCTGCCCGGCGTCCGCGAAGAACGCGCCCCTAATGCCGATCGACTCAGGAATGGCAGGCATCGGGAAGGAAATTTCGGCAGTCGCATTCCAGAAATACATGCCGCCGAGATTGTCGCCGGTCGCTGGATCACGCGGACCGAATCCGTAGCTGTCGAAACCGCGAATGTCCCGCTGGCCCTGGAAGTAGTTGTCCTGAACACGGTATCCATCGCCATCGGAGTAGGGAAGATTCATGCCGCCCCGGGCGCGAAGCATACCAACGATATCGAGTTCATCCGAAAGCTTGGAGTAGCTTACCGCGCGACCGTCGGTCTGGACATAGCCTGCGTCCCCGCCAGCCCCGAAAAAGGTCTGCGACATGGTAAGATATATGCCCTCGGTCGGCTGGCGCACATTGTCCAGATCATTGTACGTCAACGAATAACCGAAGCCCGATTTCGACCATTCGAGATTTCGGTCAAGTGCCGCCGAAAGCTCGTTGTTGCAATCGCCTTGCACGGCATTGGGAGGAAGTACGCCGCACGTATCGGGCTCGCCGGACGAACCTTCAATTACCGTGGTTTGATCTATGTAGGTGTAGAACACACCGCTGTTCAACTTCTCCGTCAGCGGGATTCCGAACCGAATGACTCCTCCGGTGCTGTCGATGCCATATTGCCGGTTGTCGGTAGCTTCCTGTGACGATGTGAAGATGTCGAAACCTGCGGAAATGCGGTAGCCGAGGAAATATGGCTCGGTGAAGCTCAGCGAATAGTTCGTTTCCTCCGTCCCGAAGCCGGCGGCCACCTTGAGATACTGGCCGCGACCGAGGAAGTTTCTCTCGGAGAAGGAAATTTCACCCAGAGGGCCGGATGACGACGAGTAACCGCCGCCGATCGAGAACTCGCCGGTGGCCTTGTCGACCACGCGGACGACAACCACCACCCGGTCCGGTGAAGAACCCTGCCGAGTTGTGATTTCGACCGATTCAAAGAAGCCGAGGGACTCAAGGCGCCGCTTGGTCTTCTGGATCATGACCTGGTTCAGCGGATCGCCTTCGGAGATATCGAACTCACGGCGGATCACGTGGTCGCGGGTGCGGTCATTGCCGACGATATTGATCGACTCGATGTAGACGCGCGCGCCCTGGTCGATCTGGTAGACGACATCGATCGTGTTGGTGTCGAAATTGCGGTCGCCGCGCGGAGTAACCTGCACGAAGGCAAATCCGGTCTCCGCCACCGCTTCGGTGAGCGCAATTACCGTATTTTCCACCTTGCGGGCCGAATAGGCCTTGCCCTGCTGGGTCTCGATCAGGCCATACAAGGTATCGGCATTGACTTCGGCAATCGTGCTGTCGATGGAGATGTTGCCGAAGGTGTATACCGCGCCTTCTTCCACAGTGATCGTGATATTGTAGTAATTGCCGCTCTCGTCGAATTGGACATCGGTAGACACGACCTGGAAGTCGGCGAAACCGTGATCGTAATAAAAGCGGCGCAGCTTCTCCTCGTCGGCACGAAGCCGGTCGGGATCATAGATGTCGTCGTTACGAAGCCAGCTGAACAGATGGGACTGCTTGGTGTCCATCAGGTCGCGCAACCGCCGCGCGCCGTAAGCGGAATTGCCAACGAATTCAATGTTCTTGATCTTGGTCTTGTCGCCTTCATCTATGCGATAGACCACGTTCACGCGCTTGTTCTGCAGCGGAACGACTTCATAGCTGACCGATGCGTCTTCGCGGCCAACCCGCGAATAGGCCTCCCGGATCCGCTCCACGTCGGAAAGAACCTTCTCCTCCGAATAGGTCGACCGCGGCTCTGTCTGCACGATGGTCTTGAGCGCATCGTCCTTGAGGCGGCTGTTACCCTCGAAGAAAACCGAGTTGACAATGCCGCTCTCGTCAACTTCCACGATGAGCGTGCTGCCTGCCTGGGAAATGGACACATCGGTGAAAAGTCCGGTCGCGAACAGCGCCTTGACCGAATCGTCGATGTCCTGGTTCGTGAAGGGCTTGCCCGGTTCGATGGTCAGGTAAGTCTTGACCGTTTCCGCATCCATCCGCGCGGTTCCGCGCACGTCGATACGGTTGACAACCGCAGCGTGAGCATCGAGCGCAGCCACCAGTGACCCCGTTAGCCCTGCGCCGAAGCCGCAGAACGCGATCATGACGGCCAGCGCAAACGCCTTGAGAGATCTTTTCAAAGGAACCATTCCAAATTCGCCATTTCCATGCCGGACAAGCCGCAAAATCCCCGCCGCCTGCCCTCATACATCAGCCGATTCGGCCTTGTTGTTTGCTGAATTCTCTCCACCAATCCCGCCTTCTTTGCGGCTGAAGGCCGCGAGCGGTTTTTGGCGACGGGTTCGAGACAACCGCATCGGGGAGAGAATCCGCACTAGTTAATGAACCTTTTACAAGGTTTTACCCCGCGCGCAACAACCCTTCGATCAACAAATTTATCAATGTCTCAATGTGTTGCAGTTTCGCCATCGGAATTGGCGGCGATGGTTAAGAAGCGGATAACGCAGGGGTGCATGCCGATTTCAACCCGTCCGGAACACGATCTGGGTGAGATCGTTCCAGGTCGCGAAGACCATGAGCATCAGTACGAGCGCGAGGCCAAAGCGGAAGCCGATTTCCTGCGCCTTTTCGCCCAAAGGCCGCCCGCGCAGCGCCTCTATCGCATAAAATACAAGATGCCCGCCATCGAGCATCGGTATCGGAAAGAGATTCAGCAGCCCGATGCTGACCGACAGCACCGCGGCAAGGTTGATCAGCGCGACAACGCCGAGCGTCGCCACGTCACCGGATATCTTGGCAATCCTGATGGGACCGCCAAGCTGGTCCGCCGATTGCTGTCCGGTGATGACATCCTTCAGGTAAGCCATGGTGCGCACGACGATGAACCAGGTTTCGCCGGCGGCAGCGCCCACCGCATTCACGGGGCCAAGGCGCTCAAACCGGAAATTCGAGGACTTTGCATCGTTGCTCATGCCGATGAAGCCGATTTCCTGTTTGTTGCCAAACTGGTCGGTTCGCTCCTCGAGCTTCGGTGTGACAATGATTTCCAGGGTGCGGCCTTCGCGCTCCACCGTGAATGTCAGTGGGCGGTTCGGGTTTGGCGCGACAATTCGCGGGACTTCCATGAACGAGCGGATCGCCTGCCCGTCGATTGCCCGAATGATGTCGCCCGGCTCGATGCCGGCCTCCGCGGCCGCACCACCGGGTTGAACGCCCGTTGCAACAGGATCGCTTACGGCGCGGCCCAGCAGCATGAAGGTCAGCGAAAAAATCACGATCGCCAGGATGAAATTGGCGATGGGTCCGGCCGCCACCACCGCCGCACGCTGCCAAACCTTCTTGTGCAGGAAGCTGACCGCCTTGTCCGCCTCGCTCATGTTGCCGGCCTTGTCGAAATCAGGCGTTGAAGCGGCGTCCGCATCGCCGTAGAACTTGACGTAGCCACCAAGGGGTATCGCTGAAAGTTTCCAACGGGTCCCATGCCTGTCGTCGAAGCCCCACAGTTCCGGGCCGAAGCCGATCGAAAAGGCGTCCACCTTCACGCCGTTCCAACGCGCCACGAGGAAATGCCCAAGCTCGTGGAAGAAAACCACGACAGTCAGGACCAGCAGGAACGGCAAGATGTAGGAGAGCAGCCCGGCACCGGGCAGCTGCATCAGGAAATCCATCGGTTCAACCTGTGTTCGTGCGGCATAGTCTGCATTGCATGGAAGATAGGGCGCCGCAATGTCCGTTTCACGGACGACCCGGCAAATGGAATTATTGTATCGTGATTTTCATGGCGTCACCATGGCATCAATCAGCCCGGCGCCCGCCGCGCCCGGCGAGAACGCGTTTCCGCCGGCCAAAATTCCTGCAATCCAGGCAGCAACGCTTGCGAAGATCAATCCGTCGATGCGGTCGAGCAGGCCGCCATGCCCCGGTATCATCGCTCCGGAATCCTTTTTGCCGAAGCGGCGCTTGATCCAAGATTCGAAGAGGTCGCCGAGTTGCGAAACAAGGCTCAGGCCAAGCGCGAATTCGACCGGCATCAAGCCCGGCCGGTAACCCAGGACTACCAGCAGCAGCAGTCCAACCGCTACAGACCCGGCAAGGCCGCCGGCAAAGCCCGACCAAGTCTTGTTGGGGCTGACGAGCGGCGCAAGCTTGGGGCCGCCGATCGCCCGCCCGGCGAAATAGGCGAAGGTGTCGGCTGCAAAGACACAGGCGAAAACGAACAACACTGCATGCAGTCCTTTTTCGCTGTCGCCGCGAAGGAGGGACAGTGAAAGGAACGGCAACACGCTGTAGGCCAGGCATGCCGCGCCCCAAAGTTTTTTCTGCAGCGCAAACTGGCCCATGGCGAGCAGCGCAAGGCAAAGCAGGAAAACTTGAAAGGCCCTTTCAGGCCCGGCCAGAAACCAGCCAGCAATCGTTGCCGCGGCGCCAGCAAGTATGGCGGCAGGAAATCCCCTTGGCAGGGAAAGCCGCGTGAGCGCCGAGAACTCCGTCGCCACAAGAAACACGGCCATCGCACAGAACGAGACGAACCACGACCCGCCTGCGAAGGTCGCGCCAAGCACAATCGTGAGCATCACCAAGGCGGAAACGATGCGAAGCGCCAGTTCCGGCATCGGTTTTCGCGGCAGCTGCGGGCTCGCGCTCAAGAGCCGGCTACCCGCGTGGGATCGGCTTCCAGCCCGCCGAACCGGCGTTTGCGCATGGCGTACATCTGCAGTGCGGCCTCGAACTCCGCCGGACCGAAGTCGGGCCATAGCGTGTCGGTGAAGACGAATTCCGCATAGGCCGCCTGCCACATCAGGAAATTTGAGAGCCGCTGTTCGCCGCTGGTGCGGATTATGAGATCGGGATCGGGAATTCCGGCGGTGTCGAGGTTCGCCGAGATCAACGCCGGCGTGATCGAGGAGGGATCAATCGCCCCCTGCGACACTTTCGCGGCGATGCGGCGCATGGCCGAGGTTATCTCGTGGCGCGAGCCGTAATTAAAGGCAATCACCAGCTTCTGGCCGCAATTGCCCGCCGTCAGCTTCTCTGCCTCCTCGAGCAGTTTCAGCACATCGGCGGGAATCCCCGACCGTTCCCCGATCACCTTCACCACCACGTTGTTGTGGTGCAATTCCGCCAGATCGCGCCGGATGAAGTGCTTGAGCAGGCTGAAGAGTTCGCTGACCTCGGAGCGCGGCCGCGACCAGTTCTCGGTCGAGAAGGAATATAGCGTGAGGTATTCGATGCCCATGTCGCGAGCCGCGCGCGCAACGCGCCTGACCGATTCCACGCCATGGCGATGACCCGCAACCCGCGGCAATCCGCGCTTTACGGCCCACCGGCCATTGCCGTCCATGATGATGGCGACGTGGCGCGGCAATCTGCCATTTGCATCGGTCGTCATCGCGCACCCTTCATTGGCGCCGTCACTTCCCCGTTTCGGCGCCCGCCCGCGCTTGCCTCGGGGCGCCGGCAGGTCAAACCTGCATGATCTCGGCTTCCTTGCCCTTCAGCGTTGCTTCCACCGTGTGGATGTAGTCATCCGTCAGCTTCTGCACCTTCTCGGTGAGCGCATGCGCATCATCCTTGCCGATATCGCCGTTCTTCTCGGCCTTTTTCAATTCGTCATTGCCGTCGCGTCGAACGTGCCGAATCGCAACGCGGGCGGCCTCGGCATATTGATGCGCGATCTTTACCAGTTCCTTGCGCCGCTGTTCGTTGAGTTCGGGAAGCGGAATGCGCAAATTCATGCCGTCGGTGATCGGGTTGAGGCCGAGGCCGGATTCGCGTATCGCCCGCTCGACCGCTCCAACCATCGACTTGTCCCAAACCTGGATTGCGACCATGCGCGGTTCGGGCACCGTGATCGTGCCAACCTGGTTGATCGGCATCGACTGGCCATAGGCCTGAACCATCACCGGTTCCAGCAGGCTTGCCGAGGCCCTCCCGGTGCGCAGTCCCGAAAGCTCGTGCTTGAAGGCGGCAATCGCCCCGTCCATGCGCTTCTTCAGAACGTTAAGGTCATAACCGGTGTCAGCCATCTTTTTCTCCTTCCGCCACGTACGGTCATTGACCCCCGTGGGTGACTGGCTCAGCCGCTGACAGTCGTGCAGCGGCCCTCGCCCATCAGTATATTGGCGAACTCGCCTTCCTTGTGGATTGAAAAAACTATTACGGGAATCCCGGCATCGCGCGCAAGGCTGACAGCGGCAGCATCCATGACCGACAGGCCTTTTTCAAGAACTTCGGTGTGGGTCAGGCGCTCGAAACGCTTGGCATCGGGATTCTTGCGTGGATCGCTGTCATAGATCCCGTCCACTTGCGTGCCCTTGAACAGGCCGTCGCAACGCATCTCGCTGGCGCGCAAGGCGGCCGCGGTATCCGTCGTGAAAAATGGGTTTCCCGTGCCCCCGGCGAACACGACCACCTTGCCTTCTTCTAGATGCGCCTCCAACCGGCGCTGGGAAAAGGTCTCGGAAATCTGCGGCATGTTAAGCGCGTTCAGAACCACGCTCGATACGCCGATCGCTTCCAGCGCCATGCGCATGGCAAGTGCATTCATCACCGTTGCAAGCATGCCCATGTGATCGGCCATGACGCGGTCTGCGCCCTTGGCCGCAAGCGACACGCCGCGAAAGATGTTCCCTCCCCCGATGACGACGCCGACGACCACGCCAAGATCCACCGCACGCTTGATGTCGCGCGCTATCCGGGCGGTTACTGTGGGATCGATGCCGAAACCTGACTCGGCCATCAAGGCTTCGCCCGAAACCTTGAAAAGCACGCGCTTGTATATCGGACCTTGGGCGTCGTGCTTTGTCATGTGGCAGTCCTGAACGTGATTCAACGGCGGGATGTCCCCCGATACAACAGGGGCGCTCCGTTGTCACGAAGCGCCCCCGCCCATTTCAGATATTGCGCTGTATGGAAGGTTACCAGCGTCGAATATCAGCCTTTCTGGTTCATGGCGGCTACTTCCGCCGCGAAATCGAGGCCCTCTTCCTTTTCGACGCCCTCGCCGAGCGCCATGCGCACGAAGCCGATGAGCTTGATCGGAGCGCCCGCGCTCGTTTCCGCTTCCTTGAGCGCCTTCTCTACGGTGAGGTCGGGATTGATGACGAACGCCTGCGACAACAGCACGCTCTCCTCGTAGAACTTGCGCATCCGTCCCTCGACCATCTTCTCGATGATCGCCTCGGGCTTGCCCGATTCGCGGGCCTGCTCCATGAAGATCGCCTTTTCGCGCTCTGCCAGGTCGGCCGGCACTTCCTCGGGACGCGCCGCAAGCGGGTTCGTGGCGGCAACATGCATTGCGACCTGGCGGCCGATGCCGTTCAGCACTGCAATGTCGCCGCCTGATTCGAGCGCAACCAGCACGCCGATCTTGCCAAGGCCCTCGCCTGCAGCATTGTGCATGTAGGTTGCGACGACGCCGTGCGGAACTTCCATGCGGGCGGCGCGGCGCAAATTGATGTTCTCCCCGATCGTCGCCACCGCGCCGGTAATGGTGTCGGCAACGCTCTTGCCGCCCGAAAGCATGGCAGCAGCAACCGATTCGGTCTTGCCATCCGTGCCGAGCGCTGCCTGCGCAACATGGCGCACCAGCTCCTGGAACTGCTCGTTGCGCGCAACGAAGTCCGTTTCGGAGTTGACCTCGACAAGCGCAGCGCGGCGCCCGTCGGCGGCAACGCCGACCAGGCCTTCCGCTGCGACACGGCCGGATTTCTTCTCCGCCTTGGAGATCCCCTTTGCGCGCAGCCAGTCGACCGCCGCCTCCATGTCGCCATTGGTTTCGTTGAGCGCGGTCTTGCAGTCCATCATGCCTGCGCCGGTTTTGTCGCGCAGTTCCTTGACCATTGCTGCTGTGATCGTCATTTCAGCCTCTTTCCTGTCCCAGGGGCACGCGGCGCGTGACCCGAATCCGGCGATTTCCGGCAGCCCGTTGCAGGCCCTGCCCGTTTCGCTAAATCTCTTTCATGTCAGTCTTGTTAAACCAGCCGGTCCCCGGACCATTCAGGCCCGGGGTACACGCCCATGCAATCAAAATTGCCCGGCTCAGGCAGCCGGTGCAGCCTCTTCGACCGCTCCGGCAAGCGCCGGCTCGACCGGTGCTTCAACCTGCGCGCCGAGATCGACGCCCTTGGCGCCCTGCTGGCGTGCAATACCGTCGATCGCCGCGCGGGCGATGAGGTCGCAATAAAGTTCGATCGCGCGCGCTGCGTCGTCATTGCCCGGGATCGGGTGGTCGACGACGTCCGGATCGCAATTGGAATCGAGGATCGCGACAACCGGGATTTTCAGCTTGCGCGCTTCCAGGACGGCGATGTCTTCCTTGTTCGTGTCGATGATGAACAGCAGGTCAGGCGTGCCGCCCATGTCCTTGATACCGCCCAGTGCCCGCTCGAGCTTGTCGCGCTCGCGCGTCAGCATCAGGCGTTCCTTCTTGGTGATACGCTCGGCTTCCGGGCCGGAAAGCATGTCGTCAAGCTGGCGAAGGCGCTTGATCGAATTGGAGATCGTGGTCCAGTTGGTCAGCATGCCGCCGAGCCAGCGCGAATTCACGTAGTACTGCGCAGAGCGTTTCGCGGCGTCTGCAATGATGTCGGACGCCTGGCGCTTGGTGCCGACGAACAGCACGCGGCCGCCGCCTGCGACGGTGTCGGCGACGAGCTTCAGCGCCTGGTGCAGCAGGGGCACGGTCTGTGCAAGGTCGATGATGTGGATGCTGTTGCGCGATCCGAAGATGTATTTAGCCATTTTCGGGTTCCAGCGGTGAGTCTGGTGGCCGAAATGGCAGCCAGCCTCGAGCAGCTGGCGCATGGTGAAGTCTGGCAGCGCCATGACGTAGTCTCCTTTACCGGTTGACCTCCGCGGGTAATGAACCCGGAAAATCCGGGCCACCGGAACGCTTGCCGGCAGTGCCATGGCCTGTGAGGGCCGTCAGGGGCTGGGGCCGGTATGCGCAAGTCCCGCGTGTGGAATGGTCGCGCATATAGGCCAAAAGTGCGCAAAGGGCAAGCGGCCGCTGAGATTCACTGCTTGCAGCGGCCTGCAGCCATTCATCAGGCCCTTGCCACCGCATCCTTGCCGGAATGCGCCTTGCCTTCCTTGAGATAGGAAATCCGCGCCGCCATCGCGAGAAGACCGATCGATCCGGTTAGAACCACCAGCACAACCCACGGCAACGGGTTCATCCCCTGTTTGCGCGCCTCGGGTACGAGGAAAGCAAGCGATACGCTCGCGGCAAGCAGGAGGTCGAACCAGACCTGGTTGCCCCATACGCTACGGCTGTGAATGGGCCAGAAGCCGGTTGGCCCCTCGCTTGCAACGCAGTAGACCGAAAATACCAGGAATGCGAAGCTGATCGCCGCCGGAATGCGCCACATTCCCGCTTTCGGTGAGGGCGAAACGGCAAGGCTCAACGCAAAGACCACGAATGCAAACGCACCGGCAAATGCAGCAACCTCAAAGATTTGCATGGGGGTTCTCCTTTTTCCTGCTACAATGTAGCGACCGCTACATTCTTAACTGGATGTAGCGACCGCTACAAGAGGAAATGATGGACGCAACGGAAAAAAAGAAGCTGAAGCTGCTCGACGGCATGGCGACGCATGTTCTGGAACACGGGCTGAGCGGCGCCAGTCTGCGACCGCTGGCCAAGGCGGTCGGCACCAGCGACCGGATGCTGATCTATCATTTCGGCTCAAAGGATCGGCTCATCGAGAGCCTGCTCGTCCACATCGCCGGCAAGCTCAAGCTGGACCTTGATGCAAACCTGCCGCCGCGAAGGGCGCGCAGCCGAATGGAATGCGTCGCCGAAATTCTTGCCGTGCTCTCGCGCGCTGAAATCGCGCCTTTCGCGCGGGTGTGGTTCGACATTCTTTCCGCGGCACAAAAGGGCGACCCCGTGCAAAAACGGATCGGCCACGAAATAATGGCAAGCCTGCATGGCTGGTTGGTGGAACGGCTTGCGGAAGACGAGACCGACGCGCCCGCGACGGCGATGGCCCTGTTGGCGCTGATCGAGGGATTGGTCGTGCTCAACGCCGTCGGGCACGGCGAAGCTGCCGCGGCTTCCATCCACTTGTTGCTAGGGCCCTCTGCCTAAACGAGTTCCACGTCCACCACGCCCGGAACGGCCTTCAGCGCCCGAGCGATCTGATGGCTGATGCCGAAGCGTTCGCGCAGTTCAATTTCGACCTCCTGAGCTCCGCCGTCGCGCACCACGACGAAGCTGACACGCCCGTCGCCGCGGTCGCGAACCGAGCCGGACAGCATGGGCTGAACATGCTTCAGCGGGGCGTCGTCGCGCACGTAGATCCGCAGATTGCTGGTCTGGCGCGAAGCCTGCGCCTCAAGCGATTCGACGCTCTGGATGCGCACGCTCACGCCCTCCGGACGCATGTCGGCTCCGGCAAGGATCAACACCGAATTGCCCGGCTCCAGCAGGTCGCGATACTGGGCCAGCCCCTCCTCGAAGATCACCGCCTCGTATTGGCCTGACGGGTCGGATATCTGGATGATGCCCATGCGCTTGCCGAGCCGGGTCTTGCGCTCCTGCCTTGACGTCACCGTTCCCGCAAGGCGGCCGGCTGCCGCCCCTGCCCGCACCGACCGCTCGAAATCGGCATACATCTGGACCCTGAGTTTTTGCAGCACCGCCCGGTATTCGTCCAACGGATGGGCCGAGAGGTAAAACCCGATGGCGTGGAATTCGCGTTGCAGCCGCTCCGAGGGTGCCCATGCCGCCGCGTCGGGCAGCACGATTGCGCTCGCCGCCGCCCCGCTTCCAAACATGTCGTCCTGTCCGCTGGCCTTGTCCAGCTGCGTCCGGCTGGCATGTCCGGTCAGGCGGTC
>JBGSJA010000312.1:0-2544 GCA_041742235.1 Salaquimonas sp. | reverse complement strand
GGCCTTCGGCGTGATGGGCGGTTACATCACCGGCAATGCGGCGATCATCGATTTCGTGCGTTCATTCTCGTCAGGCTTCATCTTCACCACCGCGCTGCCGCCGGCAATCGCGGCGGGAGCGATTGCCTCGATCAGGCACCTGAAGGCAAGCGGCTTCGAGCGCGCGCGCCACCAGGAGCGCGTCGCGCGGCTGCGCGCCAGCCTCGACCGTGCCGGAATTCCGCACATGCACAACCCCAGCCATATCGTGCCGGTGATGGTTGGCCATGCAGCCAAGTGCAAGTGGATCAGCGATTTGCTGCTCGACAACTACGGCATCTATGTCCAGCCGATCAACTATCCGACCGTGCCGCAGGGCACCGAGCGTTTGCGGATCACGCCGTCGCCCTTCCACAGCGATGCGGACATCGACCACATGGTGCATGCACTGCATGACCTTTGGTCGCAATGCGCATTGGCGCGGGCGGTGGCATAAGGGCCGCGCAAAGGAAAGCAGATGCCACTACCGGTCCTCATTCCCGCGATCGCGGGCGACGGGTCACTGTTCCCGATGGAAAAGATGCGCGTGCACGAGCAGGCGCAATTCCACCTTGCCGTTTCGGTGTTTGTCTTTGACCGGGGCGAACTGCTGATCCAGCGCCGCGCCCGCAGCAAGTATCACTGCGGCGGGCTGTGGGCGAACACCTGCTGCACCCATCCCCATTGGAACGAGACGCTCAGTGCCTGCGCCAGCCGCAGGCTGCGCGAGGAACTCGGCTTTACGCTGCCGCTTTCCGAAAGATGCGTGGTGGAATATTCGGCCGATGTCGGCGGCGGCCTGCACGAACACGAGCGGGTGACGTTCTATACGGCCGACGCGCCGCGCGAACACACGGTCATCGAACCCAACCCTGCGGAAGTAGAGGAGGTCCGCTGGATCTCCCCCGCAGCGCTCGCAGGCGAAATCGCTGCAAATCCGTCGGCCTTCACGCCTTGGTTCCGCATCTACGCGGAACGCTTCCCGGACTTCGAAATCCCCGCAAACTGACGGCTCGCCTGCGCAGCTGGAACGATTGGTTCCCGGCCTTGGAACCGTGCCGTCGCTCACCCGTTTGTGGCAATCGAAACGGAGGAACGGCAACATGGAACCGATGGAGCAGGAAAGGCGCTAAAACACCGGCTTCGCCCCGCGCAATGCCGGATTGTTCGGCGATGACCGTGTTCGCAATCGCGACACACGCGGTATGGACATCGCTGCGCTGGTGGCGATTCTCCTCGTCATCTGGGGGCCGCTGGCGGCCGGCGCTCTCTCCCAGGCAAAAAAAGGGGGCTTTCGCCCCCTTTTTCAAGCAACCCCCAAGCAACTTGCTTTGCTATTTGGCCGCGACCTTGGTCGGCACTGTTGCCGGATCGGCGGCATCCGAGGTCCGGGCGGGCAGCATCTGCGTCTCGCCAGGCTTGTATTCCTCGTAGTTCGGGACGCCGGTTTCCGTCTTCCTGCCGAGCGAGTCGACATAGTCCTTCAGCATCGAGACACCAAGGAGCGGTTTTTGCGCGCCCTGGTGGCAGGTGGCGCAGTTCACCTTGTAGACATCGCCTTCCGGCCCCTTGCGGTTTGCCGGGAACACTGGCGCCAAGCCTGTCATGTACTCGTTGTTGATCGCGCGAACCATGCGGATGCCGTGCCATGCGGTCACGCGCTGCGGCGGGCTCTGGTCCCAGTCGTTGAACGCGCGGCTGTTGTGGCAGGTCATGCAATTGGCGCCGAGCGATTCGGACATGTGCATCATCAGTCCCCAGGTCTGCTCCGTCTCCTTTGTGCCGGCCGTGTTTTCGCCGGTGGGCAGCGCTGTGTTCGAATGTACGCGGATCGGCTGCTCATCCAGCAAATATGCCTGAAGCGCGGCATTGCCGGGCAGCGAGCTGTTGCCTGAGACAGGCGAAGCGATGTTCTGCCCCGCGCGGTAGCCCGCCATGCCCGATACGCCAGGTCCCGGATCGGAGAACCAGACGTTCTGCGGAACCGGGTTGCCGCGGTGGCAGGTGTAGCAGGTGACGCCGGTCTGCTGCACATGGTTCTGCCAGTCGACATTGATCGCCTGGTTCATCTGGATCATGCGGCGGGCGACGACCTTGGTGTAGACTTCGTCCGACGCCAGGTTCTCCTCGTTGTGGCAATAGTTGCAGCCCTGCTCGGGCGACACCCATTCGGTGATCGAGGCCATGAAGTGGTTGAACTGGTCTTCGGAAAGATCGCCGAGCACCTGGACATTCTGGTAGACGTCCCGGGCCCGCGCGCCGGTCGGATCCGGCTCGTAGGGCGAGGGCGGAGCCACATTGGCTGCAGCAAGCGCCACCGTGTTTTCCCGGTCCCTGACGGCCACCATGCCAGATCCGCGGTAGCCGATCTGTTGCGTGTCGACGGGGGGCAGGTCCCAGCCTGCCCCGACCACCATTGCGATGGTCAGCAGGGCGCCGGCCCCTGCTGCGAAGGGAATCCAGAGTCTCATTGTGCTCCTCCCAGTGCAGGATCGACGACGCCCTCAAAGACCTGCGGAAGCGGCG
>JBGSJA010000311.1:0-6278 GCA_041742235.1 Salaquimonas sp. | reverse complement strand
TCGATTCGCAAAGCCGAAATGGCCGTGCCATGCCAATGCCAACAAAAAACGCCCGGCCTGACAGCCGGGCGTTTGTCTGTCGGCAAACGATTATTGCCCGCTTGGAACCTGTGGCGCCGCAGGCGCTGCCGGTTCCGCCGGCGCCGGTACTGCCGGTGCAGCATCGCCCGTTGACGGAGGCGTGGCCGGTGTTGCCGGTCCGCCGAGCTGATCCAGAACGCCGCCGCTGCCCGAGGGCTGCTGCTGCTCGATCCGGTCGAGAAGATTGCCCGGACCTGCATCCAGCTTGGCGATGACGCCCAAGGCAATCGATGTAGCGAAGAACGCCGCCGCAAGAATCGCCGTCGTGCGCGTAAGCACGTTGGCCGCGCCGCGTGCAGACATGAAGCCGCCGCCGCCGCCACCGCCCATGCCAAGCGCACCGCCCTCGGAGCGTTGAAGCAGCACGACGCCCACCAGGGCTATGACCACCATGAGGTGGATGACTATGAGAACCGTTTCCATTCGACTTTCCGGAAATGCGCTGACGCCGCGCCAGCCATGTGTTGGCGCGCGTCTAGCACGAATATCGCCGCGAGATAAACCCAGAAGCCTTTCAGTTCAAGGGCAGCCGGCGCAAATGCCGAGAAAGTCCGGTGCCTTGAGGCTTGCGCCACCCACCAGCGCGCCGTCGACATTGGCGACGGAAAGCAGTTCGGCGGCATTGGACGGCTTGACCGATCCGCCATAGAGAATGCGGATTTTCCGTCCTGCTTCGCCGTATTTGCCGGCGATAAATTCGCGAATGAAGCCATGCGCTTCCGCCACATCCCCGACGGTCGGCGTCAATCCGGTGCCGATCGCCCACACCGGCTCATAGGCAATGACGATGTTCGAGGCGGCAGGCAGCGAACCCTCAAGCTGTTCCTTGAGGATTTCCAGCGTTTCACCGGCTTCGCGCTGGGCACGTGTCTCGCCGATACACACGATCGGCAGGAGTCCATCCCCGAGCACGGCTTCCGCCTTGGCTTTCACTTGCGCGCTCGTCTCGCCATGATCGGTGCGCCGCTCTGAATGGCCGACAATCACCGCTTTCGCGCCGCAATCGGCGATCATGGCGGCGGAAATGTCGCCTGTATGGGCGCCGGATTTATTGGCGTGGCAATCCTGACCGCCGATTGCAACGCCACTTTCGCCTGCAACCCGCGCCGCTTCTCCGATGAGCGTGAAGGGAACACAGACAAGACCGTCCATGCGCGTCGAATGGCCGGCAAACCCATGGCAAATCGCTTCAATTTCGGGAAGCTGCGCCCTGAGGCCGTTCATCTTCCAGTTTCCCGCGATCAGCGGCTTGATGCCTGGGGTCATGCCCTACTCCCGTTTTTCTTGCGCTGCCCTGCTAGCACGTCTTGCCCCTTTGCCAAAAGGGCGGAGCAAGCATGAACGGCTTTTGAGTTGTGATAGCGCAAACCGGACGCTATACGGTTTTCAAGGGCCGTTCGCCGAAAAACAAGGAATTGAAATGCTTGAAGCTCTGCGCAAATCCACCGGAGGCATCGTCGCGAAATTCCTGCTTGGACTGCTGGTGATTTCGTTCGCCGTCTGGGGTGCGTCCGGCTCGCTACTGACGGGCGTTGGCACGGAGCCGATCCGCGTCGGCGACACGCGCGTCAGCATGGTCGATTACCGCCTCGCATACCAGACGCGCATCAACGCACTCGAGCAGCAACTCAACCAGCGGCTCACCCGCGAACAGGCGAAGGCTTTCGGCATCGACCAGTCGGTGACCAGCCAGTTGGTCGCCGGAGCCGTTCTCGACCAGAGCGCCCGCGACATGGGGCTTGGAGTCTCGGAAGAGCAATTGATCAAGCTCATTGCCTCCGATCCGACCTTCAAGGACAGTTCCGGAGCGTTTTCCCGAGAGCGGCTGATCGCGGCGCTGCGTTCAGTCGGCATGAGCGAGGACGACTACGTTCGCAACCAGCACGCCGTCGCGATGCGCGCCCAGTTGTTGAACGGCCTCGGCCAGGGCGTCGCGGCGCCGGATGTTTTCCATTCAGCGCTATCGCAATACCAGTCGGAGCGGCGCGTATTCGACTACGCGCTCGTCGACCGGTCGGCGGTGCCAACGGCGCCGGAGCCGACGGAAACCGACCTTTCGACCTTTTTCGAAGCGAACAAGCAGAATTACGTCGCGCCCGAATTTCGCAAGCTCATCCTAGTAAGGCTGGTTCCCGCTGACATCGCCAAGCCAGAGGCAATAGCGACAGAGGAAATCGCAGCCGAGTACGAGGCGACGAAGAACCAGCACACGCGGTCCGAACAGCGCCGCATCCAGCAGATCGCATTCCCCGATACAGCGGCGGCACAGGCCGCTGCCGACCGTCTGGCAGCAGGCGAAACCGTGGACGCCATCCTCACCGGGCTTGGTCGCACCGCCGCCGATGCGGATCTGGGAATGTTGCGCAAGGACCAGATTCCCGACCCGAAGATCGCCGAAGCGGCATTTGCGCTGGAGGCAAACAAGCCCAGCGGCGTCGTCGAGGGGACTTTCGGCCCGGTGATCATCAATGTCACCGAGATCGTGCCGCAGGCCGTGACGCCGCTTTCCGAACTCGAGGCGGAAATCCGCAAGAGCCTCGCGGAGAAAAAGGCCGCCGAGGTCATCTTCGAAACCCATGACAGGCTCGAGGACGAACGGGCCGCCGGAGATCCCCTCGCCGACGCCGCGGCAAAAGTCGGCCTCAAGGCGTTCACGATCGAGCAGGTGGACGCGAGCGGCAACGGACCCGACGGCAAGCCGGTGGATGGCATTCCGCAAGCACAGGGATTGCTGACCGAGGTATTCCAGACCGACGAAGGCGTCGAAGCCGATCCTGTCAATATCGGGACCGACGGCTTCGTCTGGTTCGAGGTCGCCGGTGTTATTCCCGAACGCCAAAAGCCGCTGACGGAGGTTCGCGACCAGGTGCGTGCGGCATGGGTGGAAGCAGAAACGGCCAAGAGGATCGAAGCCATCGCCAAGGATATCGCCGAACGTGTTTCCAAGGGCGAGGATTTTGCCGCCGTACTCGCGTCTGCCTTGCCGCAAGTGAACGGCGCCCCGCAGACGCCAAGGCAGAGCGCCGAACTCAAGCGCAGCGACACAAGCGCCGATCTGCCGCCAGCGGCAATCGCGGCCGGCTTTGCCTTGCCGCAAGGGGGCGTGACCAGCGCTCCCGCTGCGCAGGCGCCGGCGCAACTGGTGCTGAAGGTCGCCAGGGTAATCGCCGGCGACGATAGCGCTGCTCCCGCCAATTTGCGTGAAAACATCGACAGGCAATTGTCCGATGACCTGATGGGGCACTTGGTCGGCGACCTGCAGGCGCGACAAGAGGTTATCGTGAACCCGGCGGCAATAGACGCCGCGCTGCAGTTCTGACCGGTCCGGAAATGAACGACATCAAGCCGATCCTCGCGAAGGTTGCCGACGGCGCGGTGCTGAGCCGCGAGGAAACCGGCAAGGCTTTCGGCATGTTGATGTCCGGCGAGGCGACGCCTTCGCAAATTGCCGGGTTGCTCATGGCCCTTCGGGTACGCGGCGAGACGCCGGACGAGTTCGCAGGCGCGGTCGACGCGATGCGGGCAAAAATGCTGACCGTCGATGCGCCCGACGGCGCCATCGACATCGTCGGCACGGGCGGCGATGCCAAGGGGTCGCTCAACGTATCGACCGCTGCGTCTTTCGTCGTCGCCGGTTGCGGCGTCAAGGTCGCCAAGCATGGCAACCGCGCGCTTTCCTCGAAGTCCGGCTCGGCCGATGTGCTGAAGGCGCTCGGCGTCAACCTTGAACTCAGCCCCGGCCAGATTACCGCCTGCATCGAGGATGCCGGCGTCGGCTTCATGTTCGCCCCGGCCCACCACTCGGCGATGCGCCATGTGGGGCCGACCCGTGTCGAACTTGGCACCCGCACGATCTTCAACCTACTCGGGCCGATGTGCAATCCGGCGGGCGTGAAACGCCAGCTTCTGGGTGTGTTTTCCCCGCGTTGGCTCATTACGATTGCGCAGGTTCTGGGCGAACTCGGCTCCGAGAAGGTCTGGGTCGTCCATGGCGGCGGCTATGACGAGATCAGCATAGCCGGAACGACCCATGTCGCGGCGCTGGAAGGCGGCAAGGTTCGCACGTTCGATGTCTCGCCTGAAGCAGCCGGGCTGCCTGAACATTCCGGCGACGAAGTGGCAGGCGGCGACGCCGAGTACAACGCAACCGCGATGCGGGAAATGCTTGCTGGCAGGGCATCGGCGTTCCGCGACATGGTGCTGCTCAACGCCGCAGCCGCGCTGATCGTGGCCGATCGTGCGGAAGACCTTCGTTCCGGCGCCGAAATGGCAGCATCCGCGATCGACAGCGGCGCGGCATTGGCGGTGCTCGAAAAGCTGGTGCAGGTCTCGAACGAGGGCCGTGGCTGATGGCCGACATCCTCAAGAAGATTGAGGCCTACAAGCGCGAGGAAATCGCCGCGGCAAAGGCCGCCGTGCCGCTTGCCGAGTTGAAGGCCCGCATTGCCGATGCCGATGCACCGCGTGGATTCCTGCGCTCCCTTCGCGTCGCGCATGATCGTGGCGACTACGCACTGATCGCTGAAATCAAGAAGGCAAGCCCGTCCAAGGGCCTGATCCGCGCTGATTTCGATCCGCCTGCCCTGGCCAAGGCCTATGCCGAAGGCGGCGCGGCCTGCCTTTCGGTGCTGACCGACAAGCCGTCTTTCCAGGGCGCGCCGGAATATCTGGAAATGGCCCGAGCGGCATCCGGGCTTCCGGTATTGCGCAAGGATTTCCTGTTCGAGCCCTACCAGGTGTTCGAGGCAAGGGCGTGGGGCGCCGATTGCATCCTCATCATCATGGCGTCGCTGTCCGACACGGATGCACGCGCGTTGGAGGATGCGGCGCTGGATCTTGGCATGGACGTTCTGGTGGAGGTTCATGACGAGGCCGAAACGGAACGTGCGCTCAAGCATCTTTCCTCGCCGATGATCGGCATCAACAACCGCAATTTACGCACCTTCGAGACCTCGCTCGAAACGAGCGAGCGGCTCTCGCGGCTCATTCCGCCCGGCAAGCTTGTCGTCGGCGAAAGCGGCCTGTTCACACCGGAAGACCTTTCGCGCCTTGCCCGGACCGGCATTCGCACCTTCCTCATCGGGGAGAGCCTGATGCGCCAGGCAGATGTCGCCGCCGCCACCTCCGCGCTTCTGTCCAACCCGCTACCGGCCGGAAAAGCGGCATGACAAAGGGCCTCACCCACATAGGCGCAACCGGAGAGGCCCGCATGGTGGATGTGGGCGGCAAGGAGCACACCTCACGCGAAGCGGTCGCGGCCGGCTCCATCAGGATGCAGGCGCAGACGCTGGAACTTATTCTCTCCGGCAATGCGAAAAAGGGCGATGTGCTGGGTGTCGCGCGCGTCGCAGGCATCATGGCCGCGAAGAAGACCTCCGAACTGATCCCGCTTTGCCATCCGCTGGCGCTGACCAAGGTCGAGGTCGAGATCAAACCCGATCATGCGCTTCCCGGTCTGCAAGTCCGCGCCACGGCGAAGGTCAACGGCCAGACCGGCGTCGAGATGGAAGCGCTGACTGCCGCCACAGTGGCCTGCCTGACAATCTATGACATGGCAAAGGCAGCCGACCGCGGCATGGAAATCACCTCCGTTCGGCTGCTTGAAAAGTCGGGCGGCAAATCGGGCCTTTGGCGCGCGGAAGACTGACCTGTGCGCACCGATCTGGTACCCGCCGCCGAGGCACTGTCGATCATCCTTGAAGGCGCATCGCCCGTGGACGTGGAAACCGTGCCGCTTGCGCAAGCCCATGGCCGTGTGCTCGCCCGAGATTTGCCGGCGCTTCGCACCCAGCCTCCATTCCGTGCCTCCGCGATGGATGGCTACGCCTTGCGCGGCGCGGATGCACAAACGGCGCCGGTGTCGCTCAAAATCATCGGCGAGGCGGCCGCCGGGCACCCCTTCGCGGGCACGGTAGGCCCGGGCGAAGCAGTGCGCATCTTCACTGGAGCGCCGGTTCCGCAAGGCGCCGACACCGTGCAGATGCAGGAAAACACAAGCCGGGATGGCGACCACGTAACCATTCTCAAGGTCATTGTCACCGGGCATTCCGTCCGGCCGGAAGGTCTTGATTTCAAGGCGGGCGACGTGTTGCTGCGGCAGGGCGATGTCATCGACGCGCAGCGCCTGTCTCTGGCGGCCTCGATGAACCATCCCGCCCTGCCCGTCTGGCGCCGGCCGCGCATCGCGCTTGCGGCGA
>JBGSJA010000310.1:0-5621 GCA_041742235.1 Salaquimonas sp. | reverse complement strand
GACACGCCGCAGTAAAAGCCGGTTTTCTCGCCAAGGCGGCCAAGCGCGATCGCGGTGTTGAACACCGCCCCGCCCGATACCGGCAGGAAGGCTGCCTCGCCCGTTTCGAGCGTTCGCGGCAGCATGTCGATCAGCGATTCGCCGCAACACAGGATCATGCCGTCGCTCCAGGTCCGATCGCGCCCTTGCGCAGTATGATGTTGGCGTAAAGGCACGGCTCGCCGGTTGCAACGATCGTGTGGGCAGATTTCACCCGCTGGTAGAATGGCGCACCCTGCATGGCCAGCACGGGACGGTTTGCGGCGCGCCGGGCCACGATGTTGCACATCTCGACATGCACCAAATCGAATGTCTTGCCGTCGCCGCCCACGGTGGCGATCATGACGGCGTGCTCCACCGCCGCATCGAGCGGCAGCAATTGCAGCACGGCGTCAAGGATCCCGGCCATTGCGATGCCATCGGCCCGGACCAGCCCGCCGGTTCCAAGCGCATCGGTCTGCGCGGGATAATTGGCGTCGACCAGCGCGATTTCGTCGCCGTGGCCCATGGCCCGCAGGTTGAAGAGGAGTTGCGGCCCGAGGCAGCCGGGAATTCCGTTCAGCATTCATTGCTCCCGCATCAAGGTGTTCTGGTCGATCAGGAACCGGTCGAACAGCGGCAAGCTCGCGCCACCAAGCGCGCGCGCCGCCGGTCCGATGCCACCCTCTTCAAGACGCGGCACTGATATACCCTGCGTGTCGATCCGCCCGATCTCCTGCGCCACCTTCGCCACAAGCCGGGCGCGGATCGTGACGGGAAAGCCGCCATCGATCATTGCCGCCTCGAAGTCGATGACGGAGGCCGCCGCGACGATCGCATGGGCGATGCCGCGCGCCGCGATGTCGAGCCAGGCCGCCGTATGGGCCTCGAAGGCGGACCAATCGCCGTCTGCGGTCCACAAGGGGGACGGGTTGATGCCGGCGGCGTTCAACCGCCGCTCCAGCACCACCAGCGAAGCCTGGTCGATGAGCTGTTCGGAAATCGCCCTGACGCCCGGCACGGGCATGGAGCCGAGCGCCCCGGCATTGCCAGTGCGGCCGCTATAAAGGCTGCCGTTGAGAACGACGCCGCCGCCGACGAAAGTGCCGACATAGAAGTAGATGAAATCCTGCTTGCGCGGGCCCGCGCCGAAGGCGAGTTCGGCGCCGCAGGCAGCCGTTGCGTCGTTCTGTAAATAGACCGGCCACGGGCAGAATTCGCGGATTGTCTCGCGCACGTCGAACGTCCGCCAGCGGTTCATTTGCGCGGCCGGCGCGCCGACCTCCTCCGCCCAGGCCCAGATCTCGAACGGCATGGCGATGCCGAGCCCCGCAATGCGCGCATCGTCCTTGCCGAGCCATTCGCGGGTCTCGGCGATGGCTTTCCGCGCGAATGCGAAGACATCTTCCGGCAGCGGCCAGGCATAGGCGCGGCTCGACTGGCGCACGATGTTGCCGAGAAAATCGACGACGACGAAGTCGGTGGAGCGCCGCCCGATCTTGAGGCCGATGAACCACGCGCCGCGCGGGTTCAGCGAAAGCGGCACCGATGGCTGGCCGACCTTGCCGCGCAGCGGCTCGCCCCGAACTAGCAGCCCGTCAGCCTCAAGCTGGCGCATGATGACCGAGATGGTCTGGTTGGAAAGGCCGGTGAGGCGCGCTATCCCGGTCTTGGAGATGCCGCCATGGCGCCGAACCAAAGTCAGCACCAGCCGCTCGTTATAGGCGCGCATGCCGCTCTGGTTAGTGCCGCGATGGGCCGGCCATGCCGTGGTCGCATCCCCGCCGTCAACCGCCGCGGCCGGCAGGACATCGCCCGAAAGGGTAGCGCTCACCTGCAAGCATTCCTCCCCAGCTCCGGCGCCCGCGGGGATCTCCCGTCCCGGCGCGGCGCAATTGCAGCACAATCCGTTGCCAACATGCCGGCTCTCCTCCCGACATTTGCGGGAATGATGCGGCGCAAGCCGGTGCCTGTCAATTATTAAATCAGTCTGATTTATTTATTGACACGCGAAAAAATCGGGTGTTGATTTGAACGCAGCCGGGCAGGGAGGAACTGCCGCTGGTGCACGGGAGGAGAGATGAGCGGGCGTCGCCCGCCGGATTCCCGTGATGTCACAAACTCCGGGAGGATTCCGTGAAGAAACTCGTTTCCCTCAAGTCCATGCTGCTCGGCGCTGCCGCTGCCGGCATTTTCGCCGTCGCGCCCGCTTACGCGGAAACAGGCGCCTGCCTCATCACCAAGACCGACACCAACCCGTTCTTCGTCAAGATGAAGGAAGGCGCGGAAGCCAAGGCCAAGGAACTCGGCATCACCCTTAAATCCTATGCCGGCAAGGTCGACGGCGACCATGACAGCCAGGTGGCCGCGGTCGAGTCGTGCATTGCCGACGGCGCCAAGGGCATCCTGATCGCCGCATCCGACACCAAGGCAATCGTCGACCAGGTCAAGAAGGCGCAGGCTGCAGGCCTTCTCGTCATTGCGCTCGACACCCCGCTCGATCCGGCGGAAGCTGCCGACGCGACCTTCGCAACCGACAACCTCGAAGCCGGCCGGCTCATCGGCGCATGGGCCGCGGCAACGCTCGGCGACAAGGCCAAGGACGCCAGGATCGGCTTCCTGAACCTCACCCCGTCCGAGCCGACCGTCGACGTGCTGCGCAACCAGGGCTTCATGATGGGCTTCGGCATCGACGTGAAGAACCCCGCCGACATCGGCGATGAGGACGATGCGCGTATCGTCGGTCATGACGTCACCAACGGAAACGAGGAAGGCGGTCGCAAGGCGATGGAAAACCTTCTCCAGAAGGACCCGTCGATTAACGTCATCCACACCATCAACGAACCGGCGGCGGTTGGCGCATACCAGGCGCTCAAGGCAGTCGGCAAGGAAAGCGAAGTGCTGATCGTCTCGGTCGATGGCGGCTGCCCGGGCGTGAAGTCCGTGGCCGAAGGCGTCATCGGCGCGACCTCACAGCAATACCCGCTGCTGATGGCCTCGCTCGGAATCGAGGCGATCGCCGCCTGGGCCAAGGACGGCACCAAGCCGAAGCCGACCGAAGGCAAGTCCTTCTTCGACACCGGCGTCGCCCTCGTCACCGACAAGCCGGCTGCGGGCGTTACCTCGATCGACACCAAGGAAGGTACCGCCAAGTGCTGGGGTTGATCTCCCTGCAGCTTTGGTGATTGACTGAACGATGCGGGCAGGGCGGCCCTTCGCGGCCGCCCTTTTCGCAACCGGCGCGGCGGGAGGAGCCATCGCGCCACGCATGCGATGCATGTGAAGGGAGGAGGAACCCGTGACCGCGACGCAGGATTTCGAGAAAGTGGCGGCGCAGGCCGAATCCGCGGTGGCCCATTTCGACGAGAAGCCCTCGCCCCTGATGCGGCTTCAGCACCTGCTCCACGGCAATCCGGCTCTTGTGCCGCTGATCGTCCTCGTCGCGCTCATCGTCTTTTTCGGAATTGCCCGCGGAGAGCGCTTCTTTTCCGCCTATACGCTCACCTTGATCATGCAGCAGGTCGCGGTCGTCGGCATCCTTGCCGCCGCGCAGACGCTGGTGGTGCTGACCGCCGGCATCGACCTCGCCATTGGCGTCATTATGGTCTTTGCCTTTGTCATCATGGGCAACATGGTGGTCAGCCATGGAATGCCGGTGATCGTCGCCTTGCTTGCGGGTTTCGGCGCCGCCGGTTTCTGGGGTTTTGTGAATGGCTTCTTGGTGGCGCGGCTGCGGCTGCCGCCCTTCATTGTCACGCTTGGCACCTGGAACATCGTGATGGCGATCTGCCTGATCTATTCCGCCAACGAGACGATGCGCGAAGCCGATGTCACCGCCGCGACCCCATGGCTGCACATCTTCGGCATCAGCTTCAAGATCGGCGGCGCGGTCGTAACGCTCGGCGTCGTGGCGATGCTGCTGCTCTACGTCGCGCTTTGGTACATGCTGAACTACACGGCCTTCGGCCGGCACATCTATGCCGTGGGAGACGACCCGGAAGCGGCGGAACTCGCCGGCATCCGCTCGAAGAAAGTGCTCATCGCCACCTACACGCTCGCCGGCCTCATCGCGGGCCTCGCGGCCTGGGTATCCATCGGGCGCAACGGCTCGATCTCGCCTTCGACCGTGACGACCGACTTCAACCTGCAGGCAATCACGGCGGTGGTGATCGGCGGCATATCGCTCTTCGGCGGCCGCGGCTCGATCCTCGGCACGCTGTTCGGCGCGCTCATCGTCGGCGTCATGAGCATGGGGCTGAACATGCTCAACGCCGACCCGCAATGGAAAGTGCTTCTGACGGGCGTCTTGATCATCGGCGCCGTCGCCGTCGACCAATGGATCCGCAAGGTTTCGGGGTGATAGCCATGAACACGACCGTCCAGCCCGTGCTCACCACGCGGGGCCTCATCAAGCGCTACGGGCGCGTGACCGCGCTCGACAATGCCGATTTCGACCTTTATCCCGGCGAAATCCTTGCCGTGATCGGCGACAACGGCGCCGGCAAGTCCACGCTGATCAAGGCGATCTCCGGCGCGGTCGTGCCGGATGAGGGCGAAATCCGCCTCAACGGCGAGACGGTGCAGTTTACCTCGCCGCAGCAGGCGCGAGAGGCGGGCATCGAGACCGTCTACCAGAACCTTGCGCTTTCGCCGGCGCTGTCGATTGCCGACAACATGTTCATGGGCCGCGAGATCCGCAAGACCGGGCTTCTGGGCCTGTTGCGGATGCTCGACCGCCCGGAAATGGAACGCCAGGCGCGCGCCAAGCTCACCGAGCTTGGCCTGATGACCATCCAGAACATCAAGCAGGCAGTGGAAACCCTGTCCGGCGGTCAGCGCCAGGGCGTGGCTGTTGCCCGCGCAGCGGCCTTCGGCTCCAAGGTCGTGATCATGGACGAGCCCACCGCGGCGCTTGGCGTCAAGGAATCGCGGCGGGTGCTCGAACTCATTCTCGACGTGAAGAAACGCGGCCTGCCCATCGTGCTGATTTCCCACAACATGCCGCATGTCTTCGAGGTGGCGGACCGCATCCACGTTCACCGGCTGGGACGGCGGCTGTGCGTCATCGACCCGAAGGACCACACCATGTCCGACGCGGTTGCCTACATGACCGGCGCCAAGACGCCGCCGCCAGAGGCGATGGCCGCCTGAGCGTGACCCCGAATGAACTCTCCCGCGAGATAATCAAGCGCGCAGGCGATTCTGACCGTTTCATCGTGGCGATTGCCGGACCGCCCGGCGCGGGAAAATCGACGCTGGCCGAAAGCCTGCTGGCCGAACTCAACGCGGCGAACCCGGGAAACGCGGCGCTGATGCCGATGGACGGCTTCCATCTCGACAATGCCGTCATCGCACCGCTGGGCCTGATGCCGCGAAAAGGCGCGCCGCAAACCTTCGATGCCCAAGGCTACCTCGCCGCCCTTGCCCGCATCCGCACGGCAAACGGCGAAGTCGCCGTGCCGGTATTCGACCGGACCATGGATCTCGCCCGGGCAGGCGCGGCAATCATCAGCCGCGAACACCGGATCGTGCTAGTCGAGGGAAATTACCTTCTGCTCCAAGATGCGCCGTGGCGCGAAGGCGCGACGTTGTTCGACCTCACG
>JBGSJA010000309.1:0-2978 GCA_041742235.1 Salaquimonas sp. | reverse complement strand
GGCGCGCGGAAGCGGGCGAGCAGCCCGGCTTTTTCGGCTTCCGCCTTTTCCACCGATGCGTCCTTTACCGGTCCATACCCGCGGATCATGTCCGGAACCTTCGCCAGCGCCACCGCCAAATCGTGGTTGCGGGCGGTCAGCCCGGCGGCAAGTTCCTCGACCATCGCTTCGTATTCGGCGATAAGCTGGCGCTCCGTGCGCCTTTCCGCGCTGTAGCCGAACGGGTCGAAGGGCGTGCCGCGCAGGCGCTTCAGTTTTGCCAGCACGCGGAAGGCGGGCATCATCCACGGGCCGAACTGCCGCTTGCGCGGACGGCCGTTCGGCAGCAATTCGCCCTTCATCACCGGCGGCGCGAGGTGGAAGTTCAGCTTGAAATCGCCCTCGAAGGTTTCGCGGATGCGCTTCTCGAAATCGCCGTCAGTGTAGAGCCGGGCGACCTCGTATTCGTCCTTGTAAGCCATCAGCTTGAAACCGAACCGCGCCACGGCCCCGGTCAGCTCGCGGCCTGCACCAAGCTTCGCCTCGGCGGCTTCGGCCTTCGCCACCAACGCGCGGTAGCGGTTCGCCCAGGCCTTGTCCTGGTAAGCGGTGAGGAAGTCCGCGCGATGTGCAACCAGTTCCTCCAGCGTCTTCGGGGCGGGCGCGTGCGGATGCGCCGCGTTGAGGATTTTTTCTGCCTCCTGCGGGTGCGCGGCAAAGCGGCGGCCCCAGGCGAAGGCAAGCTTGTTGGCATTCACCGAAACCGCGTTGAGCTCGATCGCCCGCAGCAGCGCGGCAGGGCCGACCGGCAGCAGGCCCATCTGGCTGGCATAGCCCAGCATCATGATGTTGGTGGCGATCGCATCGCCGCAAACCGCTTCGGCCAGCGCGCCGAAATCGAGCCGGTGCGGCCGGGCGTCCATGTTCTTCTCGATGGTGCCGATGACGTCGCGCTCGCGGAAATCGAAGTCGCGGTTGAAGACGAAATTCGACACCGGGGCCAGGTGCGTGTTCAGCACGGCGCGGGTGCGGGCGAGGCTGTAGAGCGCGACGCTGTCCTTGCCGGCAGCGACCACGGTATCTGCGGCGATGAGCAGATCTGCTTCGCCGGTGATGATCTGCGCGGAGGCGACCATTCCGGGCCGTGGCGCAAGGCGCACATGCGACAGCACCGCGCCGCCCTTCTGGGCGAGACCGGAGAAGTCCTGGATCATCGCCGCCTTGCCTTCCAGATGCGCGGCCATGCCGATGATCGCGCCGATGGTGAGCACGCCCGTGCCGCCAACGCCGGTGATCGCGATGTTGTAGACTTCATCGAGCGGCGGCACTTGCGGCTCCGGCAATGCCCCCTCCGGGAGCCTGGGCAGCGCGCCCTTCTTCACGTCTCCGCCCTCGACCGTCACGAAGGACGGGCAGAAGCCGTTGACGCAAGAGAAATCCTTGTTGCAGGACGACTGGTTGATCTGCCGCTTGCGGCCGAATTCGGTTTCCAGCGGCTCGACGGAAATGCAGTTCGACTGCACCGAGCAATCGCCGCAGCCTTCGCACACCAGCGGGTTGATGAAGACGCGCTTCTTCGGGTCCGGCATGATTCCGCGCTTGCGGCGGCGGCGCTTTTCGGCGGCGCAGGTCTGGTCGTAGATGATCGCCGTGCAGCCCTCCACGGTGCGCAAATGCCGCTGCACCTCGTCGAGATATTCGCGCGAGCGCAGCTTCACGCCGGGCGCAAGGTCGTGCGTGGAATAGCGGCCGGGCTCGTCGGTGACGACCCAGATTTCCTTCACGCCCTCGGCTGCCAATTGATGCGAAAGCTGCGGCACGGAAAGCTGGCCGTCGACATGCTGGCCGCCGGTCATCGCCACGGCGTCGTTGTAGAGGATCTTGTAGGTGATGTTGTTGCCGGCCGCGACCGACTGGCGGATCGCCAGGTAACCGGAGTGGAAATAGGTGCCGTCGCCCAGATTGGCGAAAACATGCTTCTCGTCCGTGAAGGGCGCGGCGCCCATCCACGGCACGCCCTCGCCGCCCATGTGGGTATAGGTCTCGGTGTTGCGGTTCATCCACAGCGCCATGAAATGGCAGCCGATGCCCGCCATGGCTCTGCTGCCTTCCGGCACCTTGGTCGAAGTGTTGTGCGGGCAGCCCGAGCAGAAATGCGGCGTGCGCGTTACCGGCGCAGCGTGGTTGACGCGGATCGCGTGCCGCGCCTCGTAATAGGCAAGCTGCTCGCGCAGTCTTTCCGCAAGGCCCGCCGGCAAGTCGAAATTCAGCAGCCGCGAGGCGATGGCGCGCAGCGCGACGCCGGTCGTCACCTCCTCGTGCAGCGACAGGATGTGGCGGTCCTTGTCGTCGAACTTGCCGACGATGCGCGGGCGCACATCGGCGCGCCAGTTGAAAAGCTGCTGCTTGATCTGGTGCTCGATGACCTCGCGGCGCTCCTCGATAACGAGCACCTCCTCCAGCCCTTCGGAGAAATGCCGCACGCCTTCCGGCTCCAGCGGCCAGGGCATGCGCACCTTGTAGAGCCGCAGCCCGATCGCCTCAGCGACCTCCTGGTCGATGCCCATGTGGCGCAGCGCTTCGCGCACGTTCTCATAGGCCTTGCCGGAGGAGATGATGCCGAAGCGCGGCTTCTTCACGTCGATGATGAGCTGGTCGATACCGTTGGCGCGCGCAAAGGCGATGGCGGCATAGGCCTTGTATTCCTGCAACCGCTCGTCCTGCGCATAGCGGTCGTCGGGCCAGCGGATGTTGAGCCCGCCCTTGGGCAGGGCAAAATCGGCGGGCAGAACGAATTGCCGCTGCTCGCCGGCAAGGTCGACGACGGCGGTGGTCTCGATCGTGTCGGAGATGACCTTGTAGCCGACCCACAGGCCGGCATAGCGGCTCATGGCGATGCCGAGCAGGCCGAGTTCGACGAATTCCTGCACGCTGGAGGGAAACAGCATCGGCATGATCGCCGCCATGAAGGCGTGGTCCGACTGGTGCGCGACGGTGGA
>JBGSJA010000308.1:0-6332 GCA_041742235.1 Salaquimonas sp. | reverse complement strand
GGCGGCGGCGATGAGCGCTGCGGCCTTCGTCGCTTGCGACTGACCGCAAAGCGGCCCTTCCACCACGACTTGCGGGCCGGGCTGCGCGCCAGTTTCGGCACGCAGCATGTCCTCCGGCAGGGCGAGCACCACCGGCCCCGGTCTTCCCGACATCGCGACATGGAAGGCGTGGGAAACAATTTCGGGAATGCGCGCTGGATCGCGGATTTCCTCCACCCACTTGGCCATTCCGCCGAAAAAGGCGCGGAAATCCATTTCCTGGAAGGCGTCGCGGCCACCCAAGTCGCGGCCGATCTGGCCCACCAGCAGAAGCAACGGCGTCGAGTCCTGCTGCGCTACGTGAATTCCGCTGGCGGCATTGGTGGCGCCGGGGCCGCGCGTCACCATCGCGATGCCCGGGCGGCCGGTCATCTTGCCATCCGCCTCGGCCATCATCGCCGCGCCGCCCTCATGGCGTGCCACCACCACATCGACCTTGCCGCAATGCAGGCCGTCGAGCAGCGCCAGATAGCTTTCGCCCGGCACGCAAAATGCGCGGCTAACGCCCTGCGCCTCGAGGCACCGCGCCAGCAGCGTGCCGCCATTCTTCGCCTTGGTCATCTGCCAGCCTCGCTTGACCCGTCAGTCCCTAAAACAGCCGGAAGGCTTTTCGTTCCGCCGCCGCAGGTTCCGGTTCCACGCCCGGATCGTCGGGTACATGCGGCAGCGTCTGCGGTTCTTCCGCTTCCTGAACCGGCGCTGGTGCAGGTTCGGCGTCTATCGTCAGCGCATCCGCTTCGCCATCGCGCACCGGCACGGCGGCTGGTTCTGGCGCTTTGGGTTCCGGCTCCGGCAACGGTTCGGCCAGATCGTTGAGGTCGTCCATTTCCAACGGCGCGCCCAGCCGTGCCACCGGCACTTTCCATTCGAACGCATCGATCTCGCCGGTCATGGGAGAGACGGGCAGCCAGCGGTCGCTGACATGGCCGTCCGCTGTCCATGCGGCGTCGCGCGGGGCATGCACCGCCCGCGCCAGCCAGTCGCGCATGCGGCCACGGTCGCCATGCTGGGCTTGCTCCAGATCGGCCATGATCAGGCACACGCGCTGCGTCGGTCCGGCTGCTGCCAGCGGCTTGAGCGTCTCGCGCGCAAGGTCGAATTGTTTCGCGGCAATGGCTGCCTCGGCAACGGCGATTGCGCTTTCGCGATGGCCGGGCGTGAGTTTGGCCAGCTTCTTCGCCCGCTCAAGCCGGTCCAGCACCGAATCGCCGATGCGCAGCCCGACATAGGCCTCGGCGACTTCCGGATGCGGATCCTTTGCCCAGATTGCTTCGAGCGTCTTGCCGGCCCTGCGGGTATCGCCCTTGCGAGAATAGGCGGTCGCCGCGGCTATGGATGCCGGAACGAGCGATGGCGCAAGCTTTACAGCGGCAAGCGCATGTTTCAGCGCCTTGTCGGGCGCGGCGTCTTCTTCGCCGAGCGCCAGCGCAGTCAGCAGCACCGCCCGCTTGCGTTCGGCTTCTTCCTTGCCCACCAGCCCGGCGGCGCGGTTTGTCTCGAGCGTGCGCAAGGCCGCTTCGTAGTCGCCGCTGGCCGACTGGTAGCGCAGCAGCGCGCTACCGGCCCATGGCAAGGCAGGCGAAAGCTTGGCAGCCTGTTCGGCATAGTGAAGCGAGGCTTCTTTCTCGCCTTCGCGCTCGGCCTCCAGATACAGCCCGCGAAGGCCGACGAGGCGCGTGTCGTCGTCGTCGAGCATCGCGTTGAACCGTTCGCGCGCGGCTTGCCGGTTTCCTTCCAGAAGCAGCGTCTGCGCGTCGAGAAGCTGAACCAGCGGCTCGTTCCCCAACAGGCTTCGGCTGTCGCGCGACAATTTGCGGGCCGTCCCCGCGTCCCCGGTAGATGCCGCGATCAAGCCCTGCGACAGGGCATGGTAACCGCGGTCCCGCCGGCGGTTGCGCCAGAAACGGCGCATTAGCGAGGGCGAGCGCAGGATGACGGAAATCACCCACCAAACGATCATGATGGCCGCCACGAGCGCAACAATTCCGGTCAGGACGACCATCAGGCTGGTTTCGTAGCGCGTGTTTTCCCAAACCAGCGTGACGTCTCCCGGCCGGTCGGCAAACCATGAGAAGCCAAAGCCCAGCGCCACGACGAGAACAAGGAATGATATCAAGCGAATCATGTGTTGCTACGCCCCCCGCTAGCCCTGCCCGAGCGCGTCGAGCACGCTGTCGAGAGCCGCCCCCGCCTCGACCCGGACCTTGAGCTTGCCGCCCCATTCGGACGAAACGGCGCGCGCGGCTTCGGGAAGCGATTCCCATTGTTTCAGTGCTGTGGCAAGGTCGCCCGCCTGCAGCGCCGCGCGGATGCGCGAGACGATCGCCTCGTTGGTATTTCCTTCAAGCGGCCCCGCGGGTTCGACCTTGACCAGCGAGCGGGCATTGGCCAGCAGTCCATCGAGCATGCCCTTGGGCTTGGGCGCGTCGAGCGCCAGGATGGCGCTTGCCGCCGGTTCGAACGACGCCAGCAAATCTGCAGGTCGGGCAAGCCCCGAAGCCGCCTGGGTTTTCAAAATCTCGATCTGCGGCCCGGCCCCCGCGAGCGCCTCGACCGGGGCCATGACGTCGGCGAAGGGCCGTCCCTCCGCTGCCGCTGTCTTCAGTGCATTGGCGGCGATGAGGCGGGCCGCATCCTTGCCGCTGTCTGCCTCCGCCGCGACTTCCTCGCGGACATTGGCGACGGTCTGCTCGAGCGCGCCGACGCGGCTTTCGACCGCAGCGATCTTTTCGCCTGTCGAGGCGATGGCGGCATTGACGCCCTCAAGCCCGGCATCCACCTTGCCGCTCAATTGCGCGATCACCGGGCTTTCCGTTCCGCCTGCAGCGGCGGGTGCTTCCGCCAGCCGCGACTCCAGCGTTTCGACTCGCGCGGCAAGAGCACTGTCGCCCGCCTGTCCACCCGGCGAAGCCGCGGCCAGGGTTTCGCGAAGGCTCGCCGCCTCGGCCTCGACCGCTCCGACGCGCGTCTCCAGCGTATCGATTCGCGGGTCGGTTGAACCAGCCGGCGCGGGAGTTGCCTCCAGCGCCGCGACCTTTTCCCGCAAGGCAGCGATTTCGCTCTCCATGGAACCCAGATCCGCAACGGGCGTGATGTTTGTTCCCGGACCGACGATCCCCGCAGCATTAAGCGCGCCATAACCGGCAAGAGCCACCAGCCCTCCGACAACTGCCGACGCAACAAGGCTGATGGCGCCCGCGCCGCTCTTTTGCGGTTTGGCCGGCGTAATGACCGGCGGCTCGCTCATATCACCAGCCGCGGCATGCGGTCCGGTATCGTCCGCTGCATCGATGGGTGCGGCTTCTTGCGCGCCCGTTTTCCCCGTTGCGGCTGCGCCCGTCTCGCCGCCTCTGTCATCCGCGCGCGGCGTTTCACCATGATCGCCATTCGTCGCGATATCGGCCTGTAACCCGGCTTGAGCCGCCTCGGCTTCGGCACGCTTTACTTCGCTTGCCTCAAGATCGATGGTCTTGCTTTTATGGGGGCGGCGCGGTGCGCCTTTGCTGTCGCTCATCTCGTCAACTTCATCGATTGGAAACCCGTCACGGGCGTTGGGCCGTATTGCCTCCGGCTCCCCCGGCCAGAAGCGAAATCATCGCATTTTCATCCGGCGAAGCCGCTACGGCAATGGATAAACCGGCTTCTTTCGCAGCCCCTGACCGACCGTCCGTGATAGCGCGGGCAGTCTTTTCCGAAATGGCGATCAAAGTCAAACGCTTGGCGAAAGCTGATTCCACATGCGCCAGCAACAATTCGGCAAAGTGACTTGCGCTACGCGGCGAGTAAAGGAAAACCGCATCGCAGCCCAGCAATGCCTCGACGAACGCTTTCTGCCCCGGGTCGAACGGTTCGGCGTGATACGCCTTGAATTCCCGGACATCAAGGCCGGGAAGCATTGCGCCAAGGTCGTTCGCGCGGTTCGGCTGCGCCGGGTAGAGCACAATCGGCCTTTGTGCCGCGAAGCTCGTCCTTGCCATCAATTCCGCCAGCGCGGCGGCATCGCCATCGGCGCTGTGCACTTCGCCAAATCCCGCAGTCTTGCAAGCGCTCGCCGTAGCCGCCCCGACGCAAAAAGCCGGCAGCCCGCGCAGGCCGGATAGCGAGGGATCTGCGTCGATGCGCCGCGCCAGGCTTGCGACCGCCTCGGCGGAAGTAAAGGCGATGGCGTCGAACCGCCCGCCGGGCACGTTTTCATCGATGTCGCGATAACGCATCAGCGGCAGGATGATTGCTTCATGGCCCTCCGCCGCGAGCCTGCGTGCGGTCTTTTCGCTCCGCTCGCGCGCCCGGGTCAGCAACACCCGCATGGCGCAGTCACGCCCAGCTTTCGAAAAAGCCCGGACCCGCGGCGCGTTTCAGCCGCTCGGCCGCTTCAACACCGATCGCCATGGCATCGCCCTCGCCGCCGTGGAGGCGGATTTCATGCGCCTCGCGCCCGTCGGGCGTTATGATCATGCCGTGGAACGCAATGCGGCCGGCCTCGATCCGGGCATTGCCGGCAATTGGCGTACGGCAGGAGCCGTCGAGACCGGCCAGAAAGGCGCGCTCGCAGTGTAGCATGGTTTTGGTCGGCGCGTGGTTGACGCCAGCCAGATAGGCGCCGGTCACCATGTCGCCAATCCGCGTCTCGACGCAGATCGCCCCCTGTCCCGGCGCGGGCGGGAATTCGTCGACCGGCAGCAACGCCGTGATGTGATGGGCAAGCCCCAGACGGCGCAGGCCAGCCTCGGCAAGCAGTGTCGCGTCGGCAACGGCTTCGGACAGCTTGCGCAGTCTTGTCCCGACATTGCCGCGGAACCCCACGACCTGAAGGTCGGGCCGGATGCGCCGGATCAGCGCCTGCCGCCGCAGCGAGGACGAGCCAACCACCGCGCCCTGCGCAAGATCGCGGATCGAGCCCGCCCTGGTCGACAGAAAGGCGTCGGCCACGCCTTCGCGCGGCAGGAAGCAGGAAAGCTCCAGCCCTTCCGGCAGCGCGGTGGGCATGTCCTTCGAGGAATGCACCGCAAGATCGATACGCCCGTCGGCGAGCTGCTCCTCGATCTCCATCGTGAACAGGCCCTTGCCGCCGATCTCCGACAGCGGGCGGTCCTGCACCCGGTCGCCGGCGGTGCTGATGACCACGATCTCGACCTGCGGCTCGTTGCCGGGGTTCGCATCGAGGATGCGGCCCTTCAACTCATGCGCCTGTGCCAGCGCCAGTTCACTGCCGCGCGTGCCGATCCGTAGTGTTCCGCTCGAAGCCATGCCGCCCGTCCGCGCCATTTCCTTTTGGCGACCCATCTGTTAGAGCGCCATTCGAGTGTGACTAGCGTTTTTGGACCGTTGAGACAATGCGGGTTCTGGGGATCGAGACGAGTTGCGACGAAACCGCCGCGTCGATCGTGACCCGCGGAACGGACGGCCGCGCCGAAATCCTTTCCTCGATCGTATTGTCGCAGATGGACGAGCACGCCCGTTTTGGCGGCGTGGTGCCTGAGATAGCATCCCGCTCGCATCTCACGCATACAGACCATGTCGTTGAAGCGGCAATGAGAGAAGCCGGGTTGGGCTGGCCTGACATCGACGCCATCGCCGCTACCGCTGGACCGGGCCTCGTCGGCGGCCTCCTCGTCGGCACGATGACCGGCAAGGCGCTTGCGGCCAGCCTTGGCAAGCCGTTCCTTGCGATCAACCATCTGGAGGGACATGCCCTGACCGCCCGGCTGACGCATGGCCTCGATTTTCCCTATTTGCTGCTGCTCGTCTCCGGGGGGCACACGCAGATCCTCAGCGTCGAGGGGCTAGGATGCTATGAGCGGCTCGCGACCACCATCGACGATGCACTGGGCGAAGCCTTCGACAAGACCGCAAAGCTGCTTGGCCTCGGATTTCCCGGCGGGCCGGCCGTGGAGAAGGCTGCGCTCGATGGCGATCCTTCCCGCTTCGCATTTTCCCAGCCGTTGAAGGGGCAAAAGACGCTGAACTTTTCCTTTTCCGGCCTGAAGACCGCCGTGCGCATGGAGGCGGAAAAGCTTCAACCATTGACGGATCGGGACATTGCCGACATTTGCGCTGCCTTCCAGCAGACGGTTTCGCTTAGTGTCACCGACAGGGCGCGCAAGTCGATGTCCCTCGTCGGCGAAAGGCCGCAATATTCCGGCGAGCGCGTGTTCGTCGCCGCCGGGGGCGTGGCCGCCAACACGCTTATACGCGCATCGCTCGAAGCGGCCTGCTTCCAACAGGGCTGGCGGTTTATCGCCCCGCCGCTGTCGCTTTGCGGCGACAATGCCGCGATGATCGCCTGGGCGGGC
>JBGSJA010000307.1:0-21539 GCA_041742235.1 Salaquimonas sp. | reverse complement strand
TAGGTGACGATGGGCACGCCCGGATTTGCCTCGCGCAGCAGGCGCACATCGGCTCCGGTGATCGACTCGGCCAGGCTGCAGCCGGCGCGCATATCGGGGATCAGCACCGTCTTTTCCGGGTTCAGCAGCTTGGAGGTTTCGGCCATGAAGTGCACGCCGCACTGGACGATGATTTCCTCGTCCACCATGGTCGCCTCGCGGGCAAGCTGGAGCGAGTCGCCGACAATGTCGGCAACGCAATGGTAGATTTCCGGCGTCTGGTAGTTGTGCGCCAGGATGACCGCGTTGCGCTCTTTCTTGAGCTTGTTGATCCACCAAACATAAGGGGCATGCACCGGCCATTCGATGGCGGGGATGTGATGCCTGACCTTTTCGTAAAGGTGGGCCGTCTCCCGCGCGATCTCTTGCGTATAGGCAAGGTCGGGCCTTGGCAGAACGCCAAATCTATCTGCGGCGGTACGCATTGCCGGTCCCGGCTTTTCCCCGGCGCGATCATGGCTTGCCACGGTCATTGATACTCTCCCACGGACCCTAGTTATGCTCATTCTGAGCATAAACGAATTACAAAAGATGTCCGCCAAGCGGACGCAAACAAGTTATGCTCAACTATGAGCATAATCAACCCGGGAGGTGAAAAATCTTCGTGGCTTGCGGGCCAGTCGATCCGGTCGAAGGCAATGCTCTCCCCCAACCTTTTTGGTCGCCGG
Source organism: Salaquimonas sp. (assembly GCA_041742235.1). GTDB lineage: Bacteria > Pseudomonadota > Alphaproteobacteria > Rhizobiales > Rhizobiaceae > BOKV01. Next base: position 20,832 of record JBGSJA010000307.1, on the reverse strand, counting down.
TTCTTGCCGCGAACAAAGATCGGAGCGACCGCCTGACTTTTTTGCGCCGCCAGAACCGCCACTTCCGCTTCAAATGCACCATCCCTGGGCAGCCGGTTAAGCGAAGCGAAACGCTGCGATCAGTAAAATCGGCGCGATATGGCGCGGCATTTCTGGTAGGAAAAGAAATTGCCCGAAAAGGAATTGCCATTGTCCACGCAATCCAAAAACCCGCCGCTACCCCTGCTGCTCATTGCCTGCGGCTGCCTCATCGCGATGATGACCTTCGGGCCGCGTTCGGCAATGGGCTTCTTCCAGCTTCCCATGCTCGCCGAGCGCGGCTGGGACCGGGAGACTTTTGGCCTTGCCATGGCGATCCAGAACCTGTTCTGGGGCCTTGGGACACCGTTTTTCGGCGCCATTGCCGACCGTTTCGGCACGTGGCGGGTGCTCGCGCTTTCAGGAATTTTCTACACGGGCGGACTGATGCTGATGGCATTCGCCGACACGCCGTTCTGGCTGCATGTCGGCGGCGGCGTGCTCATCGGACTCGGCATCGCGTCGGGTTCCTTCGGCATCGTGCTTGCGGCCTTTGCGCGCAACGTCGCGCCTTCCCAGCGAAGCATGGTCTTCGGCTTCGGCACCGCGGCGGGATCTGCCGGCATGTTCGTGTTTGCGCCACTCAGCCAGGGTCTGATCGAATCGGTCGGCTGGAAGGATGCGCTGGTTTGGCTAGGCGTGCTGATGCTCGTCATCCCGGTGCTGGCAATCCCGCTGCGCGGCAACGCTTCGAGCGGTACGCAAGGCCAGGCTGCTTACGAGCAAAGTGTGCGCGATGCATTGCGTGAGGCGCTGGGGCATCAAAGCTATCTGTTGCTGGTGTCGGGCTTCTTCGTTTGCGGCTTCCAGGTGGCGTTCATCACGGCGCATTTCCCGGCTTTCCTCGGCGATATCGGCATCGCGCCCGGCTATGCCGTGCTGGCGCTGGCGCTGATCGGCCTCTTCAACATCGCCGGCTCGCTCGGGGCAGGCTATATCGGCCAACGCCATTCCAAGCCGATGTTCCTGGTGCTGATCTACCTCGCACGGTCGGTGGTGATCACGGCCTTCCTGCTCATTCCGCATTCGCCGGCGGCGGTGATCGTATTCGCGATCGCAATGGGCCTGCTCTGGCTTTCGACCGTTCCGCCGACGAACGCGCTGGTCGCGATCATGTTTGGCACGAGGCACCTTGGCCTGCTGGGCGGACTCGTTTTCCTGTCGCACCAAATCGGCTCGTTCATTGGCGTGTGGCTTGGAGGATATCTTCGCGACGTCACCGGCTCCTATGACATCGTGTGGTGGCTGGCCGTCGGGCTCGGCATATTCGCCGCCATCGTGCACTGGCCAATTTCGGAAAAGGCCGTGGACCGCCCGCAGTTGCAGCCGGCGCAATAGCTATTTGAGCGGCGGCAGGGGGAAGATCGCGCAGGTCTCGGTACCGGTCGCGATCAACTTTCCGTCCGCGGTCTTGATCGTACCCTCGCTCACGGCGGTCGTGCGGCCAAGATGGACGACGCGCGCTTCGCAATCCACTTCGCCGGAATTGGTGAAAAGCGGGCGGATGAGGTTCACCTTGAACTCGATCGTCGTGTAGCCGGTCCCGGCAGGGAGCTTCGTCATCACGCAGCAGCCGAGCGCCGAATCGAGCAGCGTCGCCATCCAGCCGCCATGAACCGAACCGGCGGGGTTGTAATGCTCGAGCAGCGGCTGGCCGCGAAACCTCGCCATCCCGTCGTCCACATCGGAAGGGGTGAAGTTCAACAGCTTGGCGATGTGCGCGGGCGGAAGCTTGCCCGCCAGCATTTCGCGCAATAGATCGATGCCCGCCGTATCGTGCAGGCGCGCCAGTGGAATGATGCCCGCCTCGACTTCTTCTGGAATGATCCGCGCGCTCATTGGCCCCTCCCTTGATCGGCGGGCAAGCTATACCGGATTTCCTGGCGTTTCCACGCCCAGCGCGCGAAGAACAGCGTTCACGAAGGAAGCCCGGGCGTCGGGCGGACGGATGCCGCGCGGCTCCCAGACATGGCGTGCAAGGAAATGGCCGGAAAGCGCGAAACCGGCGCGAACTTGCGCTTCCAGCGGCGGCGTCCCGGCTGGAACCACTGGCGCGAGAAAGGCGGGCATTTCCAGCATCTTGCCGGCCCAGGGCGCGCCTGCCTCGCGGCTCACGGCCCTGCCCGTCTTCGGCGAGACATAGGCGAGGTCATCCGTTTGCCCCGTCGCGGCGCAGCGCGAAAGATCGAGGCCGAAGCCGAGTTCGTCGAGAATCGCCAGTTCGAAACGGATGAGAAGCCGCGCCGCCTTTTCGGCTTCATCAAGGTTGTCGAGGATCACCAGGGCGGCCCGGTACAAGGCCGAATGGGGGTCGCGTTCGGGAAGCAGGCGCATGTGGGCAGCCAGCAATTGCAACCCATTGAGCGCCAAAGGTGTTTCCATGAGCATGGCGGCGCGCAGGCGATCCGCCTCGATGGCGAAATTACCCAAATGCTCGTCAAGGCGTGCCCGCCATGTCACATGCACCGAATTGCCCGGTTGCAGGACCGGGCGCATGCGCGAAGAACGCCCGCCCCGAACCAGGCCCATGTGCCGGCCACGCGACGGCGTCATGACCTCGAGGATCACGCTGCCCTCGCCATGGCGGCGAACGCCCAGGATGATCGCTTCGTCGCGCCATTCCATCTGTGCCGGCTCCGGCTGCCGAGAAAGCCCGAAACTCGGCCTAGCGGCGGGGGAATTCAAGACCCATTTCGCGGTAGCGCTCGGGATCGTCGCCCCAGTTCTCGCGCACCTTCACGAATAGAATGAGATGCACCTTGCGCTCGAGGATTTCGGAAAGTTCCTTGCGCGCGGCCATCGAGATTGCCTTGACGGTCTCGCCCTTGCGGCCGATGACGATCTTCTTCTGGCTGTCGCGCTCGACGAAGATCGCCTGTTCGATCTTGACGCTGCCGTCGGGAAGCTCTGTCCAGGTTTCGGTCTCGACATGGCTCGAATAGGGCAGTTCCTCGTGGAGGCGCAGGAATACCTTCTCGCGCGTGATCTCCGCGGCAAGGTTGCGCATCGGCAGGTCGGAAATCTCGTCCTCGGGATATAGGAAAGGCCCAGGCGGCAGGCTTGCCGCAAGCCAGTCGAGAAGGTCGTCGCAACCATCGCCGTTTTTGGCCGACACCATGAAGGTCGCGTCGAACGGACAGATGGCGTTCGCGGCTTGCGAAAGGTCGAGGAGGCTCTCGCGGCGCACCTGGTCGATCTTGTTGAGGATCAGTCCCTTGCGGTGCGGTAGTCCCTTCACGCCCTTGAGGATATCCTCCACATCGGGCGTCAGGCCGCGCTCGGCATCGACGAGCACCAGAACGGCGTCCGCATCCTTGGCGCCGCCCCAGGCGGTGGTCACCATCGCCTCGTCGAGGCGGCGGCGCGGCCGGAAGATTCCCGGCGTGTCGACGAAGATGATCTGCGCGTCGTCGCGGGTGAGTATGCCCCGAACGATGGCGCGTGTCGTCTGCACCTTGTGGGTCACGATCGAGACTTTTGCACCGACGAGCCGGTTCATCAGCGTAGACTTGCCGGCATTCGGAGCGCCGATGAGCGCGACGAAGCCGGAGCATGTCTGCCTTGCGGTATCGTTCAAGTACCGGTCTCCTCTTCAGCCTGCCAGACGCCGTGTTCAACCAGCATTGCCCGGGCGGCAGACTGTTCGGCGATCCGCTTGGACCGTCCCATGCCGCTCGCCTCGCCCTTGCCCGAGACCTCGACGGTCACGGTGAACAGCGGGTCGTGATCGGGGCCGGAACGTTCGCGCTCGCGGTATTTCGGCATGCCCAGCCGGTTGGCATGCGCCCATTCCTGCAATTCGGTCTTGGAATCGCGCCGCGCCGCTTCCGCGGCATTCATCCTGCCGCCCCAGAAACGCTGGATGAAGGCGGCGGCAGCATCTAGACCGCCGTCAAGGTAGATCGAGCCGATCAGCGCCTCCAGCACGTCGGCGCGCACGGAGCGCATGCGCTTTCCCGTCAGTTCCTTGAGGTCGGCGCCGGTGCGGATGAATTCGTGCAGGTTCAACTGGTCGGAAATGTCGGCGAGGGTGTTGCCCTTGACCATTGCGTTCAGCCGCAAGGACAACTCCCCTTCGTTTGCGTCGGGGAAGGAGCGGTAGAGCATGTCGGCCACGGTGATGCCGAGCACCCGGTCGCCAAGGAATTCGAGGCGCTCATAGTGGAAGCTGCCTTCTGCCCGCTTGCGCACGCTGGCGTGGGTCAGCGCCCGCTCGAGATTGGCATAGTCCTTGAAAGTGTAGCCAAGCCGCTTTTCAAGGCTTCCAAATCGCTTCTTCGCGCGTTCCTTGCTGGTCGTTGAAAAGGATGCCGAACCCAAGGCGGATCACAGTCCCTTCATCAGGCGCGACGGGCGAAGGTCGGACGGCCAGCGCCAGAAAGCCAGCGGATGCGCGCCGTTCTTGACCGAGAAGAAGATCACGCGGGCCGGGCCGACCAGGTTTTCGAGCGGCACGTAGCCGACGTCGAAACGGCTGTCGAGCGAGTTGTCGCGGTTGTCGCCCATGAAGAAGAAATGTCCGGGCGGCACTTCGAAAACCTGCGTGTTGTCACCCTCGGAATTGGGGTTCACGTCCAGCGTGTCGTAGGCGACGCCATTGGGCAGCGTTTCGCGATAGACCGGAATGGCCGGGCCGCCATTTTCCGGCGTCCAGGTGCCGCCGGCCTCGCGCTTGACCGGCGCGCCGTTGATGTGGAGTACGCCATTGATCATCTGGATCTTGTCGCCGGGCAGGCCGACAACGCGCTTGATGTAGTCGAGTTTCGGATTTGGCGGAAACTTGAACACGGCGATCTGGCCGCGGGTCGGTTCGCCCTCCCAGATGCGGCCCGAGAAGAGGTCCGGCGAGAACGGGAACGAGTAGCGCGAATAGCCGTAGCTGTATTTCGAGACGAACAGATAGTCACCGACCAGAAGGTTCGGCATCATCGAGCCGGAAGGAATGGTGAATGGCTGGAACAGGAAAGTGCGCACCACCACCGCCAGCAGCAGTGCCTGAAGGATGACCTTGATGGTCTCGGACAGGCCGCCTTCCTGTTTGCCGGTTTGTACCTCTTTTTCCAAGTCGGGAGTTCCATCTGTGAAGGATTGATAGTTATAAGGCCGGCCATCCAGCATCATGTCCCGATGCGACAATGGCGAAACGCAGCCTAGGGGATCAGCGGCACTGCCTCGATCACCACGAACGCCTGGGCGATCGGAAAATCATCCGTGATCGTCAGGTGAATTCGCGCTTCGTAGCCAGTGGGAAGCAAATCGGCAAGTCTTTTCGCCGCACCGTTCTCCAGTTTCATGGTCGGCCTGCCGCCCGGCAGGTTGACGACGCCCATGTCGCGCCAGAAGACGCCATGCGCGATTCCGGTCCCCAGAGCCTTGGAACAAGCTTCCTTGGCCGCGAAACGCTTTGCATAGGAAGCGGCCCGCTGCCGCCGGCGTTCGGATTTCTCACGCTCAATCTCGGTGAAAATGCGTGCAATGAACCGTTCGCCGTATTTTTCGATGGAGTTCTCGATCCGGCGGATATCGATGAGGTCGCTGCCAAGCCCGATGATCATGGCCGCTTCACCCCGCCTTGCCCAGATGGCGGCTGCCGGGCTTCGTTGCGGGAATGGCGGCAAGTTCCGGCGGGAGCTGGTCTGCCGGGAAGGCCGGAACCTCGTACTGCGCCAGCGATACCAGCGGCACGCCGACATCGGCCTTGCCGGCCGAGCGGTCGACGATGCAGGCGGCGGCAAGGACGTCGGCGCCGATTTCCCGCAGCGCCTCCACCGTCTCGCGGATTGAAAGGCCGGTGGTGACGATGTCCTCGATGACGACGACCCGCGCGCCCGGCTCAAGTTCGAACCGGCGCAACTGGAACTTCCCGTCCTCGCGCTCGACCCAAACATTGGGAACGCCGAGATGGCGCGAAGTCTCGTAGGCCGGAATGATGCCGCCCACTGCCGGGCCGACGCAACAATCGATCCGGCCAAGCCCCGCCGTCCGGATCTTTTCCGCCAGCGCCTTGCACAGGATCGCCGTCTCGTCCGGGTGCATGAACACCCGCGCCTTTTGCAGGAAGACCGGACTGTGCAGCCCCGATGAAAGCACGAAATGGCCTTCGAGGATCGCCCCGCACCTGCGGAAGACGTCTAGCACCTGTTGCGTGTCCAAAGTGTTCTCCTGAAACAACGACTCAGCCGATGAGGCGCTCGGCCTTGCCGACGATGGGCTTGGCCGCAAGCTGGCGAATGATGCGGGTAAGGTGGCTGACGTCCCACACCTCGAGATCGAAAATCATCTCCATGAAATCGGGCGCGGTGCGGTGCATCACCAGATTGGCGATGTTTGCGTCGTTCGAGGCGATGACTTCCGTGATCGCGGCGAGCGTGCCCGGCTCGTTTATGACGGTGACGCGCACCCTTGCCGGAAAGCGCTCGCCATTGCCTTCCTCGATGTCCCAGCGCACGTCGAGCCAGCGCTCGGGCTGGTCGTCGAACTGCGTCAGTTCCGGCGACTGGATCGGGTAGATGGTTATCCCTTCGCCCGGGGTGATGATGCCGACGATCCGGTCGCCCGGCACGGCCCCGCCATTGGGGGAAAAGCGCACCGGCAGGTCGCCCCCGGCGCCACGGATCGGAATGGGCTTGCCTGTATCCTGCCGGTCTTCCGTTTCAGCACCCGGCACCTGGAACAGCATTCCGCTGCCGGCCTTGAGGCCGAACCACCCATTTCCCTTGGCGGCGGGCGGTACGTTGTTGACGCGCTCATCCTTGAAGTCGGGATGCACCGCCCGCAACACATCGATCGAGGTAAGCTCTCCGCGCCCGACATCGGCCAGCACATCGTCGACATTTTCGCGGGCAAGCCGTGGCAGGGCGAGCGACAGGCTGTCGCGCTTGAACTGGCGTCCGGATCGCTCGAATGCCCGTTCGAGAATGCGGATGCCGAGGCCGGAATATTGCTTGCGGATCGCTTCACGCGTTGCACGGCGGATCGCAGCGCGGGCCTTGCCCGTCACCACTACCGATTCCCAGGCAGCCGGCGGCGTCTGCGCCTTCGACCGGATGATCTCGACCTCGTCGCCGTTCTGCAATTCGGTGATCACCGGCATGATCTTGCCGTTGACCTTGCAGCCCACGCAGGTGTTGCCGATGTCGGTGTGGACCGCATAGGCGAAATCGATCGGCGTTGCGCCTTTCGGCAGGGCGATTATGCGGCCCTTGGGCGTGAAGCAGAACACCTGGTCCAGGAATAGCTCGAGCTTGGTGTGCTCCAGAAACTCTTCCGGGTTGAGGCCCTCGGCAAGCTGCGCGATGGTCTTGCGCAGCGTCTCGTAGGCGGTGTTCTCGCCGTCCTTGCCGTCGGGATGGATCTTGTCCTTGTAGAGCGTATGCGCGGCAATGCCGAATTCGGCGATATTGTGCATCTGCCAGGTGCGGATCTGCAATTCGATGCGCTGGTTCGACGGGCCGATAACCGTCGTGTGGATCGACCGGTAATCGTTCTGCTTGGGCGTGGAGATAAAGTCCTTGAACCGGCTCGGAACCATCTGCCAGGTGGTGTGGACGATGCCGAGCGCGCGGTAGCAGTCCTCGACCTTGTCGACGATCACGCGAAATCCGTAGATGTCGGAAAGCTGCTCGAAGCCAAGCGCTTTTCGCTCCATCTTGCGGAAGACCGAGAAGGCCTTCTTCTGGCGGCTGCGAACCGTTGCCTTGATGCCTTCGCGTTCAAGTTTCTGGGTCAATTCGCCCGAAATGCGCATGACGAGATCGCTGTTGCGCTTAGAGACCTCCTCAAGGCGCGCCGTGACCGTCGTGAATGCTTGCGGGTTGATGTGACGGAACGAAAGCTCCTCCAGTTCCTCGCGCATGTCATGCATGCCGATGCGGCCGGCAAGCGGGGCATAGATTTCCATCGTCTCGGCAGCGATGCGCTTGCGCTTTTCCTCCGGCATGTGGTCGATGGTGCGCATGTTGTGCAGGCGGTCGGCGAGCTTGACGAGCAGCACCCGAACGTCGTCCGATATTGCCAGAAGCAACCGGCGCAGGTTTTCCGCCTGTTCGGCGCGCTTGGACACAAGATCGAGGCGCTTGAGCTTCGTCAGGCCCTCGACAAGGTCGCCGATCTTCTCGCCGAAGATCGTGTCGATCTCGTTGCGCGTGGCATCGGTGTCCTCGATCGTGTCATGCAGGAGCGCGACCGCGATCGTCTCCTCGTCGAGCTTGAGATCCGTCAGGATGGCGGCGACTTCCAGTGGATGGGAAAAGTAGGGATCGCCATTGGCGCGGCGCTGTTCGCCATGTTTCTGCATGGCATACACGTAAGCCTTGTTGAGGAGCGCCTCATTGGCGTCCTTCTTGTAACCGGTCACCCGCTCTACGAGTTCGTACTGCCGCATCATGGGGTTGCGCGCCTGATCCTTTCCTGACCACACATATGCACCCGGGTTCGGTCATTTGGAAGGGCTGCCTCCCGCAAAGCACTGACCGGGCATAGAAAAAGGGCGCCCGCATTGACGCGGACGCCCGATTTCCGGAATTTGCGCCTTGCGGGGCGCCGTATCAGTAGTCGTCGCTCTTTTCGGGCGGGACCAGGCCTTCGATGCCGGAAAGCAGTTCTTCCTCGGAAAGCTGGTCGAATGCGACGACCGGCTCCGGGCTGTCCTCGCTGTCGGCGAAGATTGCGGGCTGCACGCCCATGTCCGGGAGCGCCTGGCCATCGCCGCGCTCATGCTCGGGCTCGTCCACTTCGACATGCTTCTGCAGCGAATGGATGAGGTCTTCCTTGAGGTCTTCCGGCGACAGTGTTTCGTCGGCGATTTCGCGAAGGGCAACGACAGGATTCTTGTCGTTGTCGCGTGCGATCGTAATCTGACCGCCGGACGAGATCTGCCTTGCGCGATGGCTGGCAAGAAGGACCAACTCGAAACGGTTTTCCACCTTGTCGATGCAGTCCTCGACAGTGACGCGTGCCATGTGCGGCTCCCGTAGTTCCAGAATTTCGGGGAATATGAGAGGTTGACTAGACTGAAATGGCGGCGATTTCAAGACCAATCGCCCCGCAGACCACCAAAGCGTTGGCAGCAGAACCGTCCACGATAAATGTCAAAGTAAAGGCAGCGTGCTTCCGCAGCGTAATTTTTTGTTGGGAATTTTCCATTTTGTCATCAAAGCCGTATTGCGTCAGCGCTGTAGCCCGTATACTCGGAAAGCGCTTGGGCCTCGTTGCGGCCAGTACCTGCATTGACTTGTAAGCTGTTGAATATAGGAACGAATATAGGGGGCAGAATGTTTGACCAACGTGAAAAAATTGCGCTTTTCATAGACGGGGCGAATTTGTACGCCACATCCAAGGCGCTTGGCTTTGACATCGATTACAAAAAGATGCTGAAGCACTTCAACAAAGAAGCGTATCTACTACGCGCTTATTATTATACAGCCTTGATCGAAGACCAGGAATACTCTTCGATCCGGCCGCTAATCGATTGGCTTGACTATAATGGCTACCGGGTCGTGACAAAGCCGACCAAGGAGTTCACCGATTCGATGGGCCGCCGAAAGGTGAAGGGCAACATGGACATCGAACTCGCGATCGATGCGCTCGACCTCGTCGGCACTGTCGATCATTTCGTCCTGTTTTCGGGCGATGGCGATTTCCGGAGCCTGGTCGAGTCGCTACAGCGCAAGGGCCGAAAGGTTTCGGTCGTATCCACCGTGTCGACCCAGCCGCCGATGATCGCCGACGATCTGCGCCGGCAGGCGGATCATTTCGTCGATCTTGTGAGCCTGCGCCGCGACATCGGGCGCGATCCGTCCGAACGCAACGAGCGTCACGTGCCGGCGCCGGTCACCAACGACGATTACGAAGACGACGACGATTATTGATCGCACCCGGCAGCAAGCCGTGAAAGGCGCTGTTTCCAGGGATGGCGAGCCATCGCGCGACTGCCCGGCCTGCCCCCGGCTTGTCGCCTTCCGACACCGTTGGCGCGAGGCGGAACCGGGTTGGCACAACGCGCCGGTTCCAAGCTGGTCCGATCCGCGTGGCGATGACCACGTGCGCCTGCTGATCGTTGGTCTCGCCCCCGGCCTGCGCGGCGCAAACCGGACCGGACGGCCGTTTACCGGCGACTATGCGGGCGACCTTCTTTACGCGACGCTGGAAAAGTTCGGCTTCGCCACCGGCGAATATGCGGCCGACCCTGGTGACGGGTTCACGCTGCGCGCCTGCGCTATCACCAACAGCGTGCGATGCGTCCCGCCGCAAAACAAGCCGGTCGGCACGGAGATCGGCAATTGCCGCATGTACCTTGCGCCGACTATAGCCCGCTTCCGCAGGCTGGAGGCGATATTGACGCTTGGGCGGATCGCGCATGAATCGACCTTGCGGGCCCTGGGCGTGAAACCGGCGCAGGCGCCGTTCTCGCATGGGGGCGCGGCAAAGGCCGGCGAAATCACGGTTTTTTCGAGCTATCATTGCTCGCGCTACAATACCAATACAAACCGCCTCACGCCGCAAATGTTCGAGGACGTCTTTGCAGCAATAGCGGCTTAAGCCACACGCGACCGGTGACATCGGGGCCATGCTGTGGCAGACAAATGTCGGTTTTCTTGTGGATTCGGCGCCGGGAAAAACCGCGCCTTGCCGCCAAGGCGACAAAATTGTCATGACAAGACACTATTGAATGCATCCCAGAGGCAAACCGGACAGGGAGTTTTCTTGATGGAACTTGGCATCTTCAAGAGTGGCCGCCGAGCAGCATGGTTGGCAGCCGCCGCGCTTTCGATTGGAATTGCATTGCCGGGCGCGGCCAGCGCAAAGACCTATCTCGTCAACGGCATCCTGAGCGCCACGCCGATCGGCTACGGCTTCAAGAACCTGAAGAAGAAGATCCCGAACGCCTCGCTGTTCCTCATGGTATCCGGCGTCGAGGCGGGCTCGATCCGCAAGACCATCGCCGACGACATTCGCAAGCGCCATGCCGCCAATCCGGACGAGCAGTTCACGCTGGCGGGCATCTCGAAAGGCGCGGATGTCGTGCTGCAGATCGCCAACGATGTCGCGAAGGACAACATACCCATCGCCTATCTCGCCATCGTCGAGGGTAATGGCGGCGCGGTGCCGGGAAATGTGTTGCGTGCAGACAATTTCATCTGCGCCAAGGGTGGCGGATTGTGCGCCCAGGCGAAGGTCGCCGGCGCAACGACCATTCCGATCGACACCGGCCATATCGACATGGGCAACAGCGATGTCGTGCATTCGCGGGTGATCGCCAACGCGAACTGAGCGGCGGCGTCAGCCCTTTTCGCGCAAAAGGCGGCCCTGCTCGCGCTTCCAGTCGCGTTCCTTGTCATGTTCGCGCTTGTCATGGGCCTTGCGGCCCTTGGCAAGGGCGATCTGCAGTTTGGCCACGCCCCGGTCGTTGAAATAGAGCCGGTTCGGCACGATCGTCATGCCCTCACGGTTCACGGCGCTGGCAAGCTGCGCCATCTGCTTCTTGTGCAGCAGCAGTTTCCGGCGCCTGCGGGGGTTGTGGTTGAACCGGTTGGCCTCGAGATATTCGGGAATGTAGGAATTGATCAGCCAAAGCTCGCCGTCTTCTTCCGTGGCATAGCTCTCGGCAATATTCGCCTTGCCATTGCGCAGCGATTTGACCTCCGTGCCGACCAGTTGCAGCCCGGCTTCCATCGTCTCGATGAATTCGTAATTGTGGCGCGCCTTGCGGTTGTCCGCGATCAGCTTGCCGTTCATCGATTCCTTTTTCTTCGGGGCGGCCATTGCGTCAGTTGATCAATCCGGCATGAACCATTGCGTCGCGCACCAGCGACTTTGTCGAAGCCTCCAGCGGCACCAGCGGCGAGCGCGTCACTTCGGTGCACTTGCCCAGCAGCGACAGCGCATGCTTGGCGCCGCCGGGGCTAGGCTCCACGAACAGCGCGCGATGCAATGGCGTCAACTTGTCCTGTATCTTGAGCGCCTCGCCGAAGCGCCCGGCTAGGCAATGCTCCTGGAACTGCGCACACAGGCGTGGGGCAACGTTTGCAGTCACCGAAATGCATCCGGTGCCACCATGCGCATTGAAGCCGAGCGCGGTGATATCCTCGCCCGAAAGCTGGATGAAATCCGGCCCGCAGGCATGGCGCTGTTCCGACGCGCGCGACAGGTTTGCCGTCGCATCCTTCACGCCGACGATGTTCTTGTGTTCGCGATTGAGGCTCGCCATCGTCTCAGGCAGCATGTCGATGATCGAGCGGCCCGGTATGTTGTAGATGAACAGCGGAATGGAAATCGCCTCGGCGATGGCTGAAAAATGCGCCTTCATGCCGCGCTGGTTCGGCTTGTTGTAATAGGGCGTGACAACGAGAACGGCATTTGCGCCTGCCTTCTGGGCATGGCGGGCAAGATCGATCGCCTCGACGGTGTTGTTTGACCCCGCGCCGGCGATGACCGGCACCCTGCCCTTTGCGACCTCGACAGTCAGTTCGACCACATGCTTGTGTTCTTCATGGCTGAGCGTGGGGGATTCGCCTGTTGTGCCGACGGGCACGAGGCCGTGGCTCCCCTCCTCGATCTGCCATTCGACCAAACCGCGGAACGCCTTTTCGTCGAGCGAGCCGTCCGCCGAAAACGGCGTCACCAGAGCGGGGATTGATCCCCTGAATGCCTGCGTCATGTTTCCTTGTCCCGTCGAACGGCCTTTGCGGCCTTGAAAAAGCGAGCCGGACCATAACCGCCGCCTTCCCTGCCCGCAAGCATTGTCGCGGCATGACAGCGATGTGACCCGATCGGCGCCTGTTCGCGACAAATTGCGCCTGCGCGGAAAGGTTTTGTTAAGAGCTATTTCACCTTATGTCCCGATGATGACACAAAAGAGCTTCATAGGCATGATGGGTGCAAGGCTGGTGGATTTGCCGTTCGACATGAGCACGTTCAGGAAAACCCTGCTTGAAACCGTGAATCGGGCCGTTCTGGCGGGCGCGATCTTCGCGGCTGCGAGCCTTGTCGCGCCAACGGTCCATGCCAGCACGCCGGGCCAGTCCGTGCCCTTGCCGACGCCGCGCCCTCTTGACGGTGTTCCCTCGCTCGACGCGGCGGTGAAGGAAGCGCCGGAAAAGACGGTGACACTGGAGACCACGGGCGCCGTTCCCGTCATCGCGCCGGTATCGGGCAATCTCGACCAGGGGCTGTCCGCCTTGTCGGACAAGGATCCGCAGCGCGCCATGGGCATTGCCGAAGGCATGGCCAGCAATTCGCTGGAGCGCAAGATCCTGACCTGGTCCATCGCCATCTCCGGCCAGGCAGGCATACCGGCGGCATTCATCGCACGGACGGCGGCGGAATTGCCGGATTGGCCTGCGCAGCAGACGATGCGCGCCAATTCGGAAGCCGCGCTGGCGGGAGCCGGCCTGCCGCCGCAGGAAATCATCCGTGCTTTTGGTGGTACGAAGCCGGAAAGCCTGCGCGGCGCGGTGCTTCTGGCCAGATCCTATCTTGAGTCCGGCAACAAGAAGGCTGCCAATGGCGCGATCGCGCCGATCTGGCGCAGCGAACGGCTTTCAGCTGCTGACGAAAAAATGGTGATAGAGCGGATCGGCCTGGTGCTGACCCGCGAGGATCATCGCGCCCGCATGCACATGCAATTCTACAAGGAGCGCACTGGCGATGGCATGCGCATGGCCTCTCTTGCCGGGCAGACCAGCCTGGCGAAGGCATGGACGGCGGTGCTGAAGAAATCGCGCGACGCCAAGGCGCTGATCGCGGCGGTCCATCCCTCGCTGCGCAAGGATGCCGCCTACAGCTTCATCCGCATCAAGCAGGCGCGGCGCGACGGCAACTACAAGGAAGCCGCGAAGCTGCTGATCTCCGCCCCGCGCGAGCGTGCGGCCCTGGTCGATCCCGACGAGTGGTGGGTGGAGCGGCGCATCGTCTCGCGCGAGCTTCTCGACATGGGCGACGCCGCCACCGCCTACAAGGTCGCGGCGGCGCATTCGGCCGAAAGCCCGCCGGATGCGGCGGAGGCCGAGTTCCACGCAGGCTGGTACTCGCTACGCTTCCTCAACAATTCCGCCCGCGCGGCCAAGCATTTCGCCAATGTGCTTGAAGCCTCGTCAACGCCGATAACGCAGGCGCGCGGACATTACTGGCTGGCGCGCGCAAAGGGCGGGCCCGCGGCGGTCCAGCACTACAAGGCGGCTGCGCAGCATGCCGGCACCTATTACGGCCAGCTTGCCGCGCAAACGCTTGGCGTACGCAAGCTCAACATATCCAATCCGAAGCCGAGCGCTGCGGATCGTACCCGCTTTGCCTCGCGCGATCTCGTGCGGGCGATCGCCGCCCTGGAAGAAGCCGGGTACCAGTCGCGCGCCGACATGATCTACCGCCATCTTGCCGAAAGCCTCGATTCGCCCGGCGAACTCGCGCTTCTGGCCGCGCGCGCCGAAAAGCGGGGCAACCGTCCATTGGCGTTGCAGATCGGCAAGACGGCGCATCAGCGCGGGCTCGAGGTCGATTCCGTTTCGTGGCCCGTGGGCGCCATTCCCAATTCCGCAAAGATCGGCGACACCGGCCGGGCGCTGGCCTATTCGATTGCGCGACAGGAAAGCGCGTTCAACGTCGGCGCGGTTTCGCCCGCGGACGCAAGGGGGCTTTTGCAGCTTTTGCCCGGCACGGCCAAGATGATGGCCAAGAAGACCGGCCAGCCCTACAAGCCGAAGGCGCTGACGACAGACGCCGCCTACAACGCCACGCTGGGTGCGGCCTATCTTTCCGAGCAACTCGACAATTTCGACAATTCCTACATTCTCACCTTTGCCGGCTACAATGCCGGTCCGGGCCGGGTGCGCGAATGGATCGGCCAGTATGGCGACCCGCGCGGCCAGAAGATCGATGCCGTGGTCGACTGGGTGGAACGCATTCCCTTCACCGAAACCCGCAATTACGTGATGCGGGTGATGGAAAACTATCAGATTTACAAGGCCCGGCTCAGTTCCTCGCAACTCGATATCGAGAATGATTTGCGTTTTGGCCGCCGTTAGGCGATTGGCTTCCGTCCAAGGCACAGCGGGAGCGGTTGATGTCCGAAACGTTCGAAGACAGCGAAGGCTGGACGAGGTTCGACTATGGTGCGCCGGACGCCCTTGTGCTTTCGGGCCGCAAATACGGGTTCGAACACGCTGATGCCCTGCCCGTCATCTGCCTTCCCGGACTGACGCGCAACGCAGCCGATTTCCACGAACTGGCGCTTCATCTTTCACGCGATGCTGCGCGCCCAAGGCCGGTTCTGGCGTTCGACTATCGCGGGCGCGGCCTTTCGCAGCGGGACCGGGACTGGCGCAATTACGACATGCTGACCGAGGCGTCCGACGTGCTTGCCGGTGCGGTGGCGGCCGGAATTGGCGAGGCTGCGTTCGTTGGCACTTCGCGCGGCGGCATGATCACAATGATCCTTTCGGCAATGCGCCCGGCGCTCATCACATGCGCGGTGCTCAACGACATCGGGCCGCAGATCGAGCCGCGGGGCCTCGTTCGCATCCGCAGTTCCGTCGAAAGGGATCGCGACTATCCGGGTTGGGATGAAGCTGCGGCCGCGATAAAGGCAGCCGGGCAAAACCATTTCCCGGCCTGGGATGATGCCATGTGGATGCGCCAGGCGCGGCGCATCTATTGCGAAAGCGGCGGGAAGATCGTGCGGTACTATGACCCTGCCTTGGTAAAGACGCTCGCGGCAATCGATTTCGACCAGCCCCTGCCCTCGATGTGGCCACAATTCGCCGGACTGGCACGCGTTCCCGTCCTCGCCATCCGGGGCGGAAACTCGGACATTCTCTCGCAGGAAACGCTTGAAAAGATGCGCCAACTGCATCCCCGGCTCGAAAGCATGACCGTGCCGGGCGAAGGTCACCCGCCCGACCTTGCCGGTGGCAATTTACCGGCAAAGATCTCCGCCTTCATCGCTGCGCTAGAGGCGAGGCGGGCCAAGGCCCGCTTGAAGGCCTAGCCGCGGGCTTGCAAGGGCTTCACTATTTCTTCGTGTCCTTGAACGTTTCTGGCGATCGGGTTTTCGCCTTCCAACAGGCTGGCCGCTTGCTTCACCCAAAGCTCGCGCTCGATGTGACCTGGAAACGCGAGTTTCTCGCCGTCCATGCCGCGGTCTCGCCGATCCACTGCGGACACATTGAACCGGCCGGAAGCGCCCCGCCTCCCTTTCTGCCTAGCGCAGAAATTGCGCGCCCTTATGGCATCGCTCGTCATGGGGCCAAACATCCGCTTGTGGATGGAATGCCGGGCTCGTCGCGGATAAGTGCCCATATTCGTTTGATAAGTTACATTGTCACAGAAAAAGGCCCGGGGTTTCCCCCGGGCCAATCTCTTGCGATTTCCGTTCCCGAAGGATCAGAAGGAGCGAACCACGCGGAGCGAGAAGCGGCCGAAGTTCGGTCCGTTGCCCGTGTTGCTGTTGGTGTCTGCGTTTTCGAACGAAGACCATTCCGGCTGGATCAGGAGGCCTGCAACCGGCTCCCATGCAACGCCAGCAGTCCAGTTGACCAAGCTTGCGTCGGTGTCGGGATTGAACGTGGAAGAAGCGCCCTGGAAGTAGACGGAACCTGCTCCGCCTGCGCCAGTTGTCAGAACGCCACTGCACGGTGCCGCCTGGCAGACATAGTAGTTTGCAGCAGTGGTTGTCGTGGACGAAGAGTCGTACTGGTCCGCGTACTGACCGTAGCCACCGAACAGAAGCATGTTTTCGGTGAGCTGGTACTGCGAGGTGACGAACCAGGCATGGCCCTTCACGTAGTCGGTGTCGCCGTCATCCCACAGGTAACCGCCGCCGAACTTGAAGCCGTTGCCGAAGTCGTAGTCGGCGCGGAACTTGTAGGCGCCTGCGCTTTCCGAGCTATCCCAGTAAGCGATACCGGCGAGGTACCAGTTGTTGCCGGTATAGGTCAGGCCGGCATATGCATCAGGCGAGCCTGCTTCACCCGAACGGTTGCCATCCTGCAAACCGATCGTTGCTGCAAAGCCGTTGCCCGACCAGGTGTAGTCGAAGAACAGCGCCTGGCTGAAGTTGTAGACGCCGTCGAAACGGGCCTGGTAGAAGCCGTAGCCGCCAGCAGTCGTCCAGTAGTCATCGGCAAAGCCGAGACGGAAACCGGCGAGGCTGATGACCGCCCAGTCAACAACGGTTGGCGCCGAAGTCGGGCCTTCAGCGACGGAAATCACGTCGTTATGGCCTTCGCCTTCATCCGTGCCACGGCCGGCAGAACCGGATGCCACGAAACGGATACGGGTGTTGAGCGTGCCGTATTCGGTTTCGTTGCTGGCGCGGACGTTGAGACGTGCACGGTAGTTGAACTCGTGCAGCGAGGTTTCGTCGTCGTAGTCGTCATCTTCATGGTAGCTGGTGAAACCATACTGAACGCGGACGTCGCCGTCGAACTTCAAGCAGGTTTCGGTTCCTGGGATGTAGAACCAGCCCGAGCCGTATGCGTCGCAAACGCGAACATATTCCACCGGCTCCGGCTCGGCCACGATAGCATCAGCGGCGCGGGCGCCAGTTGCAGCGACGAGAACCGCTGCCGAACCCAAAAGAAGGCTCTTGATTGTCATTTGTCCTGACCTCCAGTCAAAAACTTCATTGTTGTGAGCGATCTGCCGAAAACTGCTACTTGGCAAACTGCCCTGAACCATCGGTTCGGATTGTTGCCCTCACCTGACGCTGAAAATACAAAAAGCGGCGGCGGGCGCAATCGCCAAACACCGGCACTGCCTGCCCGGGGGGCGCTTCTGAATTCTTTGTTGCCCGAAAGACACATTTTTGTTCACAGGCGCTTAACCATTGTGACGCAGCAGGCCACCCGCGCGTCATATGCCGACATTAATGCATGCGCATGCGCGCGGGAATCAACCGAATCTTGTCACGCCGGCAGCCTGCCGCTATTGAAAACGCGCCGCCGGGGGCTGCGCGCAAGCCGGCGCGAATCGCCCGCGGCAGAGCCAAAGCCCCGTCCCGGCCAGGAAACAGCCATGAACAATGCACCGGCAACACCGACCGCCAAGGATCTCAACGCGCTGCAGCGCAATGCGCTCATGCAGCAGGCGCTTGCCGCATTGCGGCGCAATCCGCGCAATCTGGAAGCGCTTTTCACGGTCGCCGGCCTGCAGGGCGCGGAGGAGAATTTCGACGCAGCGATTGTCACGCTGTTGAAGGCGCTGGCAATCAACAAGAAGAACCCGGACGTGCTGCGCAGGCTGGTATCTGCCGCCAACGACAAGAACGACATGCCGCTGGCGCGCAAATATGTGCGCAAGCTGATCGAGGTGGAACCGCGCAATCCGGCCAACTACCGCTCGATGGGCCTGATCATCGAATTGATGGGCAACCCCGCGCAGGCGATCGAAGCCTATCTCAAGGCCGAAAGGCTGCAACCGGGCGATCCGTCCACCCTGCACGACATCGGCCGCTGCCACGGCCTGAAAGGCGACCACGCCGGTGCGGTGGAATATTATGGCAAGGCGCTCGAAGCCGATCCCAGCTACGGCATGGCGCTCTACAGCTACGCCTCCTCACGGAAGTTCAAGCCGGAGGAGGTCGGTCCTTTCGTCGCGCAGGTGCGCCAGGCGCTGACACAGGAGCGCAACACCCGCGATGGCGGCGTACACGCCAATCTTCACTATGCCGCCGGCAAGGTGCTGGACGAGAACGGCCTGCACGAGGAAGCCTTCGAGGAATTTCGCCGCGCCAACGAATTGCGCAAGACCGAGCGCGACGGCCCGCCGGTCGTCCAGTTCGTCAACGCGATGGAGACATTCACCCGCGAGACCTTCGCCGACCATGCGGGCCTCGGGAATCCGACGCGCCAGCCGATCTTCATCCTGGGCATGCCGCGATCGGGCACCACGCTTACGGAAAGCATCTGCGGCGCGCATTCAAAAGTCACCGCCGGCGACGAGCAGACCTTCATGAGTTCCATTGCATCTTCGCTTGGCAGCCACACCGCCGCAGCCGGCGCCTACACCGCCTCGATCGCGCGGCTGGACGGGCGGCGCACGCGGGAACTGGCCGACCGATACCTTGCCGCGACGAAGCATGTCGCGGGCGACACGCCGCACTTCACCGACAAGCTGCCGCACAATTTCCTTTATATCGGCCTCATCCACCTGCTGTTCCCCAACGCGCCGATCATCCTTTGCCGCCGCCATCCGCTCGACAACTGCTTCTCGCTCTATTCGAACTCGATGGGCAAATATCACAATGAATACAAAACCGACCTGACACGCCTCGGCCTCTATTACCGGCAATATTGCAGGCTGGTCGACCATTGGAAGGCCGTGCTGCCGGGCCGTTTCCACGAGGTGTTCTACGAGGACATGGTCGCCAATACAGAGCTCAATGCGCGCGCGATCATCGCCCATCTCGGCCTTGAGTGGGAGGACGCAGTGCTCGATCGCGGCAACTCGCAGCGTTCGGTGCGCACGCTTTCGGGCTGGCAGGTCCGCCAGCCGGTCTACCAGACCTCCAAGGGCAAATGGCGCGCCTATGAAAAGCAGCTGCAGCCGCTGCGCGACGCAATCGGCCCCTATGTCGAAAGCTATGAGCGCGAGCTCGAGGCGCTGTCGAAGGGCGCGGCCTGATGCTGCGCGCCAGCCTTGCGCTGCTGTTGTTGTTCGCAGGGCTGTCGGCCTTCGTGCCGGGCGCACATGCGCAGCGCCAATTGCCTGACCTTTCGTTCGAATTCGCCAATGCCAGCCCGGCCTGGCCCTCCGGCGATGGTCCGCTCATCCTCCTGTCGACCAAGGAAAGCAATTTCGTCGAGCGCGGCTCGCTCGATCCGCTGGCGCGGCTTGCGGCGACCGACGGTTTCCGGGTGGAAAGGCTCGACGGCTCGCTGACCGGCCCGTTCGATGGCCGGATCTTGGTAATCGCCAACCCGTTCCTGGAAAGCTTCAAGGAATTCCCGGCGATGACGCCGCCCTCCGCCTTTTCCGCAGACGAGATCGAGGCGGTGCGCAGATGGGTGGAGGATGGCGGCTCGCTGCTGCTGCTCGCCGACCACGCGCCTTTTGGCGGCGGATCGTCCGACCTGGCGCGCGCGTTCGGCTTCGAGTTCCTCAACGGACATGCGGCGCAAACGACAGCCGCCGATGCCGGCGACCGGCGGGTGGTGATCACCTTCACGCCCGACAACGGCCTTTCGGCCGAAAGCCCGGTCACGGACGGCAGCACGGGGCGGGCAAGGATCGCGCGGTTCAAGGCGTTTGGCGGCCAGTCCTTCATCCCGCCGGAAGGTGCAAGGCCGCTGCTGACGCTTCCGCAGGGCTGGTCGGCGATCTTCTCCTACCGCCTCGAACGCGAGATTACCACGGCGCCGCGCCTCGACGCCTCAGGCATGTCGCAGGGCGCGACGCTGGAATACGGCAAGGGCCGCGTCGCGGTCTTCGCAGAGGCGGGCGGCTTCAGCGCCCAGATCATCGACGGCGAACAGAAGTTCGGCTTCAACACGCCCGAGGGGGCCGACAACCCCGAATTCATCCTTGCCACCCTGCGCTGGCTGGCGCGTTTCACCCCGAAGGCAAACTGATCGCCAAACGGGGCCGCCGCCCGGCCGTTCCCCGGCCAATTTGCATGCGGCGCGGATTATCGCTTGAACTTTCAATGCGACACGGGCTAAGCACGGCCCCGGAGAGGTGGCCGAGTGGTCGAAGGCGCACCCCTGCTAAGGGTGTAGGCGGGAAACTGTCTCGAGGGTTCGAATCCCTTCCTCTCCGCCA
>JBGSJA010000306.1:0-2613 GCA_041742235.1 Salaquimonas sp. | reverse complement strand
TGTTGCTGGACCTTGCAACACCATTGATGGCGCCACTCATGGCATTGAGCGCCCCCATCATGAAATTCTTCCGTTTGGCGAGGTCCTTGGTGTCTGCGACAACGTTGGTCCGTTCAAGTGCAATAATATTTCCACTTGAAGGTTTCACGCGCCAAGCAAGCCTGGTTCCGTCCTTGTTGACCAAGAGCACGCGACCGGACCAACCCTTGTCAACAAGTGTTGAGAACTTCACCGGGTTTGCACCCTTGACCAAGTCGCCAAGCTTGTTGTCGACGTGAACTCTGCCGTTTATTTTACCATCGGCGCTTTGCAAATACACTCTTGCGCCAGTTTTCAGCCCGTGATTGGGCCCAAGCTTCAAGACAGCGGCCGGGCGGCTTGAAACCTGTATTGCCTTGGCGTTTTGCGTAAAATGCCAAAACCGGTTCCCTTCATTATAGCCTGCCTTGGGATCCTTTACCTGAACATATGAACGCAGATTGCGGGCGCCATTGTAAACGATCTGTCCGTTGCGCTTCCGGTCGGCGTCGCCAACGCCGCCGTCCGTTACCTCGCGCCTGGAATTGAAATCCTGGGTTTTTGCATTGTAGTTGCGGATGGTAATCGTACCGCCCAACCGAAGACCGTGCGAACTGCCAACTTTTACTGGCATCAAATTGCTCCACTTACACCAAAGGCCACCTACCGCATCTACGCATACGCTAACGAATACGCATGACGGTTTTGTGATCCTTTGGAAGTGGCCCCGGGCTATTCGGGAATGACATGCCCCATTTCGGCCTCGTAGGGTTCCACGTCGGGAGTGGCGGCGGGGGCTTTCGTCCCCGGCATGATCTCGAAAAACGGATCGAAGCTGCCCATCATCGCGGCCAGCTGTCCCAGGATCGAAAGGTCTCCCTCCACTGCCGCCCTGCCGGCGCCAACCAGCGCCTCGAAGGTTTCGGCCCCCGACATGACGTTGCTCAGGTCGCTGCGGTTCAGCGTGAGGCCCAGGTTTGCATCGGCGGCGGTGAAGCCCTCGATGTTGGTCAACGTGCCGTGAGCCAGTTCGATCACGAAGCGTTCGCCATTGTCGGGGGTGAAGAGGTTGATCTTGAAGGCAGCCTCGCCGGCCTTGCGGCTGTCCAGCTTGATGCCGAGGAAATTCAGCCACTGCTCCGTCGACATGCCGCGAATGACGTCGGGCGACGACGTGTCGGCCGTCTCGCCGGCCGGAATACCCGACCGCAACTCGAATGCGCCTGAAAGGAAGGCGTTGCGCAATCCGGGATTTTCCTGCTGGTAACCCAACTGCTCGAACGCGTCGGCCAGCATTTCCCTGGCGTCCTGGTTCTGCGGCTCGGCTTGCACGAGCTTGTTCAAGATCTCGGTCGCGAGCAGGTAGCTGCCTTCATCGTGCAAGGTGCGCGCGCGAGCCATGATCGCCCCGGCGCCCCCCATCATCTCGACATAGAGCGGCGCCGAATCGGCAGGCGACAGCGGAATGAGCGTCGCCGGGTTGCAGTCCCAAAAACCGAGGAAGCGCTGGATCACGCCGCGCGAATTGTGTTGCGGCGACCCGTGATAACCGCGGGCATGCCACATCATCTGCAGTCCCTTCGGCACCTCGTAGACATTGTGGATCTGGTTGATCGTCACGCCCTGGTTTGCAAAGTGCAGCACCTGGTTGTTCATGTTGGCATAGATGTCGCGCTGGCCGCGCAACACCTCCTTGATGCGCTCCTGTCCCCAACGGGGCCAATGGTGCGAGGCGATCATGGCTTCTGCATCATCGCCGAACCGGTAGAGCGCCTCGTTGATGTATTTCGACCAGCGCAGCGGATCGCGCACCGGGGCGCCGCGAAGCGTATAGATGTTGTGGAGCGTCGCGTTGATGTTCTCGGCCATCCACAGCGTCTTGTACTGAGGGATCCAGGTGTTCATTTCCGAAGGCGCCTCGGTATTCGGCGTGTTCTGGAACACCATCGCCACGCCGTCGACTTCGAATTCCTCGATCTGTTCGGACACGAGGCGCGTTGGCGGGACCAGCCCGGTCGATCCGGCCGAAACCCGCGGGCCAAGGCCCTGCGTGACGTAGCCATAGGGGCTGCTCGGCAGCAAGATGCCGTACTGGTAGAACAGCCGCCGGTTCATCGCGTTGCCGGCGAAGACATTCTCCGAGATTGCATTTTCCATGAAGCCCGCCGGTGCGATCACCGGTACCCGGCCCGAGGAGGCGTCTTCGTCCGTCAGTATGCCGCGGATGCCGCCCCAATGGTCGCCATGATTGTGCGAATAGACGACGGCCGAAACCGGCAGCCCCTCGCCCCGGTGCTGCTGGAACAATTCCCATGCCGCGCGCATCGTCTCGGCCGAGACAAGGACGTCGAACACGATCCACCCGGTCTTGCCGCGCACGAACGTCGTTTGCGCCAGATCGAAGCCCCGTACCTGATATATCCCGGGCACGGCCTCGTAGAGGCCGAAATTGCGGTTCAGCTTGGCAATCCGCAGCAGCGAGGGATGGATGGCGTCGAACGGCCCATCCCCGTCGAGGAAATTCCACTGTGAATCGTCCCAGGCGACGCCTCCCGAATCGGACCGGATGACCGGATCTTCGCGGCGCGCAATGAA
>JBGSJA010000305.1:0-15122 GCA_041742235.1 Salaquimonas sp. | reverse complement strand
CCCTTCGGCGTTTCCCAGCTCATGCCTTCCATGGTCTTGATCAACGACTCGGTTTCCCAGTCGGGCGCGGTTTCAAGCGCCTTGACGATGGCCAGCGCAGCCGCCATGCCGCCAGCGGTGAAGAAGTCCGGCGGGGCATCGTAGCGCTTCTGGTGCTCGGTGACGAGCCAGTCGTTCACAGCGTTCTTCGGCGCTTCGTAGTAGTAGTAGATCGCGCCTTCCATGCCCGGTACGCGCTTGTAGGTCGGCAGTACCGCCAGGATGTGCCCGAGGTTCGAGATCTCGATGTCGAAGCGGCTCGGCTCCATGCCGGCAAGTGCGCCCATCGGGTCGCCCGATCCGGCGACGTAGATGAGGATGACCTTGCGGCCCGGCTTGTCCTTGAGGGCGTTGAAGAGGCGCTCGCCGACGGCGGTGTAGTCCGTGGTCTTCAGCGGAACATATTCCTCGGCGACGACGGTTGCGCCGCTACCTTCCAGAGCCTTCTTGAAGGCGGCGATGCCGTCCTTGCCAAAGGTGTAGTCTTCCGCCAGCGTCGCGACGTACAGGTTGCTGTCGGGCTTCAGGGCCTTCGCCTGGGCCTGCATGTCCATCGAGGAATTGCGCGAGGTCTTGAAGACGTACCGGTTCGAGTCCGGACCTGTCAGCGAGTCGGCAACCGCCGGTTCGACCAGCAGTATCTTTTCATATTCCGCGGCAACCGGCAGCATCGCGGTAGTGACGCCCGAAGAGGTACCTCCAACGGCAATCAGCGCGCCGTCATCGCCATAGGCTTCGGCAAGCACCGCCCGGCCGATTTCCGGCTTGAACTGGGTATCCTTCTCGATGACCTCGATCTTGCGGCCCTTGACCGTCATCGTACCCTTGGTGGCGTATTCCAGGCCGAGATTGAATCCGATGGAGGTCTGCTTCGAGAATGCCTCGAGCGGCGAACCCGACAGGCCGTGGACCAGCGCGATCTTGACCGGATCGCCGTCCTGGGCGACCGACGCACCCGCCGCTGCAATGGCGATGGCCGCCACAAGCGTCGACAATATTCGTTTCATGCCTTGCTCCTCCTCCTGAAAATGATGCGAAGCGCCTCCCGCGCCCGCATGCCCCGCGGCGAATTGCTTTCAGCCGCGCGGTTTGTGGTGCTAGATAATCGCGCAAGTGGAAAATCGCGCAATATCGTAGAAACACCTATGCCGGATCTCAAAACCGCGACCGACTTGAACACGCTGGCCTTCGAGATGGCGCCGGTCGGCATCGTGCTGACCGAGAACCGCATCATCCGGGCTTGCAATCCCTGTTTCGCGCGGATGTTCAGGACCAGTCGCGAAAGGTTGATCGACCAGTCATTCGCGATCCTTTATCCCACCCACGACGAGTTCGTAAAAATCCGCGATGCCGGCGTCAAGCCGCTGCGCGAGACCGGGACCTATTGCGACGAGCGCATCATGGCGCGCGCCGACGGCACCTTGTTCTGGTGTCGTGTTCGCGGCGTTACGCTGACCGACAGCGGCGACCCGCTGGCAAAGGCCGTCTGGAGTTTCGCCGATTTGTCGCGAGAGCGCCCGGTTGCCGACCTGACGACGCGCGAGCGGCAAGTGGTGATGCATCTGGGCGAGGGAATGACGAGCAAGCAGATCGCCCGAATGCTTGAAATCTCGCCGCGCACGGTCGAGAGTTACCGCGCACGGCTCTTGAAAAAATACAAGGCGGCCAATGTGGCTGAACTTCTTTCCCACCTCGGCGGGATGCCGGACGGACCGCCTCAACGCAGCGCCTGAGCCATTCGCGGCAGTGTTGCGGGACGGAAGATGCGTTCCCGCCTTTCCGATTTTTAACTCAGCCTTTTTTCTCAAGCAGCATTTCGACGCCCGCGTAAAGGCGTGCGATCCTGGCAATGCTGCGCCGGTCGAGTGCTTCAAGCCCGCTGCGCGCGTCAGCGGATCCTGTCCCGTCATTGATTCTCAGGCGCCAGGCGCCATCGGGAAGTTGCTCGATCCAACCCTTTTGGTTGAGCAATTCAAGTTTGCGACGAACCGTTTCACGCGGGATTCCAGTGACGTCCGCCATGCGCGAGGCTGTAATGAAGGGCGTCACGATCTGCCCGTCGTTCCGGCCGCTGGAAAATCCCTGCACATCGTGCCCGCTGCGTATAAGGGCGTGGAGGTATACCTGCCCGACCACTGCCAGAAGTACGGCCTGCTGCAAGTCGCCGCCGAATTCCCTCGACACATCCGTCAGGTGTTCGACGAGAAACTCGACGAACTGGTACTGGAGGGGAACATAGTTTTCCGCCAGTTGCGCCTGCACCTCCTCAGTCCTGGCTTGGGAATTCAGCATGGCGATCAACGACCGCCGGTGCGGGGCCGACAGACAAAGCCTACATTGCAGCGGGGATTGTCCCTTGTCTGAACTGTCTGCGATCTCGGCGAACTGCCGCGGCACTGGACACCGCTGCTGACGATTTGTGCCCAGGTGTTGGGGCCGGTATTCATGACGATACTGCCGGAATTGCGGACCAGATCCCGGGCTTGCTGGCAGGAAAGCGAACGCGGATCGGTCCGCGCATGTGCCTGCGCGGCCAAAGCCGCGATCAAGGTTATGGCGAGGAACATCCGGTTCATTCAACTCTCCCAATTCACGTTGCGGTGGCTGCCCGCGGAATCCGTACCGTTCGGGAAGGAAGGTAGGCTATGTCTGATATCTTGCAAGTCGTGCCCTTACCGGTGCCGGTTACGTGTTGCATTCGGGTATCATCGGACTTGGCGGCATTTTCACTGCGGCGCCCTGCCTGCCGGCCGGCAATATGCGCGCAATCAAACGGCTTTCATTTCAAGGGGAACGGTTCTAGGGATGGCGGAAGTTGCTGCCGGCGCGTCACAGGCCCATGAATTCCCGAAACAATCTTCGCGCCATAGCCAGCATGCTGGTTGCGACCGGCACGTTTGTTGCCAATGACAGCTGCATGAAGCTGGTGATGGCCGACGCGCCGCCGCTGCAGGTTCTGGCTATGCGCGGCATCGCGGCCTGCCTGTGGTGCCTGCCATTGCTTCTTTACATTGGTTACGGGCGACAATTGCCGCATGCGTTGAACCGCTGGGTTGTCTTGCGCTCGCTGTTCGAGTGCGTTGCCATCGTTTCATTCGTCTTCGCACTGCCACGCATGGCGATCGCCGACATCACCGCGATCGTGCAGATTTCGCCCCTGCTTGTGCTGGTTGGCGCTTCGGTGCTGTGGGGGGAGCATATCGGGCCGGTGCGATGGCTGTTCATCGCACTGGGAATAGCCGGAGCGCTGCTCGTTGCCCAGCCAGGTTCATCAACAGCTTCGCCATTTGCGGCGCTAGGATTTGTCACCGCGGCAGCATCGGCGCTGCGCGACATCACCTCGCGAAGGGTCGCGCATGAAATCCCGGCGCTGGTCGTCGTATTCAACACGCTGGTCACGGTAATGCTTTGTGCGCTGGCCGGCTCGTTCCTGTTCGAAAATCCGGTCAGGCCAACGCCGGCGCATCTGGCGCTCATCGCCCTAGCCGGGTTCTTCCTGATGTGCGGACACTATTTCATTTTTCTCGCCTACCGGCTGGGCAATGCCCGCGTGGTGGCGCCATTCACATACAGCTTCACGCTGTGGGCGGTGCTTTCCGGCTTCTTCATCTTCGGCGACATTCCGAACATGGTTGCGATCGGCGGAATGGCCGTGATCGCATTCACCGGCGTTGCCGTGCTGATCTTCGAAGGCCGGGCGCAACGCTCCCGCTCCTGAGCGTTCCTTGGCGGAACCTTTTTGCCGCGCATGCGTATCGTTGCGGCAATTGTCGGCAAATCAAGCGGGAGAATTCGTCATGGAAGACGCAGGCGTAGGTTGGATCGCTGCAATCATCATCGGCGGCATTGCCGGGTGGCTGGCAGAACAATTCATGCGCAGCAGCATGGGCATGCTGATGAACATCGTGCTCGGCATAGTGGGCGCCATCATCGCGAATGCTTTGCTCGGCATCGTCGGCATACAGCTCGGCGGATGGATCGGCTATCTCGTCGCCGGCTTCATCGGGGCGGTCATTCTCATTGCCGTGGGCCGGGCGATCAAGCGTTAGGCCCCGGCGCAGGGAGGTCCGGTCAGTTCAGGCCGGGCCGGCTAGCGCTTCATGAAGTTCCAGCCGGAAGGTCGCTCCGCGGCTGGCGCCATTGCTTGCAGTCAGGCGCGCGCCGATCGAGTCGGCCATGGTCTTGGCGATGCGAAGGCCGAAACGCTCATTGCCATTGACATCGAAGTTTTCGGGCAGTCCGGGGCCGTTGTCGGAAACGGTCAGGTCGATGCTTTGGCGGGCAATGTCACATTCCACCTCGATCACGCCGTGCCCGTGCTTCATGGCGTTGGTGACCAGTTCATTGACGATGATGGCAAGGGAAGTCGCGGTGACGGCGTTGATGGCGTGGCCGGCCTCTCCACGATAGATGATCCTGCCGTCATAACCCTTTTGAAGCTGGGCGCAGAGCCGGCCCAAAAGTGCTCCGGGATCGACGACGTCAAGCGTGTTTGCCGACTGCAACAGGTCCTGGACATCCGCGATTGCCCGGATCTTTGCCGAGACCTCTTCCAGTTCGGCGCGTGTCCGCGGATCGCCAAGGTGGCTCATGCGCAGCCCGATCATGCTGACCATCAGTTGCAGGGCGTTCTTCACCCGGTGATGCACCTCGCGAACCGCCATTTCGTTCAGGCGCGCCGCTTGCCGCGCTTCTCCGGCCCGCAGGCTTGTCCATGCGAGAAGTCCAAAGAGGCTGATTGCCACGAGTCCCACCGCGGCAGTGGCTGCCGAGCGCTTTCGCCAGTCCGCCAGCGCCACGGAAATGATTTGCGAACTTGATGCAAGCAGGTCCGGATGATCGAAGGAGCGCTGCCACGAAACCACCCGCGGCCCGGTAACGTCGTCGATCTCCGCCGTTCCGAACGCAAGCGTTTGCGCATTCTGCTTCAGCTTTGCGATGAATTGCGGCGAGGCGCGCGGCACGTTCTTGAGGCGCGCCAGAAGTTCCCCGTTCATCGTGTAGAAGCCGGCGCGCGCCCCCGGCCAGGTCGCCACTTCCTGGTAGAGCGTGTTGAATGCATCGGAAAAAATGCCCACGACAATGATGGAGTTGAGGTTTCCCTCGCCGTCGAACTGCCCGCGGCTGACCGTGAAGCGCTCTTTACCCGACACCGTGCCGATCTGGGAATCGCCGCCGACGAGCAATTCGCGGTGGCCACCCTTGTGCTTCTGGAAGTAGCCGCGCGAATAGGAACTGACCTTGCGGGACGGATAACCCCAGGTGTCGATGCGGTTCATGCCTTCGGCATCCACCACCCAGGCCGACGAGATATGGCCATCGCCGGTCAGAAGGCTCCTCATTTTCTGGTGTATGGCACGGCCAGCCACGGGGTCGGTGAAATCCCAGGCCCGGACATCGTCCTCTACGGATTTGATGATCTTGTCGGCTTCGTTCACGGCGGTATCGCCGTGCGCCACGATCATGCGGGCAAGCGACTGTGTCCGGTCGCGCGCGGACTGCAATGCCGCCGCCCGGTCGGTCACGATCGACCAGCCGACGAACATGCCGGTGGTCGCCGCGAAAAATGCAGTCGCAAAGGTCCAGCCGCGTTTCAAGTCGACAATCCCCGCAAGCCCGGTTCAGACAGCGCGCGAAACTGCGTCACGAATGGCGAATTGCTGCTCGAATGCTTCGGCGAGCTGCGATCGGGAATAGGGCTTGCCGATGACGGCGCCTTCAGTTCCGGTCCCCAGATTGTCGCCGTACCCGGTGGCGAATATGATCAGGACGCCCTTTTCCTCGAGTGCCGCAGCGACGGGCAGGCTCAATGCCCCGCTTATATTGACGTCCAGCAATGCCGCATCGATGGCGCTGGAGCGGACGAGTTCCAGCGCGGTTTCGATGTCATGCGCGGGACCCACCACTGTCGCGCCGAAATCTGCCAGCGCTTCGCTGGCCTCCAGAGCTATCAGGAACTCGTCCTCGAGAACCAGTATCCGCTTGCCGAGGAGCACGCCGCTCATGACCTTCCTCCGGTTTCAGCCAATGGCGCTTCGATATGGCACACAAGGCCATCCGCCCTGAAGTCCATGTCCACGACCGCTCCCAATTCGGATTTGAGTGCCTGGGTTATCATCTTGGAACCGAATCCCCGGCGGGACGGCTGCCTTACAGGAGGCCCGCCGCTCTCGGTCCACACGAGATCGAGGAACCTTCCGCCATTGCCCTTGACGCTCCACAGCAATTCCACCCTGCCAAGATCATTGGCCAATGCGCCGTATTTGACCGCGTTTGTGTAGAGTTCATGCAAAGCCATCGCCATTGTGACGGCCTGTTTGGGCCGCAATGTGACGGCAGGCCCCTGCAGATTGATCCGCGCTTTTTGCGGACCGCGCGTCAGCAGGGAACGTCGCGCCACATCGGCAAGATCGGCGGTCTCCCAATTTTCGCTGGAGAGCAGTGAATGCGCATGGGCCAAAGCCGATAGCCGTCCGTCGAAGACGGCAACGCGCGGATCCTCGCCGCGGTCGGTGCGGAATGTCTGCTGGGCAAGCGCTTGTACGACGGACAGCGTGTTCTTGACGCGATGGTTCAATTCGTTGACGAGCAGCTTGCGGTGCTCTTCGGTGGCGCGCCGGTCGGTCACGTCCGCGACGACGCCAATCAGGCGGTCAGGCTTGCCATCTGCTGCGAAAACGAACCTTCCCGCCACGTCCAGCCAGCGAACCTGGCTGTCCGAGCGGCGGAAAATCCTGCAAGAAAGCTGCATGAGCGCATTGGGACGGGCGGCTTCACGCAACGCCGCCTCCACCCGCTCAAGGTCGTCGGGATGGACATAAGACTTGATGAATTCGCTGTATGTGACTGTGCCGTCCGCGGGTGTGTGGCCAAAAATCTCGTACATCCGGTCATTACCGAACACGGTGCGGTCTTCATCGACATTCCATTCGAAGACGCCGAGGCCGGCGGCATAAACTGCGATGCGCTGACGCTGCTCGCTTTCCCGAAGCCGCTCTTCGGCAAGGCGCAGGTCATGGATGTCGGTTGCCGTTCCATACCAGCGGGAGATGCCGCCAAGGCTGTCAAAGGCGGGGTTTGCCCGGCTAAGATGCCACCGGAAGCTTCCATCGGCCATTTTCAGCCGGTGCGAGAACTGGAACGCCTCGCCGCGAGAGACGGCCTGGCGCCAGGCTGCCGCAGTTGCCGGAAGGTCGTCCTCATGCAGCAATGCCTCCCAGCGATAGGCGCCGCCACCGCCGCCATGGTCAGGCGTGAAACTCTTTATTCGCGAATTCCAGTACTCGACATTTCCAAGTGAGTCCGAAGTCCAGACCAGTTGCGGCATCGCTTCAGCCAGGTCGCGGAAACGCTGTTCGCTTTCGCGTAGGGCCTTTTCGGAGATCTCGCGGTCGGTAATGTCGACATTGACCCCGATCATGCCCTTGAACTCGCCCTTGGCCGAAAAAACGGGACGGGCCTCGGTCTGCAGGACCCGATACCCTCCGAAAGACCACAGATAGCGTCCCTTTATCGAGGCTCCCTTCTGGTTCCGCAGCGCTGCGCCGATTGCTTCGGAAATGTGCGTGGTGTCTTGCGGATGCATGGTCGTGCGCCAGTCGAAGCGCGCGATCTCATCTTCGGCGACGCCCCAGAAACCGCGCAGCATGCGATTGAGGTGCAGGCACCGCCCATGCTCGTCGCTGACCCAGATCATGACCGGCGCATCCTCGGCCATCATGCGAAATCGCTCTTCCGACAGTCGAAGTTCGTCTTCGGTCGCGCTCCGGTCCCGCTCGGCATTGGACCGCTCCAGGCTGAAGCCGACCTGCCGTGCTATCGTCAGCGCGAATTCGCGCTCTTGCGCCGAGAACACATGCGGATCGGGGTGATAGGTCATGAACTTGCCGATGACATGGCCTTTGGCCACAAGCGGAATGAAGGCAAGCGCACGAATGTTTTCCGACACGATGCATTCCTTCAGCCAGCCGGGTTCGCCGGTATCGAGAATGTCCTCGACATAGATCGGATCGGGATCATGTTCCCCGGCACGCCAAGGCGAGTGACCGTCGACAGCGGCCCGATAACCGTCGGACAGTCCGCGCCAGGCAACGAAGCGCATGATGTCGCAGTCGTCGAAAAGCAGGATGGATGCCCGCGTACCGAGCGACTGGGTGATTGCATCCAGCGCTGCCTCGAACACTTCGCCATTCGATTGCGCGCGGTAAAGCCGGTCTGTCAGTTGATAGAGTATGGAAAGTCCGTTCCGGTTCATGGAGTTCCCGCCGGCCCCACGCGCGGCCGTGCCTTGGCCGCGACGGCTGCCGCGCTCCAAACGCGCCACCGGCACGATGGTTCCCGCAGATACAGAAATATTGCACGCGGGCGTGCCGGTGCACGGCACTACCTACGCCGTAGGTAATCAAACCCGACGCATACAGTAGTTTGACCCAATAAACTTCGCATTCTGAAAAGGGCATTTTGACTTCCATGGTGGGCAAGCGAGCCTGCCCGTGTAACCAGGAGTTAGTCATGACCACAGGAACGGGAGCGGTATCCGCAAAAGGGTGCCACAATTCATCTGCACACCATTCGGCGCACAAGCGCGACCACGATTCTGACCGCTTTCAACGCAGCATGTGCCACGCCAAGCGCGGGGCCGACAAGGCTGATCAAGGTCACGGCGAAAGGCATAGGCTGCCTGATGAGGGGCGAGCCTGCCACAGGCGTTCCGGCCACGGACTGAGGAATTCGTTGCGTGAGAAGGTGATCGAACGGCTTGAAGGTTCGCAATCAGGCAATTGTGGCGACAAGGCGGGGTCCGCCAAATATGAAGATATCAAGCGGGAGCTCGCAGACGTTAAACTCAAGCTTCAGCAATTGTTGGACGGCAATTCGTCAGGCACGAACACGGCAACCGGGACGGACGGCGGCACGACCGAGACGACCGACACCACGGACACGACCGACACCACGGACACC
Organism: Salaquimonas sp.; assembly: GCA_041742235.1. Lineage (GTDB taxonomy): Bacteria > Pseudomonadota > Alphaproteobacteria > Rhizobiales > Rhizobiaceae > BOKV01. The sequence continues at coordinate 6,122 of JBGSJA010000305.1, read as the reverse complement.
TCGCATGTGACGGATACGGCCGACACCACGGACACGACCGAGACTACCGACACGACCGAGACTACCGACACGGCAGAAACTACAGACACGACCGAAACCACGGAAACCACGCACGAGACCGAGACGACCGACGCCACGGACACGACCGAGACCACGGACACGACCGAAACTACGGACACGACCGAAACCACGGAAACCACGCACGAGACCGAGACGACCGACACCACGGACACGACAGTGACGGAAGATGCTCACGAGTCGGCATGGACAGCCACTGAGGTGAAGGACGGCAAGGCGACCATCACGCTCGGCGAACGTTACCGGATCGATCTTGATGAATCGAATTCGACCTGGACGATTGTCGATACTTGTGATGACAGCCAGACGCGAGTGTGGGGCGATCCGCATGTCGACGCAGGCAATGACGGAACAACCGATTTTGACTTCAAGAAGAACGCAACGTTCCAGCTTGAGGATGGAACCAAGATCACGGTCGGAACCGTGCCCTTCGCCCAAGGCATGACGCTGAGTTCGTCGCTTACCATCACCAAGGGCAAGGATGCGATGACGGTGACCGGACTCGGCATGGGCTATGACGGAGACAACAATCTCGCGGTTTCGCAGTCAGCCAATGGCGACGAGCTCGATGCGGCAACTGATGACGGCGCCTTCACGGCGGTCAAATCCGGCACCAACTGGACGATCGACGGTAGTGCCGCCAATCAACAGGTAGTGGATGCAAAGGAAGTTTCCGCGGCCTAACGCTCAAGAAGCCGGCGGGCAGTCAGCCCGCCGGCGTTTCAACAGTCCAAGATGAGGTGTGAAACAAGATGCAAAACACAACGGCAACAAACGGAATCGTCAACACGGTAGCGGCGGGAACTGGAACCGGCAACGCAGTAGCGGCGGAAACCGGAACCGGCAACACTGTAGCGGCGGGAACTGGAACGAATGCAAACGCAAGCGTCGCTGCCGATGGCAACCAGCAGCTTCAGGCAGCGTTCGATACCGCAATAGCGCAGGCCCAAAAGACACTGGAAATCACGACCGTCAGGGGCGCGGAGCTCTACGCCTTGAAACAGCGCGCCCAGTAATCGGCAATCCGCGAAGCGGTAGACATCTCCGGGGCTTAACCGCTCCGGGGTTGTGCCGTTTGTAGCCGACCGGCGTTAAGAGCATCAGGCCGGAATTCCATCGGACACGCCTAAGCTGATTGACCACAGGTCGATATCGACGCCACTGGGGAAATCCGGATGCGACGGCAGGAAGCCGCTGGCAACGACCGCCAATCCCCTGGCGGTCATCAGCGTTCGCATGGCTTGGTTGTGGCGATGCACCACTGCGCAAAGGCCCGGCAGGCAGCCAAGACTGGCCATGTCCAGCGCCAGGCTCGCCAGCGCGGAGCCGTAGCCTTTTCCCCTGTGCTGCGGCAGAACTGCGATATTGCGCAAGTAGAGTTGGCCGCCGGCCTGCGCCTTCAGCATCTCGAAGGGCAAATGCAGCGTTTCGACCGCGGCAAGATCAACAGGTCCCGCCGGCAATGGATTGACAATCATGGCCGCGACCGCTGTACCGAACATCTCCAGGATCACCGCGTTGTCGAAGCCGACATCCGAACCGGGCACAAGCACGTTTGCGACCGCGCGTTCAAAGTCGGGACGGTCCGCGCCGGCATTGGACAGGTCGATCAGACCGGCAAGCGCCAGCGCGTCTTGCGCCGTCGCGCGGCGAAAGCGCGGTGCAGGCTCAGCAAGGGTTTCCGCTCCTGTCATGGAAATCAAATCAGTCCGGCGTTGACAAGATGCTGGGCGATGCGGGCGAAATGGCGCTCGCGGATGGCGCTGCCTTGCGCCACGGTCTGGAACAAGTCGTTAGCCAGTGCTGCGTCTTCGGCGACGGGCACGCCAGAGGCTGCGGCGCTGGCGATGGCTGCACGAAGGGTGGAGCCGCTGTGGCGCGCGATCACCACGGGGACCGGCGATTCCTTGGCATGATAGAAGATCGCGATTGCGCAGGAAGGCCCGGAAAGGATTATGGATTCTGACGACTTTTGTCGCGATCCGCCCCCACCGGGATTTTCGACGGATTCACGATGGTGATTGCGCCTGTGCGACTTGAATTCGGGGTTGCCGAGCGTGTCCTTCATCTCGCGCGTCATTTCCCGATGCCCCATTTTCTGCTCATGGCGGAAAAGGGCATTCTGGATCGGCAGGTCGCCCAGTCCGAAAACGATCAGCATGATCACCATCGCAACAACGAGAATGGCGAGCACCCGCATCGCGACGTCGAGCACGCAGGGACCTTCGCACATGGTTGATGCGAGGATCTGCGGCGCCGTGAGCCCGACGAGCAACGCCGTGATGGCAAACCATATCGAGATGCGCAGCAGAGAGATCGCGAACTCCGCCGCATTGCGCTTGGAGAAGACCTTCTTGAAAATCTGTCCCGGATTGATCCGGTTGAAATCGGGCGTGACCGGATGCATCGAGAACGGAATGCCCTTGTGATGAATGATGTTTGCGAAAATGGCGGCGAGCGTCGCAATGATGCCGAAGGGTATCAACATGACACCCAGGATGGTGGTTACCGTGTTGAAGGCGCCCATGATGCCGCCTGGTCCGGTATGCGGCGCGGCATCCACCGTTATCTGAAAGATCTGGTCAATGCCTTGCAGCATCGATGGCCAGGCAAACAGGATGTAGATGATCACCGAAACGGTAACGCTGGCGCCGACAAAATCCTGGCTCGTGGCAATCTGGCCCTTTTCGCGGGCCTTGCGAAGTTTGTGGTCGGTGGGTTCAAGCGTTTTCTCTTCGTTGTCGTCACTCATTCGAACACCTTGCGCGCAACGGGAATGACATTGTCCAGCCACTCATACTGCGAGCGGAATGCGCGCAGCGCGACGAACATGAAAAATGGCAGGGCGATTGCAGCGACCAGCGCCTTCGCCGCGAACGAAAGAAAGGTCACGTTGATGTTCTTGCCGAATCGGGCCGAAGCCAGGAAGGCGACATCGGAAACGAACATGATGATGAGCATGGGCGCGGCCAGCAACAGCGATCCCTTGACGATATGCAAGAGAACGCCGAGCACTGCGTCCATGCCGGCATCCAGCGGCGGCAGCGAGGCGGTCACCGGCCAGACCTCGTAGCTTGAATAGATGATGGCGGCGCAAATCCAGAAGCCGCCGACATTGGCGAAGACCCAAAGCGAGGTAATTGCCAGGAGGTCGGTGATTGCAGTGGATTGTCCTCCCGAGGGATCGGGCGCGCCCATGCTGTCGCCCCGGTAAAGGTCGATGGCTCCCCCGGCGCCGACTGCGATGGCCAGCGGTACGGATGCAAGGAATCCAAGCAACGCGCCGATCGCGATCTCCTTGACGACGAGCAACGGAACCGGCGCAGGCAGATCGGCTACGCTGGGCATGGGGCCGCCAAGGCCGAGCGCGGGCAGGGCGAGGGTAAGTGCGAACGCCATGCGGATCATGCCGTTGCCGGCATGGCCCCAGTAGAATGCGGCGAAAAGGATGGTGAAGCCGAAAGGCCGGGCGGCGGCGAGGACCACAAACGGCGCCCAGCCCGTGACGAATTCAAGCAGGTAGGCCGATAGCTGGGCCTGCATCAGCGCGGCTCGTAGGTGTGGAACGAGCTGAACAATTTGTCGGACGCGGCGTAAAGCGGGGAGGCGAGCGCCGTTCCGAATACCAGAAGCACCGCGGCGATGGCGAAGATCTTGATCGTCTGTGGCAGCGTCTGTTCCTGGATTTGCGTCACCGCCTGCAGCAGGCCGACGATAAAGGCTATCACCGTTGCCAGCACCAGCGGCGGGGTGACGAAGATCGCCGTGTAGTAGAGAATTTCATAAAGCGCGGAGCTGAGGATCGCCGGCTGCATCGAAGCACTCCCTACGCGTAGCTGAGGATGAGGCCGTGGATAAGCTTCGTCCAACCGTCGAGGAAGACGAAGAGCATCAACTTGAACGGCACGGCAATGGTTGTGGGCGGCACCTGCATCATGCCGAGTGCGACCAGCACCGTCGTAACGATGAGATCCACCGCGACGAATGGCAAATAGAGCAGGAAGCCGATTTCGAAGGCGCGGGTCAGTTCCGTCAGCAGGAAGGACGGAACGAGAATGGTGAAGGCAGTCTCGCTGACATTCGCCGCGTATTTCTCGCCCCAGATCGTGGTGGTGGAGTTCTTGAAGAACGCCAGCTGTTCGTTGTCCGTGTGCTTGGTAAGGAATTCCCGCAACGGCACGCCGACAGTGTCGCCGGCCTCCTGCCATTCCGCCAGGGAGTTGAACTGGAAGTTGCGCGCCTCCAGCGCTTCATAGCCTTGGTGCAGCACCGGCATGGCGACATAGACCGCCAGGATCAGGCTCAGCGCATAGAGTATGATGTTTGGCGGCAGCTGCTGGATGCCCAGCGCGTTGCGCACGATGAAAATCACCACGGCAATCTTGGCGAAGGCGGTAACCGTGACGGCAAGGATCGGCAGGAATGCCGTCGTCATCAAGAGGACGACGATCCCGAATGAGTTGTCGGCCATCATTGTACTGCGCCATTGCCGGAAATGTTGAGGACTAGGCTGCCATCGATCACATCAAGCCCGCCATGCATCAGCGCTTTGCGCCCCACATGAAACTCGGCGATATTGCCGGGGATTCGCTTTACCGGAACTCTGACGTCCGGCCCCAGCAGCAGGCGCTGGAAATGGGGCATGCTGACCGAACCTATGCAAAGCGACACCAGCGTGGTGCCTTTGCCAGGATTGGCGGATAGCGGTTTTTGCAGCGGACCGCTGACGCGCACCGCCTCATCCTCGACGCTGACCGGCCAGAACGAACCATCGGACCGCTCCAATATGCCCAGCACCTCGGCCGATGGATCAGCACCGCAATCGATCGTGATGCCTGGACGCGAGCGATGGACATGCTCGGTCGCCATGGCAATCGGGCCGATCTTGACGAGCAGGGTCTTGTCGAACGACCTTTCGCCTGGATGAAGGTTCTGTGCGGTGAATGCTTCGAGGATACGGCCGGCATTGGGACCAGCGGATATTCCCCCGCTGGCCGCATCCTTGCCGCTGCGGATAACCACCGACAACCATGGCAGGTCGGGGAGCGTTGCAACGGTGACAGCAGAGACAAGGTCGATTGTCTGGCTGCAACGAATCTCGATGGCGCGGATGACCTTTTCGAGCACCACTTCGAGCGCCAAAGCAGCGTCGGCTGGATGGGCGGGCAGCGAGCGCAACTCGCCATCCCAACCCATGAGCAGCGTTTCAAAAAACCCGCTTCCGGCAAAGACGGTGAACGGTTCGCCGTTCAACGTGCCTTGCACCAGCGTCCAACCGTTCGCACCGGGGCGCCGGCCGTTCCCTGAGGCTGTTTCGACTTCGCAGCGGCGGCCTCCCGTCTCGAAAGCCATGGGCGCGACGACATCGAGCCAATCCGTCTGAAACTGCGCAGAAGGCGTGAAGCGGGTCGCGGCAGGAGCGCTGTCGAAAGCGGGAACGGGTGATGCGCGATCGTAGTGATTCCCGGCGTCCGCGGCATATTGCCCGTAGATCGTGGCATGCGTCGCCACGGGCGTGGGAACAGGCCCGCTTTTCGGCCGTGTAGCCTGGCGCTCCATGTACTGCGCGGATTTCTTGGATAGCTGGTCCAACAAGCCGTCAATGCGGCCGCCGCGCGGTTGCGCTGTGTGCTCGGAAGTCATTTGCCCCTCTTCCGTATCTATTCCTGACGGGCCGCTTCCTCATTCTCGCGTTGAAACAGGTTGCGGGCGAGGAGGCGGACCTTCTCCTCGACCTGCATGGCGCGTGCCAGTTCGCGTTGTGCCATTGTGGCACGCTTGCTTGCCGCAACTGCCTCTTCGCGGGCGTCGCGCCAGGACTGGCGGGCGTGGTTGATCTCTTGCTGGGTTCGTTCATATGCAGCCACTGCGACCGCCTGATGCACGCCATGGCTTTGGGCGGCCGCGAAGATCGCCTGCATCCGGCGCTTGCGGGTAGCAGCGGCATTGTCGACGGTGGACTCGAATTCGCCGCGGCGCGCTTCCCGCATCCGGCCCCAGAAGCAGGCGCTGGAAATGCGGCATGGCGACTGTTCCTATGCAAA
>JBGSJA010000304.1:0-4566 GCA_041742235.1 Salaquimonas sp. | reverse complement strand
CAACTCGCTGATGAGTTCCTCGACCTTGGCGGTCGCGATCGGGTCAAGCGCCGAGCAGGGTTCGTCCATCAGGATGACTTCGGGGCTGACGGCAATGGCGCGCGCAATGCACAGTCGCTGCTGCTGGCCACCGGACAGACCTGTGCCGGGCTCGAGAAGCCGGTCCTTGACCTCGTCATAGAGCCCGGCCTTCTGAAGGCTGGTAACAACGACCTCCTCAAGTTCGGACTTGCCGCGCGCCAGCCCGTGAATTCTTGGGCCGTAGGCAATGTTCTCGAAGATCGACTTCGGGAACGGGTTGGGCTTCTGGAACACCATTCCTACCCGCGCCCGCAGTTCCACAACGTCGACGGCGCGGTCGTAGATGTCCTCTCCGTCCAGCGTGATGTTTCCCGCAACCCGGCAATTTTCGATGGTGTCGTTCATCCGGTTCAAGCAACGCAGGAAAGTGGATTTTCCGCATCCCGAAGGCCCGATCAGCGCGGTAACCTCATTCTTGCGTATGTCGAGATCGACATCAAACAGCGCCTGTTTCGGACCATAGAAGACACTGACCTTTTCGCCGAGCATCTTGACGCTGTGCGCACCCGTGCGATTGGCCAGGAGTGATTCGGTTTGGGTTTCTGTCATGACGTTCACTTCCTGTTTCTCCCCAATTTACCAGCGCCGCTCGAACCGCTGGCGCAGGAAGATTGCGATTGCGTTCATCGTGATCAGAAATCCGAGCAACACAAGGATGGCTGCGGAGGTGCGCGAAACGAACCCGCGCTCCGGACTGTCGGCCCAGATGTAGATTTGTGTCGGAAGCGCGGTGGATGCATCCATCACGCCTGCCGGAGGGCTGGTGATGAAGGCATTCATCCCGATAAGCAGCAGCGGCGCTGTTTCGCCAAGCGCCTGTGCAAGGCCGATGATCGTTCCGGTCAGGATCGTCGGCATCGCAAGCGGCAGCATGTGATGGGCGATGACCTCATGCTTGGACGCTCCGATGCCCAGCGCCGCTTCGCTGATCGCAGTGGGAACCTGCTTGAGTGCAGCACGGGTCACGATGATGATCGTGGGCAAGGTCATCAGGGCGAGCACCATGCCGCCGACAAGCGGCACGGAGCGCGGAAGGCCGAACCAACCCAGGAACACGGCAAGGCCAAGCAAGCCGAACACTACCGATGGAACTGCCGCGAGATTGTTGATGTTGATCTCGATGAGGTCGGTCCAGCGGTTCTTCGGCGCAAACTCCTCCAAATAGACCGCCGCCGCGATACCCAGCGGGAAGCTGAGGATGAAGCAGACCAGAAGCACCCAGAAAGACCCGGCGATAGCGCCTGCGAGGCCCGCGAGTTCCGGAAAGCGGCTGTCGGAATTGAAGATCAGGCCCCAGTTGATTGGCTGGCTGACAAGTCCCTTGGCCACGATCTGGTCGTACAGCGCAATCTGGACATCGGTCACACGGCGCTGGTCTTCCGGCAGATTGCGGTCGAACAGGCCTTTGGCAAGCTGGTCGATCGGGTCAGATAGCGGGATCTGGAAGCTTGACGTTCCCTTCAGGCGGGCAGGGTCTGCAATCACCGCATCCCGAATGATATATTGGGCGTTGTTGGTGAACAGCGAGAAGAAGGCCCGCTCATCCGTGCGCGGAAGGTCCGGGGCAAGTTTGCGAAGCGCGTCGCGCGTAATATTGCGCCAATCGGCATCCATCAAACTGGCCTGGTCAAGGTTGGCCGTGGAAAGATCAATCTCGACGCGTGCCTCGGTCTGCGTGAATGCGCGCGAACCGGTGTAGAACAGCGTTGCGACCAAAATCGCCAGGAAACCCAGCGCAAAGGCAATGGCGGCCATGCCATACCACTGCAACCGGCGGTCAGCGGCGTATCGGGCCTTGCGCCGGCGCTGCATCTCTTCGGACTTCCATGTGACCGCAGATCCGGTTGCCAAATCTGCCGGGACGTTTGCCAAGGTCATCAGTACTTCTCCCGGTACTTGCGCACCGTGTGCAGCGCTATCAGGTTGAGGCCAAGCGTGATGATGAACAGCATGAGGCCCAGCGCGAATGCGGCAAGGGTCTTTGGATTGTCGAATTCCGCATCGCCGATCAGCAGTGTCACGATCTGAACCGTGACGGTGGTTACCGCATCGAAGGGATTGAGCGTCATAGTCGCGATCAGGCCGGCGGCCATGACAACAATCATCGTTTCCCCGATCGCGCGGCTGAGGGCCAGCAATACACCGCCGACGATACCGGGAAGCGCCGCCGGCAACAAAACCTTCGTGATGGTCTCGCTCTTCGTTGCGCCCAGTGCATATGAGCCCTCGCGCATGGAGCGCGGCACCGCGGCAAGCGCATCATCGGAGATGGACGAAATAAAGGGAATGAGCATTATACCCATCACCCCGCCTGCAGCCAAAGCGCTGTTGGGAGCAGCAGAAATACCCATGCTCAATCCGAGCGTGCGGATCAGCGGCGCAACCGTAAGGACAGCGAAGAAGCCGTAGACCACGGTTGGAATTCCGGCGAGGATTTCAAGCAGCGGCTTGACGACGGCACGAACGCGCGGATTGGCATACTCTGTAAGATAGATGGCAGAATAGATGCCGACTGGCACTGCGACCGCCATTGCGAGCAATGAAATGACGATCGTGCCGAACAATACCGGGATCATCCCGAAAGCGCCCTGTCCCGCGACCTGATCGGCGCGGATGGCGATTTGCGGCTCCCAGCGCGTCCCGAACAGGAATTCATGGATTGGAACCAGTGCGAAGAATGCGGAGGCTTCGTAGATGAGGGACACTACGATCCCGACGGTTGTAAGGATTGCGACAAGCGAAGCAAACAGCATGAACCAGGTGATGGACCTCTCGACGCTGTGGCGCGCCCTGAACCGGCGCGCGATCAGACGGAACGCGAAGAAGGCTCCAAAAATGGAAAGCGCGAGCGCCGCAACCACCATCACTGCCTGCGAGATGCGGATCAGTCCGTTCAGGCGCTCGGCGGCAGCGGCCACTTCGGGACGGATTTCAACGAAGGCCTTGCCAGCCGCGGTCTGGCGTATCTCGCTGAGGATGATGCCGCGCTGCGACGCGTCCATGGCTTCGATGCCCGGCACCTGCGACACGACAATGGCATTGATGATGTTGTCGTTGATGAACAGCCAAAGGACCAGAAATACGAATGCCGGAACACCAGTCCAGATCGCTGCGTTGAGCGCATGATAGATCGGCCTTGAGTGAGCCTTGGCGCCCGGTTGTGAAAACGAGGACTTGGCCCTTGCATAGGAAATCAAGGCAGCTGCCGCTGTCGCCAATGCCAGGAACAACAGGACATAAAGCAGCATTTCTTTTCCTCACGGCGAGTTGACTGTAAACAACTGCCCGCCCCGGTAAGGGGCGGGCAGCAAGGCATCTTACATGCCCATCTTCTTGCCTTCGACGACTGCCGAGGCAACGGCCGCGCGCTTGTCGTCAGCCAGCGGGGTGAGGCCGCGTTCAGCAAGGTAGCCGTCCGGACCCAGCGCTGCTTCCGACATGTACTCCACGAGGAATTCCTTCATTCCCGGGATCACGTCGCGGTGTGCGTTCTTGACGTAGAAGTACAGCGGACGGGCAACCGGATAGGAGCCGTCAGAGATGGTGGCGAAGGTTGGCTCGACGCCATTGATCTTCACTGCCTTGAGCTTGTCGCTGTTTTCGAACAGGAACGAGTATCCGAAGATGCCGACTGCGTTCGCATCGGCTTCAAGACGCTGCACGATCAGGTTGTCGTTTTCGCCGGCTTCGACGAAGGGGCCGTCCTGGCGCATGCGCGAGCAGACTTCGTTCCACTTCTTTTCGTCAGCCTTCTTGAGATCGGCCATGCCTTCGAGGCCCGAGCAGCCGTCATGCATGACGAGCTCGACGAACGCGTCGCGCGTACCGGAGGTCGGCGGAGGACCGAAGGCGAGGATTTCGACTGCCGGAAGCGAAGCGTCGATGTCCGACCACTTCTTGTTCGGGTTGGCCATGAAGCCGCCCTTGCCATCCGGAAGTTCTGCGGCGAGGGCCTTGTAGACCTGCTCTTCAGTGAGATTGAGCTCAGGACCGCTGCGGGAATGGGCAATCGACAGACCGTCATAGCCAATCAGCGCCTCGGAAATGTCCACTACGCCATTGTCTGCGCAGAGCTTGACTTCCGATTCCTTGATGGCGCGCGAAGCACCGGTGATGTCGGCATGCTCTTCACCGACGCCTGCGCAGAAGGCCTTGAAGCCACCGCCGGTTCCGGTCGATTCAAGAACAGGCGCCGGCTTGCCGGACTTGTTCGCGAATTCTTCGGAAACAGCCTGCGAGTATGGGAACACCGTCGACGATCCGACGATCTTGATCTGGTCGCGCGCCGCTGCCGGCCCCGCGATGGCAATCATCAGCGCGCCAAAGGCAACGCCTGCAAAATGGGTAGTTTTCACGGTAATTCTCCCGTTTCATTCGTGAGTTGGGTTCACTCGTCTGGATCGGCAGGAAAACCGCTTTCACAGCTTTCGGGTCTGACGCCGACGTCGCCAAACTAGTGACTTCGGATAGTGATTTAATGACAAA
>JBGSJA010000303.1:0-1757 GCA_041742235.1 Salaquimonas sp. | reverse complement strand
AAGCCGGCATCGCCCGTATGCACCCAGCCGTCGGCGGTCTTGGTGCTGCGGGTGGCATCCTCGTTCTTGTAGTAGCCGAGGAAGACGCCGGGCGAGCGATACAGCACCTCGCCGCTGTCGGCGATCTTGATCTCGACCCCCGGCGACGGCTTGCCAACCGTGTCGGCGCGAATTTCGCCGTCCGGCTGGGCGGTGATGTAAACACTGGCCTCGGTCTGTCCGTAGAGCTGCTTCAGGTTCAGCCCCAGCGAGCGGTAGAAGCGGAAGATTTCAGGCCCGATGGCTTCCCCGGCCGTATAGCCGACGCGCATGTTGGAAAAGCCCATGCGGTTCTTCAGCGGCCCGTAAACGAGGAATTCGCCGAGCCGGTACTTGATCCGGTCCCAAACCGGCACCGGCTTGCCGTTGAGTATAGGCTCGCCCGTGCGGCGTGCATGCTCCATGAAATAGTCGAACATGCGCTTCTTGAAGCGGCTCGCATCCTCCATGCGCACCATGATCTGGGTGAGCATGGTCTCGAACACCCTTGGCGGGGCGAAGAAGTAGGTCGGCGCGATCTCGCGCCTGTCCTCGTTGATGGTTTGCGGGCCCTCGGGACAGCACACGCAATAACCGGCGACATAAGCCTGCGCATAGGTGAACACGTGATCGCCCACCCAGGCGAGCGGCAAATAGGCAAGCACGACCTCATCACCCGAGAGCGCATCGAAGACATTGCCGTTGCGCGCCGAAATGACAAGATTGTCGAAGCTCAGCATCACGCCTTTGGGCTTGCCGGTCGTTCCCGAGGTGTAGAGCATAACCGAAAGGTCCGAGCCCTTGGCGGCCGCGATGCCTTTCAGCCACGGCGTCTTTGCACCGCTTTCGATCGCAGCCTGCCCGGCAGCCTGCACTTGCGCGAAGGATTGCAGCTGCGAATGGTCATAGTCGCGCAGGCCGCGCGGTTCGTCATAGATGATGAGGCGCAGCCCCGTCAGCGCATCGCCCATGGAAAGCAATTTGTCGACCTGCTCCTGGTCCTGCACCACTGCCATCGCGACTTCGGCATGGTTCAACACATAGACCATCTCGTCGGCGACGCTGTCGGCATAGACCGGCACCGGAATGGCCCCGAGTGCCTGCACGGCGCAAAAGGTCCAGTAGAGGCGGGGGCGGTTCTGGCCAACAATGGCAACCCGGTCTCCCGACTTCAGGCCGAGTTGGCCAAGGCCGATGGAGAACCGGGCGATCTCTTCCGCCATTTCGGACCAGGTCCAGCTTTGCCATATGCCGTAGTCCTTGTGGCGCATGGCGGTGCGACCGGCAAAGCGGATCGCGTTCAGCAAAAGATATTGCGGAAAAGTCGCCAATGCCTCTTGCGAGGCGGCCATGCCGGACCCTGCGCTCATGCTCCTCCCGTCCCGCCGGACATCTTGGCCGTGTCCGGTTCCGGTCAGCGATAGTCAAACGCAAAGATTGCGCGGGCGCAACCTTGCCGTATCGGTAGTTTCGCTTTCTTAGCCGAATTGATGAGAGCTTGCGATTTTCAGTGTGGCCAAAGGCGGCTTCGGACACCACTCACCGCATTCGCGCAAATTTCGGCCATGATGAAGATCAACGATTACATTTGATCGATATCGTATATAATTTTATCGATGCGGAGGCTGTCCAGATGAATTTTTGGCGCGCGTTTTCGGTCGGCCGGCTGGCCGCTGCGGCGGCCTTGTCGATGCTGGCAACTGCGGTTGCTGGTGGCCCGGTCAGCGCGCAGGCGCCGG
>JBGSJA010000302.1:0-9269 GCA_041742235.1 Salaquimonas sp. | reverse complement strand
GCCATCGCTGGAAGGCGTCCAGGAAGTGGTCATCTCCGACGAAGTGGTGAACGGCAACGCCCGCCCGCTGTACATTTACGCGGAAAAGAAGATGGAAAAGGAAGCGAGCGCCTGAACGAACGCTTTCTCGGCAACAACAGGGGCCCGCTGAAAGGCGGGCTCTTTTCGTTTCAGGCAACAGATTTCCAACGTGTGCATCGCACTTGAACCGCGAGGTTGCGGGTACCAGATATTGGTCAACATGGACCTGCAAGAAGCCATCACACCGTGGGGCGGTACGCCGTCCCGAATAGTCCGATCAACCCTCAACAGCATGGCTCATGGGCAAGCCGTCCGGCAAAGGCCGGGCGGGAAAAGATAAGTTCATGTGCTGTGATTGGCGCGAGCAGGCATTAGAATAGAGATTCGGAAGGGGGCTCTCCCACCCTCTCCGCAGGCACGAAGGTGACGCAAATGAGCAAGACCGGCAAACAAATCGGGTTGGGAACGGGCGAAGTATTTCCGCTTCTGCCGCTTCGCGACATCGTAGTCTTCCCCCACATGATCGTGCCGTTGTTCGTGGGCCGCGAGAAATCGATCGCCGCCCTCGAGGAAGTGATGAACTCCGACCGGCAGATTCTGCTTTTCACGCAGAAGAACGCCAGCGACGATGATCCGGCGCCTGAGGCGTTGTTCGAAACCGGCACGCTCGCGACCGTCTTGCAGCTTCTCAAGCTGCCGGACGGCACCGTGAAAGTCCTGGTCGAGGGTGTTTCGCGCGCCCGCGTCAGTGAATTCACCGCGCGCACGGATTTCCACGAGGCGCGCGCCGAGGTTGTTGCAGACAGCGACGACGATCCGACCGAGGTCGAGGCGCTGGCGCGTTCCGTCGTTTCGGAGTTCGAAAACTACGTCAAGCTGAACAAGAAGGTATCGCCCGAGGTTGTCTCGGCCGTGACGCAGATCGAGGAGTACTCGAAACTGGCCGACACGGTCGCGCAGCACCTCGCGATCAAGATTCCGGACAAGCAGAAGATCCTCGGCATTTTCTCCGTCAAGGAGCGGCTGGAACATGTGCTCGGCCTTATGGAAAGCGAGATTTCCGTCCTGCAGGTGGAAAAGCGCATCCGCAGCCGCGTCAAGCGGCAGATGGAGAAGACCCAGCGCGAGTATTACCTCAACGAGCAGATGAAGGCGATCCAGAAGGAACTGGGCGACGATGAGGGCCGCGACGAGCTCGGCGAGCTCGAGGACCGCATCGCCAAGACCAAGCTTTCGAAGGAAGCGCGCGAGAAGGCCAATGCCGAGTTCAAGAAGCTCAAGCAAATGAGCCCGATGTCGGCCGAAGCCACAGTCGTACGCAACTATCTCGACTGGCTGCTCGGCATTCCCTGGGGCCGCCGCTCGGCGGTGAAGACCGACATCAAGCTTGCGGAAAAGATCCTCGAGGAGGATCATTACGGGCTTGAGAAGGTCAAGGAGCGCATCGTCGAGTACCTGGCGGTACAAAGCCGGTCGAAGCAGATCAAGGGCCCGATCCTGTGCCTTGTCGGACCTCCGGGCGTCGGCAAGACCTCGCTCGCAAAGTCGATCGCCAAGGCCACGGGACGTGAATATGTCCGCATGGCGCTGGGCGGCGTGCGCGACGAGGCCGAGATTCGCGGTCACCGGCGCACCTATATCGGCTCGATGCCCGGCAAGGTGATCCAGTCGATGAAGAAGGCAAAAAAGACCAATCCACTCTTCCTGCTCGACGAGATCGACAAGATGGGCATGGATTTCCGCGGCGATCCGTCTTCGGCCCTGCTGGAGGTGCTGGATCCTGAACAGAACCACACCTTCAACGACCATTACCTCGAGGTCGACTACGACCTTTCGGGCGTGATGTTCGTGACGACGGCGAACACGCTGAACATTCCCGGCCCGTTGATGGACCGCATGGAGATCATCCGCATCGCCGGCTACACGGAGGACGAGAAGGTCGAGATCGCAAGGCGGCATTTGCTGCCCAAGGCGATCAAGGACCATGCGCTCGCCGACAAGGAGTTCAAGATCACCGACGAGGCGATCCGCATCCTGATCCAGCGCTACACTCGCGAGGCGGGCGTGCGAAACCTTGAGCGCGAGTTGCAAAAGCTGGCGCGCAAGGCGGTGACGGAAATCCTCAAGGGCGTGCGCAAGTCTGTTCGGGTCGATGCAGACAATGTCGAAGGCTACCTCGGCGTTCCGCGCTTCCGTTATGGCAAGGCGGAGCAGGACGACCAGGTGGGCGTCGTCACCGGTCTTGCGTGGACGGAAGTCGGCGGCGAGTTGCTAACGGTGGAAGGCGTTTCAATGCCGGGCAAGGGCCGCATGACGGTCACCGGCAATTTGAAGGAAGTGATGAAGGAGTCGATTTCCGCGGCTGCATCCTATGTGCGATCGAGGGCCATCGATTTCGGCGTCGAGCCTCCGCTCTTCGACCGGACGGACATTCACGTGCACGTGCCGGAAGGCGCGACACCGAAGGACGGCCCGTCGGCCGGTATCGCCATGGCCACGGCGATCACCTCGCTGATGACCGGAATTCCGATCAAGGCCAATATTGCCATGACGGGCGAGGTGACGCTTCGCGGACGCGTGCTGCCGATCGGCGGCCTCAAGGAGAAGCTTTTGGCGGCGCTGCGCGGCGGCATCACCAAGGTGCTCATCCCGGAGGAGAACGCCAAGGATCTGGTCGAGATCCCGGACAATGTGAAGAACGGGCTTGAGATCGTTCCCGTCTCGCGCATGGACGAGGTCATCCGTCACGCGCTGGTACGCCAGCCAGTGGCGATCCAGTGGACCGCAGAGGACGAGGCGAAGGCACGCCGCGCCTTCCAGACCGGCCCCGATTCCGATCCGGCGGCCACGACCGCGCACTGAGTGGCCCGAAGAACAGGAGACCCGGAAATGCAAGTTTCCGGGTCTTTTTTCATGCGCCGGCGCCAGTCTGCATGACGGGAGCGGAGCGAATCGATGCAGCCTTGGCGGGTGGAAGATCGTGTTCCCACGACCTGTTCAGGGCGCTTCAAAGTAAGATATTCGTAGAATCCTGTGCCAATTTCAGCCCAACTGGCTGCCAATTCCGCTCAATCCGCGCTTGGGTGTTGATATTTCCCTGAAAGCGGGTTGACCATGCGGCTTCATCGGTTTTTGTGCTGTCTTCTCGTTACATGGAAGGAAACCACCAGATGAACAAGAACGAACTCGTCGCCGAAGTCGCTGACAAGGCCGGGATCACCAAGGTGCAGGCAAGCGATGCGATCGACGCCGCGCTGGACGCCATCACCTCTGCCTTGAAGAAGGGCGACGAAGTCCGTCTGCTCGGTTTCGGGAATTTCGTCGTCGCGGATCGCAAGGCTACCACCGCGCGCAACCCGCAAACCGGCGCGACCGTCGATGTTCCGGCCTCCAAGGCGCCGAAGTTCCGCCCGGGCAAGGCGCTCAAGGATGCCGTCAACGGCTGACGGGATCCAGCCAGGCAAGGTCGCGAACCCGCCCTCACGGGCGGGTTTTCTTTTTGCGGATATTGCAGCTGGCGGAAAACATTCCTAGGATGAGGACGGGGCATGCGGCGCAAGGAGCGCCGCTTGAAGAGACAAATCCATGCAGTAAGGCCGGCTTTCGAACCCGTCACCGTTGGAGACCTGATCGAGCGCGGCTTGACGATCACCATACACTGCAGGGCTTGCGGTCATTTCGCCGAGGCCGATCCGGCAAGGCTGGCGTTGCGGCGCGACCGCCCGGTGCCGAAACTCGATGGCGCATTTTCGTGCGGCATTTGCGGTTCACGAAATTCCTGCGCAATGCCCCTTTATCCGCGCCGGTTGCCGGGCGGCTGATTGCCCCGCGCCGCATTTGCATGAAACCCTCAAGCCGGTTACGCATTAGGCAACCGCCACCCGCTTCTTCCGGCAGATGCATGATCAAGATCGTACAAACCAAGCCCTTTGACGACCAGAAGCCGGGCACATCCGGCTTGCGCAAGAAAGTCGGCGTGTTCAAGCAGCCGCATTACATCGAGAACTTCGTGCAGGCGATCTTCGATTGTCTCGGCAGCGCGGCCCATGGCACCATGGTGCTTGGCGGCGACGGCCGGTACTACAACCGCGAGGCAATCGCCAAGGTGCTGGCAATAGCCGCGGCCAACGGCGTCAGGCATGTCATCGTCGGCGAGGGCGGCATTCTTTCGACACCCGCGGCTTCTCACCTCATCCGCAGCCGCGGCGCGTTCGGCGGCATCATTCTTTCGGCAAGCCACAATCCGGGCGGTCCGGACGGCGATTTCGGCATCAAGTTCAACGCCGAAAACGGCGGGCCGGCCCCGGAAAAGCTGACGGCCCAGATCTTCGCCGCTACGAGGGCCGTGCAAACCTACCGCCTGTCCGATGCGCCCGCCATAGACCTTTCGCGCCGCGGCACAACGCGGATCGAGGACATGACCGTGGAGATCGTCGATCCGGTCGAGGCCTATGCGGCCCTGATGGAGCAGCTCTTCGATTTCGGCGCCATCCACGCCTTGTTCAAGGATGGCTTCACGTTGTCTTTCGATGCGATGCATGCCGTGACCGGACCATACGCGCTGGAGATTTTGGAACGGCGGCTTGGGGCGAGCCCCGGCTCGGTCGTCAATTGCGTGCCGCTGGAGGATTTCGGTGGCGGTCATCCCGACCCCAATCCGGTGCATGCCCATGACCTGTATGAACTGATGATGGACCCGGAAGCGCCCGACTTTGGCGCGGCATCCGACGGCGATGGCGACCGCAACCTGATCATCGGCCGGGGCATGTTCGTCACGCCATCCGATTCGCTTGCGATGCTTGCCGCCAATGCGCATCTGGCCCCTGCCTATGTGTCCGGCCTCAAGGGCATTGCCCGCTCCATGCCGACCAGCGCGGCGGCCGACAAGGTCGCGGCGGCGCTGGGCGTTCCCATGCATGAAACGCCCACGGGGTGGAAATTCTTCGGCAATCTGCTCGACGCAGGAATGGCGACGATCTGCGGGGAGGAAAGCGCCGGTACCGGTTCTGACCATGTGCGCGAAAAGGACGGACTGTGGGCGGTGCTGTTGTGGCTCAACATCCTAGCGGTGCGCCGCCAAAGCGTTGTTGCGATCGCGCAGGACCATTGGCGGCGTTTCGGGCGCAATTACTATGCCCGCCACGATTATGAGGGCCTGAAGCAGGACGAAGCCGAGGCGCTGATGGCGCATGTTCGCGCAAGCCTGCCGGAACTGCCCGGCAAGACGGTTGAGGGGCTGAAAATCAGCGCCGGGGACGACTTTGCCTATCACGATCCGGTGGACGGTTCGGTCAGCGCGCAGCAGGGCTTGCGCATCCTCTTTGAAAACGGGTCCCGGATCGTCTACCGGCTGTCCGGCACCGGCACGGAAGGCGCAACGCTTCGGGTTTACCTCGAACGCTACGAGCCCGGTCCCGACAATCTCGACCTCGATCCCAAGCATGCCCTCGGCGCTATCGTGGCGGCGGCGCGCTCCATCGCAGAAATATCCCGTTTCACCGGCAGATCTGAACCCAGCGTTGAGACGTAAACGACAGCAAGCCCGGGTTTTCCGGACCATCCAGAAGGAAATCCCGAATGCTCCGATATCTGCTCACCTGGGTCGCCGTCGCGGCAGTGTTCCTGGCCATCGATGCCGTCTGGCTGGCCTATGTGGCGAAGGGTTTTTACCAGAAGCACCTTTCGGGCCTGCTGCGCGAGGAATTCCTGATGGCGCCGGCGGCGCTGTTCTACCTGTTTTACGCGCTGTGCCTTGTCATCCTCGTCATCGTGCCGGCAGTGCGGATGGCAAGCCCGTGGCAGGCGATATTCCTGGGTGCACTGCTCGGCCTGTGCGCCTATGGCACCTATGACATGACCAACCTTGCAACGATCAAGGGTTGGCCTGTCATCGTTTCCGTTGTCGACATGGCTTGGGGCGCGAGCATCACCGCCTTCGTGTGCTGGGTCGGATACCTCGTCATGAGCCGCATCCCGGCCTGAGACAGCCACTGGCGAGCCTGCCCCGGCGCGTGCTATCTGGCTGCGCCAAGTACAAGTAGGGGCCGCTGCCATGAAACGATCGCGCGTGAACGAGATCATTGCCGAGGCGGACGCCTTCATCCGCTCGCACGGCTACATCCTGCCGCCCTTCGCGTATTGGACGCCGGACGGCATGAAGGCAAGGCGCGGCGAGATCGGCGGCATTGTCGATGCGCGCCTGGGCTGGGACATCACCGATTACGGCCTCGGCAAGTTCGATGAATTGGGCCTGTTCCTCTTTACCACGCGCAATGGCAACCAGGCCGACCTCAAACGCGGCGGCGGCATGCTCTATGCCGAAAAGATCATGATCTCGCGCAAGGACCAGCTCTCGCCGATGCACCGCCACTATCTCAAGGCGGAAGACATCATCAATCGCGGCGGCGGCAAGCTGGTGCTGGAACTGTTCATGCCGAACGAGGAAGGCACGATAGACGATACCGCCGAAGTCAGCGTGCCGGTCGATGGCGTCATGCGCAAGCTGCAGGCGGGCGGCCTGTTGAAGCTCGATCCGGGCGAAAGCGTCACGCTGCTTCCGGGCGTGTGGCACGCCTTCTGGGGCCAGGGTGGCGATGTGCTGATCGGCGAGGTGTCCACCGTCAACGACGACCTCACCGACAACTGGTTCCGCGAGAGGATCGGCCGGTTTTCCGCGATCGAGGAGGATGTCGCGCCCTCTCATTTGCTGGTTTCCGACTATCCGCATTATCTGGGCTGATGTCCGCCCCGCAGGGATTGCCAAAGGCGGCCTGAGAGGTTCCCATAGACTCGACTGAATATCGGGCGGGGAGGGGGAGGGCATTTTCATGACCGAGATGGTCGCCGTGCCTTGGTGGCTGATGGCGGCCCTCGTATTGTTCGCCGCCATCGGGATTGTCGACCGGGTATTCGGGCCGACGGTGCGGTGGTTCTTCCGCGGCCGCCTCAATCGCGCGATCGACGAACTCAACGACAGGCTTCGCCTCCAGATACAGCCATTCAAGTTGACGCATCGCCAGACGCTTGTCGACCAGCTCATGTATGACGCCAAGGTGTTGGAGGCGGTGGAGGAGGAGGCCCACGCCACCGGAACCCCCCGCGCCGTGCTGATGAAACGGGCCGAACGTTTCGCCCGCGAAATCGTGCCGAGCTTTTCCGCCTTCGCCTATTTCGGTTTCGGCACCCGTGCCGCGCGTTGGCTTTCCCAGCTTCTCTACCGCGTACGGCTGGGCTATGCCGACAACGACACGCTGCAGAAGGTCGATCCGCGTTCGGCCGTTGTGTTTGTCATGAACCACCGCTCCAACATGGACTATGTCCTCGTCACTTACATGGCCTCGTCGCAGGCCTCGCTCTCCTACGCGGTGGGGGAATGGGCGCGGATCTGGGGTCTTGAAGGCCTCATTCGTTCCATGGGCGCTTACTTCATCCGGCGCAATTCCAACGATCCGCTCTACCGCCGTGTGCTCGGCCGCTACGTGGCGATGGCAACGCGGCAAGGCGTTACGCAAGCGGTGTTTCCCGAGGGCGGCCTTTCGCGCGACGGGCGGCTGGGCCCGCCAAAGCTTGGTATCCTGAGCTATATCGTCAGCGAATTCGACGCTTCTGCCGACCGCGACATCGTCTTCATCCCCGTCGGTATCAATTATGACCGGGTGCTGGAGGACAGGGTGCTGACGGCAAGGGCAGAAAAGGAGCTTACGGGCCGTGATTTCCGCACTTCCGTGCCGTCTATCGCGGGTTTCATTTACAATCTGGCAAGGCTGCGGCTGGGCGGGCGGCTCTACCGCTTCGGCTATGCCTGTGTCAGTTTCGGCACGCCAGTTTCTTTGCGAGAATGGCAGCAGGCCCGCGGCCTGAACATGCGCTCGCTGCCGACGGAGGAAAAGTTCGAGGCGGTGGCGCGGCTTGGCGAGGATCTGACGAAGGCCATTGGCGCGATTCTGCCGGCGCTTCCGGTCTCGCTTGCCGCGCGGGTGTTTCTCGACCATCCGCAGCAGGGGCTGAGCGAACTGGAAGTGAAGACCGCAATCGGCGAACTCATCGAGACGCTGGCGGCGCGCGGCGTTCACGTTCACATTCCGCGATCCGACCTCGACTATGCGGCTGGCGCCGGCCTGCGAATGCTGACATTGCGCAGGATGGTGGAGGAGGACGACGCCGGGCTGTTTCGCGCCAATCCGCGCGAAAGCGTGCTGCTTGGCTACTATGCCAATTCGATCGCCCATCATCTCGAGCAGGCAAGTCAGCCGAAGCTTGCCGTTCACGGCTAAGGGCGTAAATACATGCTGATTTGGAATGGTGGGTGCTGACGGGATCGAACCGCCGACCTACTCGGTGTAAACGAGCCGCTCTCCCAGCTGAGCTAAGCACCCGAATCGATGGCCGCATTTGCGGACCGGAACCCCATTTCCCAAGAGGGCAGGCAGGGGTCCAAGAATAATGGCGCGAGTGACGGGGCTCGAACCCGCGACCTCCGGCGTGACAGGCCGGCACTCTAACCGACTGAGCTACACCCGCGTCTTTGCGGCCAGTTGCCCGGCTGCAAGGTCGCGTTGAATTACGTGCTTCGACCTGCGAAGTCAAGCGTTGCGAAACGGGTTTCTGGCATGCCGGGCAAACCGGCCCACGTCCTTCAAAATGCGGCGAAAAACAGGCCTGAACGGCTTGTGTTGAAGGTTTGGCTGGGCTAACGCAAACGTTGTTCGAGGGCTCTCGTGGAATTTCGCCCACGCTTGGCCCTCTTGGTGTTCCTCTTCATGCTGAATTGCGAAAAGCATGGAGCGCGGGCACAATGAATGCAAGGCGGGCTTGCCTGCACCCGGCATTGGACAAGATATTGGCTGTTGCCGCATGAGGAGATGGAATTGGAAGCGCTTCTGACCGCTTATTTGCCGATCATCATCTTCATCGGCATCTGCCTTTTCATAGGCATCGCGCTGATGGCGACGCCATTCATCGTTGCCTACAAGTCGCCCGATCCCGAGAAACTCTCGGCCTATGAGTGCGGCTTCAACGCCTTCGACGACGCTCGCATGAAGTTCGACGTGCGATTCTACCTCGTCGCCATCCTCTTCATCATCTTCGACCTTGAAGTCGCTTTCCTGTTTCCCTGGGCCGTTTCGTTCGGCACGCTCGGCTGGTTCGGCTACGGATCGATGATGGTGTTCCTTGCCGTCCTCACGGTAGGTTTCATATATGAATGGAAGAAGGGCGCGCTCGAGTGGGATTGATGAATCTCCACGCGG
>JBGSJA010000301.1:0-4907 GCA_041742235.1 Salaquimonas sp. | reverse complement strand
TGTGCGCCTTGCCGCGGACGTCCGCATGGGCGAGCCGTTGGTGTCGGCTTCGGTGCAGATCGAACAGATCATGCGGCTGCGCCCGGAACTTGTGCGGGTGGCGTTGCTTGACGCGGGCGGCGCTCCGATCCTGACGCTTCCCGGTCCCGATGAGCGCCAGCCATCCCAAATCCTGCGGCTGTCTCCGGTCGATGCCGTGCTCAGGACCGGTGAGCGTCTTTACGGCAATGCCTATGTCCAGCCGGTAGGGGCGCGTTTCGATCTCGCAATTCCCGCCTATGCGCCCGGTAGCAAGCCGGTGGTGCTGCTCGCGAGCTTTTCGCTGCCGGAACTGCTCAACGCCCACATTCCCTGGTGGGTTGCGCAGAAGAACCATGTCGAGATCAGGGATTCATCGAACCTTGCCATTGCGGCCAAATCGCGGATCGACATCGGGCTTGGCGAAAACGGTCACACCATGCCTTTCGATCCGCCGGGCCATGGCTTGACATTTCAGGTGACACCCTATGACACCGGATCCGGCACTGCGCTGCGGGCGCTGGTTGCCCTGATCGTGCTTTTCTCCGGCCTGGCTGCCGCCAGTCTCTTTGCCATGCTGAGGAACATCTGGCGCCGGCAAAAGGCGGAGGAGGCGTTGAGGGCGGAAAGCGCGTTCCGCAAATCCATGGAGGACTCGCTTACTGTCGGCATGCGCGCGCGCGATCATTCCGGGCGGATCATTTATGCCAACCAGGCCTTCTGCGACATGGTGGGTTTTTCCCGCGAAGAACTGGCAAAGGCATCCCCGCCAATGCCGTATTGGAACCGCGACGACCTTACGAAGACGAAGGAAATTCATGACGAGGTGCTCGCCGGCCGGGCGCCGGCGGAAGGGTTCGAAATCCGCTTCCAGCGCCGCAATGGCGAGCTTTTCGATGCGCTGGTATTCGAGGCGCCGCTGCTTGACGCCGATGGCAGGAGCCTTGGATGGATGGCATCGATCCTGGACATCACCGATCGCAAACAGATGGCGGAGAGGTCCAAGGCGCAGGCGGACCAACTCGCGCGTACCGCCAGGCTGGTGAACATGGGTGAAATGGCGTCGACGCTCGCCCATGAGATCAACCAGCCGCTCACGGCTGTCTCGAATTACGCCTCGGGACTTTCGGCGCGAATGCAGTCCGGCCGTTTGGCCAAGGCGGAGATCGCCGCCGTTCTCGAGAAAATTGCCGTCCAGGCCCAACGCGCCGGCAAGATCGTTCGGCATCTGCGCGACTTCACCCGACGCAACCAGCCCAAATACGCAACGGTTTCCATGAACGAGTTGGGCGCGCGAATTCTTGAGCTCAATGCGCCTGAACTTGAGCAGAATTCCATCCGCACGGCAATGCGGCCAGCCAGCGGAAACGCCTGCGTCGATGGCGATCCGGTACTCATCGAGCAGGTGTTGCTCAACCTTGTCAGGAATGGCGCCGAAGCCATGGCTTCCTTGCCGCGGGACCAGCGGCAACTGACGGTATCCGTCGAGATCGCGGGCGAAAACGTCGTGGTCGCGGTAAACGACACAGGCCCCGGTCTTTCGGATGCTATGCGATCAAACCTGTTTGTGCCGTTTGTATCCAGCAAGCCCGAAGGCATGGGCATGGGGCTCAACATCTGCCGGTCCATCGTGGAACTGCACCGGGGCCGGATCTGGCATGAGCCGACCGAAGCCGGTTGCACCTTCAAGTTCTCGATGCCGGAATCAAGAAAATGACCCTCATTCATATCGTGGACGATGATGATGCAGTGCGCGATTCGCTTGCGTTCCTGATCGAGGCGCGCGGCCACCAGACGCGCCAGCACGACTGCGCCGAGGCCTTCCTTTCGCTGCCCCAGGAGGAACGGCGCGGCGTGATCGTCCTCGACATCCGGATGGAGGGCATGAGCGGCATCGAAATGTTCCACGAAATAAAGAAGACGCCGCCAATGCCCGTCGTCATATTTCTCACCGGACACGGAGATGTTCCGCTGGCGGTCGAGGCGGTCAAGGCCGGGGCATTCGATTTCCGGGAAAAACCGTTCGAGGATGGCGCGTTCCTGGCAGTGGTGGAACGTGCGATTGCCGCCTTGGACGCCAGGCAGGGGATCAGCGACAGGCTCGCCTCGCTTACCAACCGCGAACGCGACGTGATGGACCTGCTGCTTGCCGACCTTCCCAACAAGTCAATTGCTCACCGGCTCGGCATCACGGTGCGGACCGTCGAGGTTCACCGCGCGCGGGTGCTGGAAAAGATGCAGGTCCGCACTGTGGTGGCGCTTGCCGGATTGCTCAAGCCGCAATGACGGTCAGGTGTTGAAAGCCGGCAGGATGCCTGTCTCGGCCCGCAGCCGCGCATGGCCGGAAAGGGCCGCGATCACTTCGGAAGGCTCGCCCTCGAGCGGGGCGAGATCGATGGAGAAGTCCGGCCGGTCGGATTGCCGGGCAGCCAATTGCTGGCTTTTCCACAGATAGACATCCAGTTCGTATTCGCTTTCGCGCTGGCGAAGGACGATCTCACGGATCGTTTCCCAGGCGACCGGTTCACCGGAATGGCGGGCATAGAACAGCCCCGTCGGATAGATTGCCAGCACCGGCTGGCCGCGCAGGTAGCGGGCCAGCATTCCCGCCGAGACGAAACCGAAGAACACGAGCGCCGCGACGCCGGTCCAAAGCCGCGGGTGCGAACTGGCGAATGCAGTCAACATCATCCACGCCAGTCCGGCAACCATCACGGTCAACCCTGCTGCGACGACAAGCGTCGTCCTGAATTTCGGTCTGGAATAACGGAACTGCCTGCTCATTGCCGATCAGCGTCTTGTTGGCCAGGCGGTTTCTTGGTTCAGATTTTCTGTCAGGGCAAGAGGGGGAAGGGCCTGAAAAATCTTCGTTGGAATAAAAATGTCAGGCATCGATATTTGTGACGAATCAAACACAATTGTTTAAATATCGGGCAGCCGTGATTACTCGAACTCCAAGTGCTCACGGTCAGGCCGGAGCATTGGCCCCCCCAAATGTTACGGCCGCTCAAGCGTGGCAGAACTTGTACCGCGGGTTGCAGCACGACCGCGGAACGTTCAGCGCAAGACGTTGCGCAATTCGCCCTGTGCCGCCAGAAGGGCTGGCAGGTAGTTTTCCACGGTCGCTCCGATCGTGCCATCCTGCACCGGCAAGCCGACGTTCATCGCGGCGACTACCATTCCACGCATGGTCAGCAGAGGCACCGCGATGGAGCGTAGTCCCAACTCCACTTCCTGGTCGACAGCCGCGTAGCCTTGCGTGCGCGCCGCTTCGATCCGCTCCATGAGCTCGTCGCTTCGTGTGATCGTCCGGGGTGTTCTTTGTACCGGCGCCCGCATAGCCAGCCGCCGCACCGCCTTTTGTGCCGGGAGTGCAGCGAGCAACACGCGCCCCATTGATGTGCAGTATGCCGGCAGCCGCGATCCAGGCATCAGGGCTATCGACATGACCTTTCGCTGGGCCGACCGCGCCACGTAGACGATCTCGTCGCCGTCCAGAATTGACACGGATGTGCTTTCGCCCAGTGCCTGCGAAAGTCGGTCCAATACCGGCTGCACCAGCTGCGGCAGCGGCATCGTCGCGAGGCAGGCGGTTCCCAGCCGCAGGACGCGCGGGGTGAGCGTGAAGAATTTGCCATCGTGATCGGCATAGCCGAGTTGAGCCAGCGTCAAAAGGCATCGCCGCGCCGTGGCGCGGTCAAGTCCGCTGGCGGCGGCAACCTGGGAGATCGATTGTTTTGGCTTGTCAGCGGTGAACGTCTCGATGACTGACAGGCCTTTGGCCAGTCCTCCCATCGTGTCCCTGGTGGGAATCGTCATGAACAATCCGTGCGATATGGAAACAAACAATCCATATCGCACAAATGCCATTGCGCGCAAGACGGCGATTTTCTATCCGTTCTTCAGCGCCTGCCGGTGGGCGGGCGATCTGGAGTTTGGTATGGACAAACGGGTATCAAGCCTCGCGGAGGCGGTTTCGGTCATCGCCGACGGCGCAACGCTGATGATCGGCGGATTTGGCGGCTCCGGCGCGCCCATCGAACTCATTCACGCATTGATCGACCGGTTTCTTGCCACGGGAAGCCCGGGCAATTTGACCGTCGTCAACAATAATGCCGGCAATGGCGATATCGGACTCGCGGCGATGATCCGCGAGGGCATGGTGACGAAGATCGTTTGTTCGTTTCCCCGTTCCGCCGATGCCAAGGCCTTCAACAAACGTTTCGCTGCGGGCGAACTGGAGCTTGAACTCGTGCCGCAGGGCACGCTCGCAGAGCGCATCCGTGCAGGCGGCGCCGGTATTCCGGCATTCTACACGCCGACTGCCTATGGCACCGACCTCGCCGAGGGCAAGCAGATCGAGGAGTTCGACGGCCGCAATTATGTTCGGGAGCGCTGGCTCAAGGCCGATTTCGCGCTGGTCAAGGCGAATGTCGGCGATACGCACGGAAACCTCACCTATAACAAGGCGGCGCGCAACTTCAATCCGCTGATGTGCATGGCGGCGCGGACCGCGATCGTACAGGTCTCGAAGGTCGTTGCGGCGGGCGGGATCGATCCGGAGCATGTCGTCACGCCGGGCATTTTCGTGCAGGCTGTAGTCGAGGTATCCAATCCGCAACAGGAAGAAGACTTGAACCGGGCAGGGGCGCATCATCCATGACCAGCAAGCTTTCGAATGCGCAAATCGCCTGGCGCGCCGCGCAGGACATCGAGTACGGCGCCTATGTCAACCTTGGAATCGGCTTTCCCGAGATGGTGGCGCGATACCAGCCGCCGGGGCGGCTGGCTGTTTTTCACACGGAGAACGGCATCCTCGATTTCGGCCAATCGCCGCCGGAGGGCGAGGAGGACTGGGACCTGATCAACGCCGGCAAGAAGGCAGTCAC
>JBGSJA010000300.1:0-21473 GCA_041742235.1 Salaquimonas sp. | reverse complement strand
CTGACAACCGCCGAAATCCACTACCGCATGCCGGATCACCCTGGCCTGCTGCAGACTTATCTCTGGCAGGAGTACGACCTGGCGCCGAAATTCCCGGAGCTGCGCCGTTTCCTTGATTTCTGGGAGCGCGAGCTGGAGGGGGCGTTGCATTCGGTGCGGGTCGCCCACCAGGGGCTGATCAAGCCTTCGGAGTGGCGCGCGCCCGGCTATTTCACCACACATTAGGCAACAAAAAACCCGGCGGTTGCCCGCCGGGTTCTTCCTGTCCGGTAGCCGGAAGGATTACATCTGCTTGTAGGTGAACTTGCCGTCGTCGCCCTTGCCCCACTTGTACATGACGTAGTCGGGACGGGTGATGTCGCCCTTGGCGTCGTAGCCAAGTTCGCCGATGGCGGTTGCCCAGGGGCCCGAAGCCTTGATCGCTTCAGCTACCTTCTGGGGATCGGTAGATCCGGCCTTTGCCGCGGCCTGCGCCATTACCTGCAGCGCTGCATAGGAGTACAGCGTGTAGGCTTCCGGCTCGAAACCGGCTGCGCGGAACTTCTCGACGAGTTCCTTTGCGGCCGGGTTGTTGCGCGGATCGGGAGCGAAGGTCATCAGGGTGCCATCGACTGCGTCGCCGGCGATCGAGGCCAGTTCGTTCGAAACGATACCGTCCCCCGACATGAAGGTTGCCTTCAGGCCCTGGTCGGCCATCTGGCGCATGATGAGGCCCGCTTCAGTGTGCAAGCCGCCGAAGTAGACGACCGTGACGCCGGCTTCCTTCATCTTGGCGATCAGGGCCGAGAAGTCCTTGTCGCCGGTGTTGACGCCTTCATAAATGACTTCGGTCATGCCGCCGTCGTTCATGGTCTTCTTGGTGAAGTCGGCAAGGCCCTGGCCGTACGGGGTCTTGTCGTGCACGATCGCAACTTTGCCGTCCTTGAAGTTCTGGAGGATGTATCCGCCAGATACGAGGCCCTGCTGGTCATCACGGCCGCAGGTGCGGAACGTGTTCCAAAGGCCGCGCTCGGTCAGGGTCGGGTTGGTCGAGGCCGGCGTGATCTGGACGACGCCGTTTTCGGCGTAGACTTCGGAAGCCGGAATGGAAACGCCCGAGTTGAAGTGGCCGATGACGAACTTGACGCCGTCAGCAACGAACTTGTTGGCAACCGAAATGCCCTGCTTCGGGTCGGCAACGTCGTCGCCGAATACGAGCTTGATCTGCTCGCCATTGAAGCCGCCGGCTGCGTTGATGTCAGCTGCCGCCTGTTCCGCGCCCTTTTGAAGCTGCGCGCCGAAAGCCGCATTGGCGCCTGTCAGCGGGCCGGCGACGCCAACCAGGATTTCTGCCGCCGCGACGCCGCTCATCGCCGCCAGGGCGGTAAGCGCAACTGCGGACATAAGTAATTTTTTCATTCGTGTTCTCCCTTGAAGTGGGGGCTGATCAAACATCCATCCACAGCGCCCTCCCGACCATGGTGGAATAACCAGGCCCGTTTTTTTCGGGCCTCCTCCCGGTCCGAACGGACCGGGAAATCCGTCAACTGCGGCTCCGCCACGACAGCGGTGATGCCTTCTCGTAAAGCCAATAGTACTGCGTCACCATCTGTTTGGTGCGCGCATACCGGAAGCCGACAAAACCGAACACCAGCAGTATCACCGTGTCAACCAAATAGAACTGGAGGGTCAGCAGATGGCCTTCGAACAGCGCAAAATGGGCAAACCGCACCACCGCGCCAAGCAGAAGAATGTAAAGAAGCAAGTGTATAGGCGAGCGCCACGTCTCGGCCATTGCCTTGCCGGTCATCCATGCCGCCCCGCCGCCCAATATGACGGTAACCATGACGAACTGCATGAAATTGGCTTCTTCGTACAATATGCCCTGCAAAATCCTGCCTCCAGCTTTGCCCGCAAGCGCGGGCAGGTCATTCCTCAGTGCCGGCCGCCTTCCAGATAGGCCGCCCTTACATCCTCGCGGCCGAGCAGTTCCCTGCCTTCGCCCGACATCGTGATCTGCCCGTTCACCATCACATAGCCGCGATGCGCCAGCTTTAGCGCATGGAAGGCGTTCTGTTCCACCAGGAACACCGTGAGCTTTTCATTGGTGTTGAGTTCGCGAATGACTTCGAAGATCTGCTTCACGATCAGCGGGGCCAGTCCCAGCGACGGTTCATCGAGCAGCAGGAGCTTGGGACGGCCCATCAGCGCGCGGGCGATGGCCAGCATCTGCTGCTCGCCGCCCGAGAGCGTGCCGCCACGCTGCGATATGCGTTCCTTGAGGCGCGGAAACAGCGTGAACATGCGCTTCAAGTCGTCGTCGAAATGCTTTTCGTCGACGAGCATGGCGCCCATTTGCAGGTTTTCCATGACCGTCATGCGCGGGAAGATGCGCCGGCCTTCCGGCGACTGGGCAATGCCGAGCCGCATGATCTCGTGCGTGGGCAGGTCCGTGATCTCGTGGCCATTGAATATGATGCGGCCGGAGCGCGGCTTCGGATTGCCGCAGATCGTCATCATCAGCGTCGACTTGCCCGCGCCATTGGCGCCGATCATCGTGACGATCTCGCCGGAATGGACCTCGAAATCGACTCCCGCGAGCGCCCGGATCGAGCCGTAATAGGTCTCGACATTCTCGACCTTCAGGAAGGGGGCGCTCATTTACGGCCCCCCTTCGACGGCGCGGGCTTGGAAGACGCCGGCTTGGCTTTTGCCGGCGCGGCAGGCTTGGCGGGCGCCGTCTTCTTTTCCGGCGGCGCCTTGGCTGTCGGTTTTGCCGCAGCGGTTCCTGCCGCGGGCCTGACCGGCTTTGACGCCGGTTTGGCGGCTGCCTTGCCCTTTGCCGCCGGGGCAGCCTTCACGGCTGGTTTGGCGGCAATCTTCTTGGCCTTTGGCGATCCGGTGATTGTCGCGCCGGAGATCTCCTCGACCTTCAACACGTCGCTCAGTACTTGCGGCACGTCGATCTCCGCCTCGTCGTCGACACCCAGATAGGCGGCAATGACCTTGGGGTCGTTCCTGACCTCGGCCGGCGATCCATCGGAGATCTTGACGCCGTAGTCGAGCACGACGACGTGATCGGAAATCTGCATCACGACGGACATGTCGTGCTCGATCAGCATGATGGACGTGCCTTCCTTCTTGATGCCAAGCAAAAGGTCGTTGAGCGCGTTGGATTCACGCGGATTGAGGCCTGCCGCCGGTTCGTCGAGGCACAAAAGCTCGGGCTCCGTGCACATCGCGCGGGCGATTTCGAGCCTGCGCTGCGCGCCATAGGGCAGATCGCCGGCCGGATCGTCCGCGCGTTCGATCAGTTGCGCGCGCTCGAGCCAATGCCGGGCAAGTTCGATCGATTGGGCAGATGCATTGCGATATCCGCTGAAGCCGAGAAGCCCCAGTACCGTATAGCCGGATGCCAGCATCAGCTTGTTATGTTGGGCGACAAGCAGATTTTCCAGGACGGTCATGCCGGCGAACAGGCGGATGTTCTGGAACGTGCGCGCGACTTTGGCGTCGGCCGTTATCTTGAAGTCCGCCATGCGCTCAAGCTGGAACTCGCCGCCATTGAGCCGTCGTACGGTGATCATGCCCATGGTCGGCTTGTAGAAGCCGGTTATGCAGTTGAAAACGGTCGTCTTGCCGGCGCCGTTCGGCCCGATCAGCGCCGTGATCTCGCCGCGCGCTGCGGAGAAACTCAGATCGTTGACAGCAACAAGTCCGCCGAACCGCATGGACAGGTGCTGGACGTCCAGGATCGCGCGTTTGTTCATTTCAATTGCGTTCATCACCCGTGCCCCTCTTTGGTGAAGCTGCCCGATACGCTCTTTCGCTCGAACAGGAACGCCGTTGGAGAGCGGCTGCCGACGAAGCCTCGCGGCTTCCAGATCATCACGATCACCATGGCCAGGCCGAAGAAAAGCATGCGGTAGAGTTCAGGCGTGAAATCCTGGCCGAATACCTGCTTGAGGAAGGTCAGTTCGCGCAGGATTTCGGTGCCGCCAACCATTACGGCAGCAGCGATGGCTATGCCGGTGAGCGAGCCCATGCCGCCAAGCACGACGATGGCGAGGATGACCGCCGACTCCAGGAAGACGAAGGACTCAGGCGACACGAAGCCTTGGCGGGCGGCGAAGAATGCGCCGGCAAAGCCGCCGAACATGGCTCCCAGCGAGAAAGCCGTGAGCTTGGTGGTGGTGGTGTTTATTCCCAGCGAACGGCACGCAACCTCGTCCTCGCGGAGCGCTTCCCATGCCCTGCCGATCGGCATGCGGCGCAGGCGCAGTGTCACGAAGGCAGTCGCCAGCGCAAGCAACAGGATCAGGTAGTAAAGGAAGATCTTGTAGTAGGAGGAAGACAGCGGAAGTCCGAACAGCGCGGCAAACCCGTCGGGCGACGCATCGAACGGGATGCCGAACAGCGTTGCCTTGGGAATGCCGGAAACACCGAAGGTGCCCTTTGTGACCGAAGTCCAGTTGATGAGCACGAGTCGGATGATCTCGCCGAAGGCAAGGGTGACGATCGCCAGATAGTCGCCACGAAGGCGCAGTACCGGGAAGCCGAGAATGATGCCCCAGAACGCCGCCAGAATGCCGGCGAGCGGCAGCAACACCCAGAAAGAAAGTCCGAAATGCTGCGACAGCAGCGCATAGGAATAAGCGCCGACCGCGTAGAAGGCGACATAGCCGAGGTCGAGCAGGCCGGCGAGACCGACAACGATGTTCAGACCCCAGGCCAGCATCACGTAAATCAGGATCTGGATGCCGAAATTGTCGACCCATTTCAGCGAGCCCTGGCTGCCGACCAGCGCGACGATAATCATCGGGTAGAGGAACAGGCCGGCCACAGCGAGGCGCGGCCAGTTTTTCTTTAGCCATGAAGGCTGCTCCTCGCGCACCGGGCGGGCAGCGACGGTCGCCTTGCGGGCGGCAAGCGCCGGCGCGATCCAGGCTGAAATCAAGAACCGCCCGGCCATCGCGATCGCGACCAGCGTGAACAGGAGGCCCCAACGCTGGACGATGATCAGTTCGTTGCGAATGTTCTGGGTCGTTTCAAGGCCGACGAAGAGCACGAACATGCCCAGCGTCACGATGCCGGTCAAGATCGCGTCGCGCGCGGCCTGGATGTAGTTGGGTGCGTGCACCCTGCCGGCTTGTGCCGGCATTGCCGTCTTGGCTGTGGTCTCGCTCATCGGGATCAGACCTTTTCGACCTCTGGACGGCCAAGAAGGCCGGTCGGCTTGAAAATCAACACGATCGCCAGGATGGAGAAAGTCGCAACATCCTTGTAGTCGATCGTGAAGTAGGCCGACCAGAGTGATTCAATCAGCCCGATCAGCAGGCCGCCAATGACCGCGCCTGGCAAAGACCCGATGCCGCCAAGCACTGCCGCGGTAAATGCCTTGACGCCTGGCACGAAGCCGTCGGTGAACACGACGACGCCGTAATACATCAGGTACATCGTGCCTGCGACCGCCGCCAGCGCAGCGCCCATGATGAAGGTGATCGAGATGGTGCGATCGACGTCGACACCCAAAAGCGCTGCCATCTTGCGATCCTGCTCGCAGGCGCGCTGCGCACGGCCGAGCGGCGTCTTGTTGACGATGTACCAGAAGATGGCGAGCAGCACGGAAGTGATGACGACGATGACGATCTGCTTGAGCGAGATCGTAACGCCGAAGACTTCGTAGGTCTGGCTGACCATCGGCGGGATCGGCTTGTTGCGCGGGCCTTGCGTGACCTGGATGAAATTGGAAAGCGCAATGGACATGCCGATCGCGGTGATGAGCGGCGCCAGGCGGAAGGAGCCACGAAGCGGACGGTATGCCACGCGTTCGATCGTCCAGTTCCACAGCCCGCACATGAACATGCCGACGATGATCATTACAAGGAGCGCGAGGACTACCGGAACGGAAACGAACATGCTTGTGAGGAGCAGGAAGACGATCAGGGCAGTGAAGCCGCCGAGCATGAAGATGTCGCCATGGGCGAAGTTTATCATGCCGATGATGCCGTAGACCATCGTGTATCCGATGGCGATCAACCCGTAGATCGAGCCGAGTGTCAGCCCGTTCACCATTTGTTGGATGAAATACTCCACGTCAAACCCCCTGCTGGCCCTCCGGTCTCTTTCGCCGGTCTTGCCCGACTGACCGGGCTAAGGGCATTGTTCACCTCTTGTGAAGGGGTTTCATTCAACAGACATGGGGTCCCGCTGCAAGAGGTTTTTGAAACATTTCGCAGTGAAATTTCCTGCAACATGGCCGTTTTGTGACCAATTTCGCATCGCCCGGGACGCATCGATCACGGCAGTCGGGCAAGATTGCGCAGGACTAGCTGGCGAGGCGCAGGGCCGTGCCCCGGTTTACAATTTCGCTTTCCCCGCCCAGCCGCGCGTCGAGATCGAGCGCGGCAAGGTCGGCGGCGCTGAGCGGCTTGGAGAACAGATATCCCTGAAGCTCGTTGAGGCCCTTGGCTTTCAGCAGTTCGAGCTGGTCCGCAGTCTCGATGCCCTCCACGGTGACGGAAAGCCCGAGCGATCGACCAAGCTCTATCATGTGCGAGACGATGTTGAGAGACTGGCCGGAACTCTCGATCTCGCTGATGAACGAGCGGTCGATCTTGATACGGTCGAGCGGGAAATCGCGAAGATAGGCCATCGACGAGAAGCCGGTGCCAAAATCGTCGAGCGCGATGCGCACGCCGAGCGCCCGCAGCCTTGCGATGACCTCGCTGGTGCGCTCGCCGGCGCCGCGGAAAACGCCCTCGGTAATCTCCAGTTCGAGGCGATGCGGCGGGAATCCGGTGCTCTCCAGGATTTCCCGCACGCTCGCGACGAATCCCGACTGCAGGAATTGTACCGGAGAAATGTTGACCGCCAGCTTTATCGGGCCCAGCGGCATGGTTTCGATGCAGGCGCGGCGCAGGATCATCCTGCCGAGCTTTTCGATGAGGCCGATCTGTTCGGCGATCGGAATGAAGACCGATGGCGAAACCGGGCCGCGCTGCGGATGAATCCAGCGAACGAATGCCTCCACGCCCAGGACCTTGCGGTCGCTTTGCGAGATCAGCGGCTGATAAGCGAGTTCGAACGCATTGTTGGCGACGGCGTCTCGCAGATCGTTCTCCAGTTCGCCCCGGTTGCGGATGCGCTCTTCCATCTGCGGCGTGAAAATCTGGACATTGTTGCGCCCCGTTTCCTTGGCCTGGAACAGCGCGAAATCGGCACGGCGCAGCGCTTCCTTGGAGCCGGCGGCGCCAGGCTCGATCACCGCCGCGCCAATGGAAACGCCCGCGTAGATCTTGATCGCGCGGAACTTGATCGGCGTGCTCATCGCCGCGAAAATCCGCTGGCTGACCGCGTCGATGTCGTTGTTGGAGGTGATGTTGGTGATGATCGCGGCGAACTCGTCGCCCGAGAGGCGGGCAACGAAATCCTCGCCCCTGACATTGGCCGAAATGCGCCGGGCAAATTGCTTGATCACCTCGTCGCCGGCCTCATGGCCATAGGTGTCGTTGATATGCTTGAACTTGTCGAGGTCAAGGTAAAGCACCGCACATTCGCTGGCGCTGCGCGCGGAACGGGAAAGCTCGGCGGTGAGCCGGGCGTCAAACTGACGCCGGTTGGCAAGGCCGGTCAGTTCATCGACAAACGCAAGGTCGCCGGCATTTTTCAACGCGGCCAGGTATCGCGAAAGGAAATACGAAACCGTTAAGGTGATCGCGACCGTACAGATGAGCGGGACCGGGATGTCGAATGCGGGGATGTTCAGCCCTGACAGCCATTGCGGCGCGAACAGCGTCGCCACTTGCTGGGTCAGCGAAGCATAGGTGGCGATCGCGGTAATCAACGCCAGGGTGATGACCCGGGCGCGTTCCCTTTGGGGCATTCGAAACATGAGGGGTCTCGTGGGATATTCCTGAATGGACTGGTGCGCGGCGGATTGGGGGATGCCGCATCGCGACCCTACTGCGCATGCGTAAATTTTTGGTTGGACCAACCGGTCAAAATCGTCCGGCAGGGGTCGATATTATGTCGTATATTTTACTCAATTCTTGGATTCTGCAGACTTTTCACTACTGCTTGAAGCAACTTCCCTGTTTTCGCAGTTTTTTGCACCGGGTATGATCGCCCTTTCCAAAGGCACTAATTGTATAAAGAAATACAATAGTAAGGCTCAATTTTGGAAAGCTGTTGAAAATCCATGGAGTGACCGACTGCTTTTGCATGAATCAAATACCCTCCCGCCATTCAGTTGATGAAATCCAGCGATGCCCGCAATGTCCCGGCTCCTTTCGCGCCCGCAAAATTCTTTGCCGGCTGCGGGAACGGGCGTCACATACACATATGTGGTGACCAACACAGGGGGCATGGTATTGAGAAATCTCCTTCTGTCCGACTTGCACAATGGCAATGGGCCGGCACCGGTGCCGGGCAGCGAAACGATCAGCCTCGATGCCGCGCCTTCCGGCGATTCCACTGACGCCGCGCCAGCCGACGGCATCTGGTCCAGCCTTGCGCCGGGCGATTCGGTGACCTTCTCGGCGCTTATTTGGTGACGCAGCGCGACGTGGACCTGTTGCAGTAAATTTTGATCTTTGGTTTGTATGAAATCAAACTAAAAAATCCCGATAAGTTATTGATTTCTTGTTGATAACTGGCTTGGCGAACGGATGGACGCGCCCAGAATCAAATAACTTGACGGTGTCGTTGAAACTCAAGGCGGGGGCAGGGCTGCGAACACGCGACGCACTCCCCGCGGCCGTTGCATCGATGCGGGAATAATTCTCCAGCCATCCGCACCAAACATCAGACAGGGATTCACCATGATCAAGACCATCCGCATGAACAAGGCGGCAACCGCAATAATCCTGGCCCTGGCGGCCTCGGCATCGACCGCAGCCCACGCACAGATCGTCAACGAGGTCACCGCTACCGGTTCCTCGCCTGCCGGCACCAACGACGTCACCGGAACCGCCACCGAGTCCGTAACGGTGCAACCGGCCGCGCCGGCTTTGGACGTGTCAATGAGCGCCAGCGACACCACCGACGCGGCGGTTGGCGACGTCATCATCTACACCTTCACCATCACGAACACCGGCAACCAGACGCTGACGAACCTGTCGCTGGCCGACCTGCAGGAAGGTTCCGGCGCGCAGCCCTCGGCGGTGTTTGCGGTCAGCCCGCTCACGGACAACGGTACGATCGGCGATTCCACCGACAACACTGCCGACGCGATCTGGGATACGCTCGCGCCCGGTGACGCGGTCACCTTCACCGCTTCGTATACTGTCACGCAAGCCGACCTCAACACCAACGGTGTCGATGGCGACGGCAGCCTCCTCAACACCCCGACGGCAACCGCCTCCTCGCCGGGCAATACGAATGACGTGACCGGCACCACGGGTGTGCCGTTCCTCGTCGATCTCGAGGACGTCAGTCCGTCGCTGCTGGTCAGCAAGGATGCGGGCGCGGCGACCGACGTTACCGTCGGGCAGACGATTACCTATACCTACACTGTCACCAACGACGGCAACGTACCTGTATCCAACGTAGCGCTGTCGGACACGGTCACGGCGGGTTCCGGCACCGCTCCGACCCCGGTTCTGGCCGTTTCACCGCTGACCGACAACGGCATACTGGGCGATTCCACGGATGATGGCGCCGACAACGTCTGGAACACGTTGGGACGCGGCGACGTGGTCACGTTCACCGGCACCTATGTCGTCACCCAGCAGGACGTGGACACACTGCAGTAAGGGAACAGGCAACGCTGCGCGTTGCCGTTTTTTGCTGATGCGAGACACCGGAAGGAAAAGGGTGCGGCCGGGCTGGAGAGGAAACTCTCCGGTCCTGCTTGCCCTTGCCTTGCTCTGCATACTCGCACTTGCAGGAGTTGCGGCGGCGCAGATCGTCAACATCGTCACGGCGACGGGCGAATATCTGGGAGCGCCTGTCACGGCCACCGCCACCGAGAGCGTAACCGTCACCGGGCCAACGACCAATTCCAATGGCCTCGCGATCGAGATGTCCACCACAGCCTCCGTCATTTCGCGCGGGCAGGCTGTCCCGTACCTGATCACCGTATCCAATCCGGGGCCCGGGCCGCGAACCGGTATCGAGGTCGTCAACCTGATGCCGGCCGGATTCAGCTTCATCGATGGATCGGGCGAAGTGAATGGAATGCCGGTCGCGCCGGCCGGCGACGGCCGGCAACTCACATTCTCCGGTTTGTCGATAGCGGTCGGAAGTTCGGCGGTGCTGAGGGTCTCCCTCGTCGCCGGTCCTTCGGTCACCGCACCGGAATTCGTTGCCTCGAGCTATGCCCGCGATACGCTATCGGGCGACGTTGTATCCAATACAGCCAAGGCCGTGGTCACGCTTCGGACCGAACCGGTGTTCGATTGCAGCGACATTGTCGGCCGGGTCTATGAAGACCGCAACCTTGATGGCTACTACCAGGCAGGCGAACCCGGCATTGGCGGCGTCCGTCTTGCGACCGTGACGGGACTGCTCATCACCACCGACGCGCGCGGCCGCTACAGCATTGCTTGCCCGTATATTCCCGATGATGCCTCCGGGTCCAACTTCATCGTGAAGCTCGACGAGCGCAGCCTGCCGGCAGGCTACTCCGCCACCAGCGAAAACCCTTCGACGATCCGCCTCACGCGCGGCAAGCTCACGCGCCTGGATTTCGGTGTCGCCGCTCCAAGGTTGGTCGAACTCGATTTGGACGAGCGTTCGTTCGTTTCCGGATCGGTGACACCCACTGCCGCAACGCTGCAAGGGCTGGCGATTGTCGTCGACGGCTTGTCCGGCGAGCAGTCGCGACTGCGAATCACCTATCGCGGCACGTCGTCTGATTTATCAAATAAAAGACTATCTTTGATCAAGTCAATGCTGACAGAAGTTTGGAATATGCGGAATACAAACCGTTTATTGTCCATCGAAACGCTGATTTCGAATGAATGATTTCAACAACAAACGCGGCTTTTAGTTAATTATCTGACATTATTTGCTTACTGATCATTAACCATGGTGAAAGTTTTTCTTCTGATTGTCGCTCCTGAATTTGTCATGGGGGTGATACCATTCCGACTTTCGGTTTCCATCGGCGGCTCATTGGCGCCTGGACCCTGCTGTCCCTTCTCCCGCTGGCCGGCCAGGCAAGCGCCGAGCCCGCATGCAAGACGACTACCGAATGCGCTGCCGCTTTGCAGGCGCTGGTTGCCAAGCCTGCGGGGAAAGGCGCGCTTTCGCAGGCCGGAGTGTCGATTCGGGTCGACGGCGAGACGGTGGTCGGCGTCGCGCGTGAGCAGGCTCAGGGCTTGGACCTGGCGCAGGTCGACATCCGCCACGACGGGCTCGCGGGCGGTGGCAAGGTCATTGTCCGCGGCTCAGCACTGCCACCGGGCGTTACCGCGCAAGTTCAGGGCAAGGCCGTTCCGGTAAGCGACGGCGCCTTCGAGGCCGATCAAGAACTGGCGACTGGCGATCACGTGGTTCGTGTGCGCCTTCACGAAACGGCGACGGGACGCTCGCTCGAGTTCGAGCGCGATGTCCATGTCGCGGCGACCGAATGGTTTTATGTCGGGCTCGCCGATGTCACGGTCGGCAAGCTGATCGATCCCGACAAGAAGCTGATTTCGCAAGCCGCTGCCGGCGAATTCGAGCCGGTCTACGCCAAGGGGCGTCTCGCCTTTTATCTCAAGGGCAAGATAAAGGGCTCGACGATCATCACGGCGGCGCTGGACACGCGCAACGGCGATCTCGATACGATCTTCACCAATCTCGACGGTTCCGATCCCGGCTCGCTGTTGCGCAGGCTCGACCCCGACGACTACTACCCGGTCTATGGCGATGATTCGACGACGCTGGAGGATGCGCCGACCAACGGCAAGTTCTACCTGCGCATCGAAAACGGCGGGAACCGCATCACCTGGGGCAATTTCAAGACGCGGATCGACGGCGTGGAACTGGCCCGCTACAAGCGCGGCCTTTATGGCGGCAGCGTCGAACTGGCCAGCGAACGCGAAACGCGTTATGGCGGACCCGCCGCCCGGCTGTCGGCATTTGCGGCGCAGCCGGGCACCTTGCCCAGCCGAGACGAGCTGCGCGGCACCGGCGGCTCGGTCTATTTCCTGCAGCGGCAGGATATCACGACCGGTTCGGCGCAGGTCGTTGTCGAGGAACGCGACGCGATCACGGGCGTCACGCTTTCGCGCAGGCTCCTGAATGCCGGCACCGACTACGAGATCGACTATGTCCAAGGCATGATGCTGTTGAAGCGGCCGCTGGCTTCGACGGTCCGCTCTTCCAGCGCGGTACAGGGCAGTTCGCTGGGCGGCAACCAGAACTTTCTTGTCGTCACCTATGAGTACGCCCCATTGTCCTTCGAAGGTGAGAGCTACAGCCTTGGGGGCAGGGCGGAAAGCTGGCTCACCGATCATTTGCGGGCAGGCGTCACCGCCTTCCAGGAAAATGCCGGAACGTCAGACCAGACGCTGATCGGTACGGACCTCGTCCTGCAACTGACGCAGCGAAGCTGGTTCGAGTTCGAATGGGCGCAGGCGGAAGGCCAATCATTCGGCAAGGCCAGTTCCGGCGATGGCGGCCTGATCTTCAATCCTTCTTCCTCAGGCGATGGCGGCGGCGCCTTCCGCGTCAAGGGCGTTGTCGATTTCAAGGACATTCCGGGCGCGCCGATCCCGGGAAATGCCGGGTTCCACTTCACGCAACGGGCAGACGGATTCAGTGCGCCGGGCAATTACAACGCCAACAACCAGCGTATCGCGGGCGCATTCTTGACCGTCGGCTCGCCCGACAAGACGGTCACATCCTTGCGCTATGACGCGGTGGAACAAAGCGGCGGCCGGGAGCGGCAGGAGGGGGTCGCGGAGTTCGACACCCGGATAAACGAGTCCTGGTCGGCCGGAGCGGGCTTGCGCTATTCGCTTCTCGAGGGCAATGCACACGGGCAGGACGGCAATGGCGGCAGGCTTGACGCAGGCGTGCGGCTGACACGGCATTTCGGCGACGACAGCGCCTGGGTTTTCGCGCAAGGCACCGCCGCACGGTCCGGCAGCCGCAACCGCAATGACCGGGTTGGCGTGGGGGCGGATTTCGCTTTCACCGAAGAGTTCTCGGCCGAAGGCGAGGTTTCGTGGGGCACGTCAGGCCTTGGCCTTCTGGCCGGCCTTTCCTACCAGCCGAACGCGGATGACCGCTATCACATCGGCTACCGCCTTGCGCCGCATGATTCAGGTATCGGCGCCGGCGATGCGTTCGCAGACGATCGCGGCGCCTTCGTCGCTGGCGCCAACCGCAAGCTTTCCGACCAGCTTTCCGTGTATACCGAACACAGCCATGACTTCCTGGGTGGGGAGCAATCGGTCATGCGCGTCGCGGGCCTGGATTACGTGCCGGACGACGCCTGGCGCTTCGGTTTCACCACCGAGGCAGGCGAAATCCAGAACGACGACAGCGGCGACTTCAACCGGATCGCCATATCCGGCGCGGCAAGCCGCAAGATCGAGGGGCACAGTGCCGGCGCGCGCCTTGAAGCGCGCTTCGAGGAAGCGCTCGAAGATGGTGGAGAGGATCGCAACACATTCCTCGCAACTGCCAACTGGTCGCTGTCAGTCAATCCTGACTGGCGATTCCTGGCCAAGGCGGATGCCGTGATCTCGCGTTCGGACGAGGGCGTCATCCTCGACGGCGACTATGTCGAGGCGAGCGCCGGATTTGCCTACCGTCCGGTGGAAAACGACAATCTCAACGCGCTGGTGCGCTATACCTATCTGCAGGACCTTCCGGGCCCGAGCCAGGTCAACGCCCTCAACCAGAAGGCCGGGCCGCGCCAGCGCAGTCATGTCGTTTCGGCCGACCTCGTCCGCCGCCTGAACGAGAAGCTGTCGGTCGGCGCGAAATACGGCATCCGTATCGGCGAGGTCGAGTGGACACGAGGCGAAGGAAACTTCGAGACCTCCACCGCGCAGCTTGCAGTCGTCCGGCTCGACTATGAAGTCGTGCACAAATGGGATGTGCTTCTGGAAGCGCGCGCCTTGTGGATGTCCGAGCTGGAACAGGTTCAATACGGCGCCTTGGCCGGCATATACCGGCAGGTCAGTGACAATCTGAAGGTGGGCGTCGGCTACAATTTCGGCCGGTACAGCGACAATCTGACGGACCTCAGCCACGACGACGGCGGCATGTTCCTCAACGTCATCGGGCAATTCTGAGGATTATCGGTGGTTTCAAGCCGCAAAGCATTTTGCCAAATGCGGCGTCGGCGGTAAGGAAGGAACTCCCGTTCCACCCCGCCGCAGGTCAGCAAGCATCATGGCAGATACCTCGCAAAGCGCTTCGCCTGAAGCGGGCCGGTTCGCCGCGTTTTCGCATCCTGCGTTCCAGCGCTACTGGTTTGCGCGCTTCTTCGCAACGCTGTCGGTGCAGATCGTGACCGTTGCGGTCGGCTGGCAGATTTATGCGCTGACCGGCAATCCGTTCGACCTTGGCCTCATCGGCCTCATCGAGTTCCTGCCCTCGCTCCTGCTGGTGCTGGTCACCGGCGCGGTCGCCGACCGCGTCGGGCGCAGGCTGGTGATGGGAACCGCGGCCGTGGTGGAGGCGCTGTGCGCGCTCGGCCTGCTGGCGTTGACGCTGCAAGGCCTGTCGAACCCCATGCCGGTCTTCATCATCATCGGCATCTTTGGCGTGGCGCGGGCGTTCTTCGCACCAGCCTCGGCAGCGCTGCTGGCGGGGGTCGTGCCAACGCACCTGTTCGCCAATGCCGTTGCGTGGAACTCGTCCGCCTGGCAGACGGCATCCATCGCGGGTCCGGCGATCGGCGGCCTCCTCTACGGGCTTTCGGAACTTACCCCCTACGCAACGGCATCGGTGCTGATGATCGTCAGCGCAGTGCTGACCTTCTCCATACCCAAGCCCCGCCAGATCGAGGAGACGGAGCGGCCCTCGCTCAAGACCTTCTTTGCGGGCTTCGCCTATATCTGGAAGGAAAAGATCGTGCTTGGCGCGGTCTCGCTCGACCTGTTCGCCGTGCTTCTCGGCGGCGCGGTGGCGCTGCTGCCGGTCTATGCCAAGGACGTGCTTGAACTCGGCCCGGTCGGCCTCGGCTTCCTGCGTGCGGCGCCCGGCATCGGGGCGATCGGCATGGCGCTGCTGCTCACCGGCGCGCCGATCCGCGACCATGCCGGCATGATCATGTTCGTATGCGTCGGCCTCTTCGGCGTCTTCACCACCGTTTTCGGATTGTCCACCATCGCGTGGCTGTCGATCTTCGGATTGGCCGCGGCCGGCGCCGCCGACATGGTCAGCGTCTATGTGCGCGAGACGCTGATCCAGCTCTGGACGCCGGACCGGCTGCGCGGACGGGTGAACGCGGTCAACATGGTTTTCGTCGGCGCATCGAACGAACTTGGCGCATTCCGGGCAGGCTCGATGGCGGCACTCGTCGGCGCGGTGCCGGCAGTCGTGTTCGGCGGCGTCGCCTCGATCGGCGTCGCCATATTGTGGGCCTGGCTGTTCCCGGCGCTGCGCAAGGCCCGCCACCTCGACGGGCGGGTTTGAATATAAGAAAACCGGCGCGAAGGCCGGCTTTGCTTTCCTCAGTTCCGCACCAGAATGTTGCGGAATTGCCAGGGGTCCTTGCGATCGAGGTCTTCCTCGAACAGCCCGAGCCGGTTCTTCAGCGGGTTCCAGTCGGTGTAGTAGCCCTTGACCGGCCCGAGATAGGGCGTCTGCACTTCAAGGCAGCGCTTGTAGTCCATCTCGTCGGCTTCGACGATGCCCTCGTTCGGGTTCTCGATCGCCCAAACCATGCCGGCAAGCACGGCGGACGTGACCTGCAGGCCGGTCGCGTTCTGGTAGGGCGCCAGCTTGCGCGCCTCGTCCAGCGAGAGTTGCGAGCCGTACCAATAGGCATTGCGCTTGTGGCCGTAGAGCAGCACGCCCAACTCGTCGACGCCGTCGATCAGCTCCTTCTCGGTGAGCACGTGCTGCTTTTCCTGCACCTTGCCTTCCGCGCCAAAGAGCTCGTGCAGCGAAAGCACCGCATCGTTGCAGGGGTGGTAGGCATAGTGGCAAGTCGGGCGATATGCCGCCTTGCCGTCCTTGTCGCGTACCGTGAAGAAGTCGGGGATCGAGATCGCCTCGTTGTGGGTGACGAGGAAGCCATATTGCGGGCCGGGCGTCGGGCACCATGAGCGCACGCGCGTATTGGCGCCGGGCTGCTCCAGATAGATCGCCGCCTTGCTGCCCTTCTTCTGCTTCTTTCCGTTTTTCGGCATCCATTTTTCGTGGGTGCCCCAGCCGAGTTCCGCCGGCTGCATGCCCTCCGACAGGAAACCTTCCACCGACCATGTGTTCCAGAACACGCCCATCGGCTTCGGCGCCTCGGTGCGCTGCGTGTCGCGTTCGGCGATGTGGATGCCCTTGACGGCGACCTTCTTCATCAGCTTCGCCCAACCATCGCGGTCATGCCGCTCCGGCTCCTTGAACTTGATGCCGGTGTCGTTGGCGATGTCGAGAAGCGCCTTCTTGACGAACCACGAGACCATGCCGGGATTGGCGCCGCAGCACGAAACCGCTGTCGTGCCGCCGGGGTTCTTCTGCTTTTCCGCGACAACCGTCTCGCGAAGGGCGTAGTTGGTGCGGTCGGCATTGCTCTTCTTCTTGTCGAAGTAGAAGCCGGGCCACGGCTCCACGACCGTGTCGATGTAAAGCACGCCGATCTGGCGGCAAAAGCGCATGATGTCGAGCGATGAGGTGTCGACCGAAAGGTTGACGCAGAAGCCCAGGCCGCCACCTTCCGTCAGCAGCGGCTTCAGCATTTCCTTGTAGTTCTTGCGGGTGATTGCGGCGTGGACGAAGCGGGCGCCATGCGTTTCGGTCAGCGACTTGTATTCGTCGCTCGGGTCGATCACCACCAGGCGAGACTTGTCGAACTTGAAGTGCCTTTCGATCAGCGGCAGCGTTCCGCGACCGATGGAGCCAAAGCCGATCATCACGATCGGGCCGGTGATTTCGCCGTATACCGGCCACTCGCCATTCGCCATTTTCTGCCTGTCTCCTTGCGTAGCGGAAATGCTGGATTTGAGGCTAAAGCACGTTTTGGCTTCACAATAAAGTCTGGGCCGGCTGCAGAAGCCATTCCGGGCGTGCGCGCTTTGTGGTTGCGCGCATCCCGGCAAAGCTTCACATTCGCGCCGTTTGTGCGCCGATCAACGGGCGCCCCGGAGCAGCCATGCATATCCTTACAGGCCAGACCCTGAGCTTTGTCGCCGATCCTTCGCAGGCAGATGAAACTGCCGCATACCGTCACCGGACAAGAGGCGCAGTTGTCATGGGCGACGATGGACGGATCGCGTGGGAGGGCGAGCGCAGCGACCTGCCGTCGCAATTTCGTGGGGTTGCGGAAACTGATCACGGCGAGGCGATCATCCTGCCCGGCTTCATCGACGCGCATCTGCATTACCCGCAATACCGCATGCTGGCGGCGTTCGGCAAAGACCTGCTCGACTGGCTTGAGCGCTACACCTTCATCGAGGAGCAGAAATATGGCGACGAAGCCTTCGCGGCAGCGGCGGCGCGCGCCTTCACGGACGAGCTTTTCCGGCACGGCATAACTTCGTGTTTGGCGTTCTCGACCATTCATCCCGTCGCGCTCGATGCGCTGTTCACCGAGGCGCAGTCGCGCGGCATGGCGATGATCTCGGGCAAGACGATGATGGATTGCAACGCGCCATCGGGCCTGACCGATACGCCGCAGCGCGGCTATGACGAGAGCAAACAACTCATCGCGAAATGGCATGGCGTCGATCGGCTTCAATACGCGATAACCCCGCGCTTTGCCGTCACGTCAAGCGAGGCGCAGCTGGAGGCAACCGCTGCGTTGAAACGCGAGCATCCCGACCTCGTCTTCCAGACGCATCTTTCCGAGAGCGCAGGCGAGATCGCCACGGTCGCACGGTCGTT
Organism: Salaquimonas sp.; assembly: GCA_041742235.1. Classification (GTDB taxonomy): domain Bacteria; phylum Pseudomonadota; class Alphaproteobacteria; order Rhizobiales; family Rhizobiaceae; genus BOKV01. The sequence goes on along the minus strand of JBGSJA010000300.1, from coordinate 3,503 downwards.
CCCGTGGACGCGCGACTATACCGATGTCTACGACCATTACGGGCTGTTGTCGGAAAAGGCGTTCTTTGCGCATGGCATCCATCTGTCCGCACGCGAACTGGCGCGCATGAGCGAAGCGGGGGCAAGCGTCGTACACTGCCCGACCTCGAACAATTTCCTTGGCTCGGGGCTTTTCCGCTATCACCACACGCGCAACGGATCGCATCCGGTGACGGTGGGGCTCGGTTGCGATATCGGCGGGGGAACCAGCTATTCGATGCTGGCGACGATGCGCGACGCCTATGTCGTCTCGCAATTGTCGGGCGCGCGCATCACCGCGTTCGACGCCTTTTACCTCGCCACGCTCGGCAATGCGCAGCTTTTGTATCTCGACCATGAGATCGGAAAGCTGGAGCACGGGCACATGGCCGATATCGCCGTGCTCGACCCGAGGGCGACGCCGCTGATGGCGGCAAGGCACGAACTCTCGCAAAGCCTCCACGACGTGCTTTTCGCCCTGATGATCATGGGCGATGACCGGGCTGCCAAGGAGACCTGGGTGGCCGGCAAAAGGATGAAGGGTCGGGGTTGAAAGTGTACATAGTTTGCAATTTCTGATTGCAGAATTGGCAGGTTGCTGGTTAATGAAAGCCGTCATGAGCAAAAAAGACATCCGGCGGATCACACTCGACGAGATCGAGGAGATGCATAAGCGCGGTGAAATTTACCGCGACCCCAACGCTCCTGTGGGACCTCCGCCGGCCGATGAATTGCCTGAGGGCTTCTGGGACGATGCCGTGCTCGTGAACCACAACGAGCTGAAATCAGTCCACCTGAAGCTGGAGCAGGACGTCTACGCCTTCTTCAAGGCCGAGGGCAAAGGCCAAATCACCCGCATGCAGAACGTGCTCAAGGCCTATGTGCGGGCAAGGCAGCGTGAAGCCGGGAAGGCAAGGAAGCGCGCCTGACACATCGCTCCTTTGGCGCCGCGCCGTCAGCGGGCATTCGTCCCGGGCGGGGCGGTGACTTGCCGCCTTGCGCCGCTTTTATCGCTTCTGGCCATTGCGCCGAGTGGATAGTGTGTCGCAACGAAATTGCAGGCAATCGGAGCGGAAAATGAAATCGCAATATCGGGTCGTGGTGATCGGCGGCGGCGTCGTCGGCTGTTCGGTGCTCTATCACCTCACCAAGCTGGGCTGGACGGATATCGCGCTGATCGAGCGCGACCGGCTGACGTCCGGTTCGACATGGCACGCGGCGGGCGGTTTCCACACGCTCAACGGCGATCCGAATGTCGCAAAGCTGCAGGGCTACACGATTGGCCTCTACGAGGAACTGGAGCGCATTTCCGGCCAGCCCTGCGGTCTGCACCGCTCTGGCGGCATCATCCTTGCCGACACGCCGGAACGGATGGAATGGCTGAAAATGGCGCATGCGCGCGCGCGCTACCTCGGCCTCGAGACCGAGATCATCTCCATGGCCGAAGCCAAGCGGATGAACCCGCTTCTGGAAGAGAAATATTTCGTCGGCGCCATGCTCGACGCGGCTGACGGGAACCTGGATCCCGAAGGCACGACGCATGCCTACGCCAAGTCGGCGCGCATCAACGGCGCTGAAATCCACCAGAACTGCCGGGTTGTCGAACTCAACCCGCGTTCCGACGGGACCTGGGATGTCGTGACCGTCAACGGCACGGTCCATGCCGAGCATGTCGTCAATTGCGGCGGACTATGGGCGCGCGAGATCGGCCGCATGGTCGGGCTCGAATTGCCGGTGCTGGCCATGGAACACATGTATCTCGTCACCGACGAAATGCCCGAGGTCGTCGCCTACAACAAGGAGCGCGGGCACGAGCTGCCGCATGTGATCGACTTCAAGTCCGAGATCTACATGCGCCAGGAGCGTACCGGCATGGTGCTTGGCACCTATGAGAAGGACTGCCGCCCCTGGCAGCCGCGCACCACGCCATGGGATTTCGGCACCGAATTGCTGGCGCCGGACCTCGACAGGATCGCGCCGTCGCTGGAGCTTGGCTACAAGCACTTCCCCGCGCTTGCCAATGCCGGCATCAAGCGGGTTATAAACGGGCCCTTCACCTTCTCGCCGGACGGAAACCCGCTGGTCGGCCCGGTGCAGGGGCTCAAGAATTTCTGGTGCGCCTGCGCTGTCATGGCCGGTTTCAGCCAGGGCGGAGGCGTCGGCCTTGCCCTGTCGCAATGGATGGTCAATGGCGATCCCGGCTTCGACGTGTGGGCGATGGACATTGCCCGCTTCGGCGAATGGGCGACCCGCAGCTACACCAACGAGAAGGTTCGCGAGAACTATTCGCGTCGTTTCTCGATCCGCTTTCCCAACGAGGAACTGCCGGCGGCCCGTCCGCAGCAGACCACGGCGCTCTACGACATCATGCTTTCGCAGGGCGCGGTGATGGGCGACAGCTGGGGACTGGAGACGCCGCTGTGGTTCGCGCCCAAGGGCGTGGAGCCGAAGGACGTGTTCTCCTTCCACCGTTCCAACGACTTCGCGCATGTAAAGGCGGAAGTACTCGGCACACGCAACGGCGTCGGCGTCACCGAAATCGCCAACTTCGCCAAGTACCGCTTCACCGGCACCGGCGCGGAAGCCTTTCTTTCGCGCCTGATGACCAACAAGATGCCCAAGACCGGGCGCCTCGTGCTCACTCCAATGCTCAATCCGGCCGGCAAGCTGATCGGCGACTTCACCATCGCCAAGGCCGGCGACGAGACCTTCTACATGTGGGGTTCCTCGCAGGCGCAGAAATACCACATGCGCTGGTTCGAACAGCATCTGCCAGACGACGGCAGCGTGCAGATCCATCGCTTCGACATGGGGCTGGTGGGCCTTTCCATCGCCGGCCCGAAATCGCGGAACGTGCTTGCCGCGCTGACCGACGAGGACGTCTCCAACGCGGCGTTCAGGTTCATGGACCACCGTTCGATGGACATTGCCAACTGTCCGGCGCTGATCAATCGCGTCACCTATACCGGCGACCTCGGCTACGAAATCTGGGTCGCGCCGGAATACCAGCGCCGCCTGTACCAGGAGATCATGAGGGCCGGCGCGCCGCACGGCATCGTCAATTTCGGCATGCGGGCGCTGCTTTCGATGCGGCTCGAGAAGAATTTCCCGACCTGGTACCGCGAGCTTCGTCCGATCTATGGCGGCTTCGAGGCCGGCATGGACCGCTTCATCGACCTGACGAAAAACGACTTCGTCGGCCGCGACGCGGCAATGGCCGAGAAGGTCTCCGGCGGCAATCTGAGGCGCGTTTCGATGATCGTCGATGCGGCGGATGCCGACGTGTTGGGCGACGAGCCGATCTGGCACGGCGGCAAGGTTGTCGGCTGGGTCACTTCCGGCGGCTATGCGCACTTCGTCGACAAGTCGCTGGCGCAGGGCTATGTGCCGAAGGAACTGGCGGGCGACACCGGCGCCGGCGCATTCGAGATCGAAATCATCGGCGAGCAGCGCAAGGCTACCATTATCACCGAGCCGTTGTTCGA
>JBGSJA010000299.1:0-2960 GCA_041742235.1 Salaquimonas sp. | reverse complement strand
CGCAGGACGTCGAAATGGTCAAGGCCCCGCATGACCGGCAGGTCGTGACCCCAATAATCGGGCACCTTTTCGTATTCGATGAACTGGCCGGTGGAGGCGCGCTTCACCCGGTAGGGCCCCGACGACAGCGGGGCTTCGTTGGTGGACTCGTCGAACCGCGCCGATCCGTACCAGGCGCGCGAGAACACGGGCGCGGTCGCGGCGATGGCGAGGATCGCACGGTCGGACTGCTTGCCGTTGAAGCGCAGTTCGAGGACATGGTCCTCGACCGCCTCCGCGGCATCGAGGTTGACGAGATCGAGCGCAAGCTGCGGATGGCCTAGTTCCTTTAGCGTCATCAGCGACCACGCCATGTCGGATGCCATCACCGGCGTGCCGTCGTGGAATTTTGCCTCGGGCCGAAGGTCGAAGCGGAAAATGTTGCGATCCGCCGAGATGGTGACCGTGGACGCGAGCTGGCCGTAAAGCGCGTCGGGCTCGTCCCACGCTTCAGTCATCAACGTGTCGAAACAATATTCCATGCGCGGCGGTGCCTCGCCCTGCAGCACGAAGGTATTCAGCGTGTTGAAGGTCTGGACGTTCTGGTTGAACAACCAGTTCGACGGCGCAAACGCAAACGCGCCGCCCTTGGGCGCGTCGGTGACGGCGTAGTCGAACTGGGGGAAGCCTGCGGGATATTTGAGATCGCCGAAGGCGGACATGCCGTGCAGTTTCTGCTCGACCGGATTGGCGGCGAGCGAAATGCGGGCAGCGGCCGGCAGCAATGCCGCCGCCAGCGCGCCCTTGACGAATTCGCGCCTGGTGAACCGCAGCCCCTTCAATTCGCCGCCCCCGCTGCCTTTGGCGCAGCTTCGTCCACCCACCATGAATAGATGTCGACCCCGGAATAGGCCGGCTGCGTCGGCGGGGAGACCAGCTTCTTCCACCAGGCGAACCAGATTTCCGGGTTGTGCCACATGGGCACCGTGTACCAGTTGACAAGCAGGATGCGGTCGAGCGCGCGGGTCAGCGCAACCAATTCGGCACGGTCCTGCGCGGTGATGATGCGCTCGACCAGTTCGTCGACGACGGGATCCTTGATGCCGGCAAAGTTGCGGCTTCCGGGCGTGTCGGCTGCCTTGGAAGTCCAGTATTCGCGCTGTTCGTTGCCGGGCGAGAGCGACTGCGCGGTCGTAGCCATTGTCATTTCGAAATCGAAATTGTCGATCCGGTTCTTGTACTGGGCCTGGTCGACGATGCGCAGGCCCGCCTTGATTCCGAGCTTGGCGAGGTAGTCGATCATCGGAATGCCGACGCGCTCGTCGGTCTGGCCGGAGCCGAGGATTTCGATCTCGAACTGCCTGCCGTCGGGGCCCAGCATCTTGCCGCCCTTGAAACTGTAGCCGGCCTGCGTGAACAGCTTCAGCGCCTCGCGCTGGTAGCGGCGCGTGTCGCCGGCATTGGCGTGGACGGGCAATTCGAACGGCTCGTCGATGGCTTCGTCCGGTATGCGCCCGCGGTACTCCTCGAGGATTTCCTTCATCCGCCCTTCCGGCTTGCCGTTTCCTGCCTGCAACTCCCCGCCTTCGAAATAGGAATCGGTTCGGGTGTAGAGGTTGTAGAACAGCGTGCGGTTCATGCTCTCGAAATCGAAGATGAGGTTGAGCGCCTTGCGAACGCGCACATCCTGGAACTTCGGATTGCGCGTGTTGAGGAAATAAGCCTGGAACGTCTCGGAATTGTCGGTCTCGAACGCCTTGCGCAAGACGTCGCCGCGTTCGAAGGCCGGGAAATTGTATTCCGTCGCCCAACGCTGCGACCGGTTCTCGGCCCGCGTATCGGCGATGCCGCCCTTCTTGAAGCCTTCCCACAGCGCGTTTTCATCAAGGAAATAGGTGTAGACGATGCGGTCGAAATTGTACCGGCCCTTGCGGGTTGGCAGGTCCGCCGCCCAATAATTTCTGACGCGCTCCCAGGTGACCGACTTGCCGGAATCGAAGCTGGCGATGCGGTAGGGCCCCGAACCCAGCGGCGGCTCGCTGGTCGGCTCGGCAATGTTGCGCTTGACGCCGTTGGCGTCCGTGCCCTCCCACCAATGCTTAGGCAGAACCGGCATGTCGCCCATGATATGCGGCAGTTCGCGGTTGCCCTTGATGTCGAAGGTGAAGGTCACTTCCCGCTCGCCGGTTTTCTCGGCCTTTGTGACGTTGCGGTAGTACTGGCCGAACAGCGGATGGTTCTGCCGCAGCGCATCGAGCGTCCATAACACGTCTTCCGGCGTGATCGGCGCGCCGTCATGAAAACGGGCTTCCGGCCGCAGACGATAGGTGGCCGACGAAAAGTCCGGCGGATAGCGGAAGGCTTCAGCCACCAGCCCGTAGGATGCCGACGGCTGGTCTACCGACTGCTCCATCAGCGTGTCCCACAACAGCCCGCCGAAATAGTTGACGCCTGCCACGGGCTGGCCGCGCACAACGAAGGGATTGAACGAATCGAACGTGCCGAGTGCATCCTCATTCAAGGTTCCGCCCTTCGGCGCGTTCGGGTCGGCGTGCTCGTAATGGGTGAAATCCGGGCCGTATTTCAGTTCGCCGAAAAGCGTGCCGCCATGCCGCCAGCCCTCGGCGTCTTGCGCCACCGCGGCGTGCGGCAGGACCAGCAGTGCGGACAGGAAAGCGGCGCGGAAAAAGGCTGAAATCATCGGGCATCCATCGCGGGAAAACTGGCCTACCATAACCGAAGGCTGTGGCATGGCAATGTTGCTCTCATGCCCAGCTTTTGCCCAAAGAAAAAGGCCGGACAATGCCGGCCTCATTAAATTTGCGTCATCAAGCGGCGTTCCGCCGCATCACTGGGCCGGCTGCTGGGAGGGCGCCGTTTCCGCCGGAGCCGTTGCCGGCTGTTCGGCGGCGGGAGCCGTCGTTTCCGCCGCAGGCTGTTCTGCTGCCGGTGCAGCTTCTGCCGGAGCAGTTGCAGGCTGT
>JBGSJA010000298.1:0-2454 GCA_041742235.1 Salaquimonas sp. | reverse complement strand
CGAACATGTCGGCGAAGTGGGCGCGGTCCTGCACGGCTGGCACCGTTCCTTTTGTCTGCGACAGTTCCGCTTCCGCGGCTCGCCGGAATTTCCAGGGTTGATGATGTCGCTGGATGAAGGCGGTCAGTGCCACGGCGTCCTCTTCGAACTTCCGAATGAGAACCTTTCAACGCAGCTCGACCGGCTGTTCCGGCGCGAGTTCACGGTCAAGCCGAACACCAATACGCCGCGATGGGTGACCGTAGAAACGCATTCGGGTCCGGTTGCGGCGTTGGCATTCGTGATGAACCGCATGTCGCCGCTCTACTGCGCAAACGTGCCGCTCGAAGAGGTCGCCGATGTCCTTGCCAAAAGCTGCGGACATCTTGGAACCGGCGCCGAATATCTGCTGAACACCGTCACCGAACTGGAGGCACGCGGCATACAAGATGAAGGACTGTGGCAACTGCAGGAACTGGTGTCGCGGCGCATCGGCCTGCAACTTTCTGAATGATGTGGGCGGCGGCGGGGGAGGGCGCTGACTTTGCAAGGGTCAGGATAAAGCGGCCCTCACTCCTCCCGGAAGGCCTTGGCGAAGCTGTCCTGCACAGGCCGAACCAGGTAGCCAAGGAAAGAGCGTTCACCCGTCTTGATGAACGCATCGACCGGCATTCCTGGCTGTATTTTGTTGCGGGTAGCGTCTGGGGACGAGGTTCCAGAGATCTCAAGACGAGCCGTGTAGTAGGGCTCCCGCGTATCGGGATCGATGAACCGGTCGGCAGAAACGTAACGCACCATTGCCGGCAGTTGCGGCGTCGTGCGGGCGTTGAGTGCGGTGACGCGCAGCGTCGCCTCCTGTCCCACCTTCACTGCCGCGATGTCATGCGGCCTGACCCTTGCATCGATTAGCAATTCGCCATTTGACGGCACCATTTCCGCAACCACCTCGCCCGGCTTGATGACGCTGCCGACGGAATTCTTTGTCATCTTCACCACGACGCCGGCGCTGGCGGCCCTTATTTGCGACCGCGCCAGCTTGTCGTCGTGCGACCGCAACTGCTCCCGCAGATCGCCGATCTTCGAACTCAAGTCGTTGATCTCGGTGGATGCTGCCTCGCGGCGCTTGGCCTCGATGCCGGCGCTCTGTTGCGCCAGTTCCGCGATCAAAGCCCTGCGCTGGCCGATCGTGGCCGTCAGGGTGCCGATCGCGCCGAGCGCATCCGCCTCAGCGCGCTGCAATTCATTGACCTGGCTCTTCGCAACGAGGCCCTTGGCCCGCAGCGTAGCCTTGCCTTCCAGTTCCTCGCGCAGCACCGCAAGCTTGCGCTCCTCGGAAGTCTTCTGGATAAGCAGCCCCTCGATTTCTTCCTGCGTAGCCTTGACGCGCTGTTCTACTGCGGCCAGCTCCGCCTGGTGTCGCTGCGTCCGGTTGGCGAACTCTGCCTGCTGCTGCTCGATATCTTCCACCGCGCCTGCCATGAGTGCGCCAGCCGCAAGTCCCGGATCGATCGCCAGTTCCGGCATTCCGTCGCGCTCCGCCTGTGCGCGCGCAAGCTGCGCCTCGCTGGCAATCAGTGCGACTTTGACGCGGTTGCGCTCGGCGGCGATGCGAAGCGTGTCGATGGACAGGAGCACTTCTCCAGCCTTGACCGCCTGTCCTTCAACGACGCTGATCGAGCCGACGATGCCGCCCTCAAGGTGCTGCACCACCTCATTCCTGCCGCTCGCCTGCACGACACCCGCCGCAATCACCGCCCCGTCGATCGGCGCTGTCACGGCCCAGATGCCGAAGCCGAAGATGAAAACAGCCGCGACAGCCGAACCGTAAACTGCCGGCGTCCGAATGCCGGTCGGGACCTTTGTGCGCCAGTCAGCAATAGCTGCGGCCCGCATTGGCGCCATTCTTCGCATAGGCAGCGGCACGACATTGTCGGTGTTCATTCGCCAGCCCTCTGCGGAACCACTTCGCGTACACTGACCGCCCCTTGCGGCGCCGCTTCGCGTCCGCTGGCCGGCCTGTTGCGGTGCCGGTCGATCACGACGTTGCTCCGGTCGAAATCGAGGATCATGCCATTTTGCATCCGCATGATCTTGTCGACGCCCGCCAGCACCATTTCGCGCTGCGTGATGATGAAGACGGTGACGCCGCGCTTTTTGGCATCCGACAGCGCCCGCATCAGCGCCAGTTCGCCGACACGGTCAAGGTTCGAGTTGGGCTCATCCAGGACGAGGATGCGCGGCGATCCGTAGAGCGCGCGCGCCAAGGCGATGCGCTGCTTCTCGCCGCCCGAAATCTGCACGCCGCCAGGACCTATCAGTGTGTCATAGCCGCGCGGCAGCTTTGCGATCAGGTCCTCGACATGCGCCGCATGCGCCGCCGCGACGATCGAGCCGTAGACCGCCGGCGTTCTTGTTCCAGTCGGAACCTTGGTGCGCCAGTCTGCAATTGCGGTGGTTCGCATTGGCGCCATTCTT
>JBGSJA010000297.1:0-5191 GCA_041742235.1 Salaquimonas sp. | reverse complement strand
TGCGACATAGGCCGGGTCGTAGAGGATCTGCGGTTCGTATTGCGGCACGTAGATGACCTCCGGCTGGGCCGGCTGGATGACGATGTTGTTGTTCTCCTCAACCACCTTCACCTTGTCGTCCGTCTTGATGACGCCCTCGGCAACGGCCTTTTCGCGCAGCTGCTGGATCGCGACGAGCACGTCCTTCTGCTGGAAGGTGATCGCCTCGCCCAGCATCTGCGTCCAGTCGAGGTCGTCCGACATCATCTTGACGATCTCGGGATAGTTGAGCAGCGAAACGACAGACCCGTCCCAGTCGGACTTGGGCTTGAGATCCTTGTTCTTGGCGTACTGGTCGAGATAGCGCTGCGCCTCGACGATCTGCAGCGGATAGAGCGACGCCGCCGTGATCACCGCGACAAGTTCGTCCGGGTAGAGCGCAATGCGCGCGACGAGGATTTCCGTCTCCTCGGCCGTCAGCGGTTCCGGCGCCTGCTCGGCCGGAGCCGCCGTTGCCGCAGCGGCCTGTTCCTGCGCCTGCACCGGCACGACGGCAACAAGGCTTGCCCCCGCCAGCGCGGCGGCCAGCAGAAACGGAATTTTCTTTGTCATTCGGAAGTCCTTTCAAGCCGGCGCACGACCCGGAAAATCGGTTGCCCGGTGCGCTCTGATACGGTGATAACTTTCGATTATCCCAGTATTACCAATAGCATACCAAGGCGGGCAGCGCATTTGACTGCTAATAGTCATATACTTAACTTTATGCAAGGCGCACGGCAAGACGCACGAACCGGGGGAACGGCGCATGAACCTGCTGACTTTCGACAATCCGGTTTTCTCGGCCTACGCCGTTGCGGCAACGATCATGATCCTCAAGGCAGTCGCCATGTCCTGGCTGACGGTCCTGCGCATGATGCAGGAGAAGGGCGGCTACCGGTCGCCGGAGGATATCCGGAAGACGCCGCTGAACCCCGCGCCGCACCCTTCCCAGCTTGAACCGAACGAAAGGGTCGAACGGATCCGCAGGATCCAGCTCAACGACCTCGAGAACCTGCCATTTTTCCTGGTGGCGGGATTGCTTTACGTCCTCACGCAGCCTTCGCTTGCCATGGCGCGGGTGGTTTTCTATGGCTACGCCATCTCGCGGCTCTTGCACTTTGCAGCCTACTTCACGGCGCAAACGCATGACACGCGCGCGACCCTTTGGACGATCGGATCGCTCATCATGATCTACATGACACTGGCAAGCCTGGCGGCGGCGCTGGGCTGGTGAGCGCAGTTCACGATTTCGGGTAAAGGACAACCTTGGTGTCGAGCGGGACCTGGTCGTACAGTTCGACGATCTGCTCGTTGACCAACCGTGCGCAGCCGTTGGAAACCGCCGTGCCGATGGTTTCCGGCTGGTTGGTGCCATGGATGCGCAGGAAGGTATCGCCATTCTTCGGCGTGAATAGGTACAGCGCGCGTGCGCCCAGCGGATTGTTTTCCCCGCCCGGCATGCCGCCGGCATATTTGGCGTATTTGTCCGGCTCGCGCTCGATCATCGCCTGGGTCGGGGTCCAGCTCGGCCATTCCTTCTTGGCTCCGACATGGAACTGGCCGGGCGTGTAGAGCCCCGGCCTGCCGATGCCGACATAGTAGCGCACCGCGCGGCGGCGGCCGAGCGTCCAAAGCAAAACGAAATGATCCGGGAGCACGTGGATTTCGCCCGGGCCGGCATCACCCTCGAACCGCACGATACGGGGCTCGAGTTGTTCGGCTGTCAGGCGCGGTTTCGTTTTTGCAAAAGCGGCCCCGAGCGGCGACATGCCGAGCGCCAGCGTCGCAAGTCCCGCAGTGGCAAAGCGGCGGCGGTCAATCATCACGGTCTCCTGAACGCATTGCGGGTTGTGAAACGAAAGAGGCGCCGTTTTGATCCGGGCAGTGGTCGTTTGCCAATCAAATCAAGCAATTTTCTGGCAGAACAGGGAAAATTTGTGCTTGGCGTTCATGGCGACCGCCCCTGCAGCGCCGCCATTCTCGCGCATTCGCCCTCCCGAACCGTGCCGCATTCGTCAATGGCTGAGATTCGCGTGGACGTATGAGCGACCAGGGCAGCGCGCTTGGCGATCGCGGCCTGCAAGTTGCGGTCCGGCGCCAGCGTGTCGATCGCAAGCACGGCCATTGCCAGCAGGAGCAGGAGTGCGAAACCTCGTACGAACAGCATGGCGCGCCTCGAGCAAGCAGCGACCGGCAGCAGCCGGGGCATTTCCCAATGCGCGCGGGGGCGCTATGTTCCAACGCGGCCGCTGAAAAATGCACCGTGAATATCAGGTAACGTGCTGGGCGGGGAGTTGCCGGGATGCAAAGGGATGAAGCGCCATGAATGACGGCATCGAAAGGCTGGTGGAACTTGCCGCAACCGACTATCGCGGGTTGATTGGCCGCAGGCTCAAGCTCCTGGCGGTCCATGCCGCCGCTGGCGTTTTCGCCATGCTCTGCGTCGCATCGCTCGCGGGCGCAGCGGCAATTGCACTCGCGGACCGGTTTGGCGCCGTGACAGCCCTTGCGATGGTTGCCGCCGCAATGGGGCTCATCGCACTGGGTCTGGTTTTGACGGCGATCACCATGAAGCGGTCGCATGAGCGCGTTGAAGAAAGCATGCGGCTGAACCGCCAGATGGCCATGGTTGGCGCGCTTTCGCTACTGGCGGGCAGGTCATCGCGCCGGCCGGCAATGCTGTTCGCCGTGATTGGCGCATTGCTGGCCTTGCGGCGGGTCCTGTTCGGCCGCAATTGAAGCGCGGTCGCAAAAGCGGCCCCGGCGCGGTTGCTTAGCGCGCGCAACCGTTTAATACATGCGCTTTCAGGCAATCCGGACGAATTCATGAACATCAGGCTGCACCGGGGCGATCTGCCCAATCTGGACCGTTACGGCGACAGCGCCGCGATCGATACCGAAACACTTGGGCTCGTTCCGGCGCGCGACCGGCTCTGTGTCGTCCAGCTTTCGCCAGGCGACGGCAGCGCGGATGTCGTGCAGATCGCCAGGGGCCAGACTTCCGCGCCCAACCTGCAAAAGCTGCTTTCTGATCCGCAGCGGCTCAAGATCTTCCATTTCGGGCGGTTCGACATTGCGGTACTGGCGCACAGCTTCGGCGTGACGGCCAATCCGGTCTATTGCACCAAGATCGCCTCGCGGCTGACGCGGACCTATACCGACCGGCACGGTCTCAAGGATCTTGCCCGTGATCTTGCAGGAGTGGACCTTTCAAAGCAGCAACAGAGTTCGGATTGGGCCGCGGAGGAATTGACGCCGGCGCAGCTCGAATATGCGGCGTCCGATGTCATCCACCTGCACCTCATAAAGGCGAGGCTCGACGAGCGCCTCGCCCGCGAGGGAAGGACCGACCTTGCCCGCGCCGCATTCGAGTTCCTGCCATGGCGCGCCCGGCTCGACCTGGCCGGCTGGCCCGAGGACGACATCTTCGCGCATTCGTGACTGTTTGCGGAAATCGGGCGAAGTTGCAGGCAACCGGGATTACTGGCTGGAATAGCAAAATTTTTCGCCGTAAAATAAACAAATCGATTGTGCCACACAGCAGCGGCACGGTCGATCCTGCGCGGGTGGACAGCCTGTCCTTGGCCGGATTGGCGGTTGGTTCGCGCGGTCATGATTCCGTTCACGAAAAAGGCCGTTTTGTCGCGCAGTGAGATCGGAATTGGTTGCTGAACCATCGGGCTTCGCTTGAATTACCAACACAAAGGCACACGCAAGGTTGAAGGGGCGCCCGGCGCGCCAGCTGATCCGCGACTGGCGCATCGGGCGGATAGCAGGGCGTTCATGAGCGCCGGCCGGTCGCCCGAGGAATTCGCGCTGGCCCAGCGTCACAGCCGCCGCGTGCGGTTCCTCAAGCTGGCGCTGCCGCTCGGTGGCGTGCTTGCATCCCTCATCATCATCGGCGCATGGATCGCTTCGCAGTTTGCCCTGCCTTCGATCGATCCGGGCGAGGCGCGGATCATGGACGGGAAGCTGGTGATGAACAATCCGCGCATTGCCGGCACCGACTCGCAAGACCGGCCCTACAGCCTGACTGCGGTGCGCGCCGTTCAGGATGCCCAGCGGCCAACACGCGTGACGCTCGAGCAGATCTCGGGGAACCTTGCCATCGATGACGCCAATTCGGCGGACGTGACCGCCGGGGTCGGCGTTTATGACAGCATCGACAAGACGCTGGAACTCACCGGAAATGTCGCGGTGGACACCAAGGACGGCATGGCGTTGCGGCTCGAGGGCGCATCCATCGACATCGGCGCCGGCACGCTATCGACGGACAAGGCTGTTTCGATCGACACCGGCAGGGCAAAAATCACCGCCAATTCGCTGACCGTTTCCGACAAGGGCAAGAAGATCGTTTTCGAGAACAAGGTTCGCATGACGATCCTGCCCATCGATCCGGAGCAGGCAGCGCGGAACAGGAAGGGCGATACCGGGCAATGATCGTGAAGAGACTGATATTGCCGGGCGCCGTCCTGGCATTCGCCGTTCTTGCAGTTTCGCCGGCATGGGCGCAAACCTTCGGCGGCGCATTCGAGGGCATGAGCAGTTCGGACGAGCCGATCCAGATCGAGGCCGACAAGCTGGAAGTCGCCGACAATGAGGGCACCGCCACGTTTTCGGGCAACGTCGCCGTAACGCAGGGCTCGACGCTTTTGCGGACAAAGAACCTGAAGGTGTTTTATTCGCGCGATTCGAAAGGCAAGGCCGGTCCGGGCGGAAACTTGAAGAAGATCGAGGCGTCGGGTGGCGTAGCGGTGCAATCCAACGACCAGGTCGCCTCGTCTGAAAAGGCGATCGTTGACATGCAGACGCAAATCGCCAGCCTTTCAGGAAATGTATCGGTCAGCCAGGGCAACAACATCATAACCGGCTGCCAGATCACGATCGACATGAAGACGAATGACATCAAGGTGAAGCCATGCGGCGAAGCGGGCAGCGGAAGGGTCAAGGTTCTGATCGACCGCAAGTCGGGCGCTGCGGGCGCTTCGCAGTGAAAGGCCTGGGGGAATTCGCTTGAAGCCGGGAGACAACCGTTCGCGCAAGCACGGCGGCTTCGGCTCGCGGGCGTTTCGCGCCTGGCAGGCCGCGGCGGAGCGCGTCGAGGATGCCGCGCGTTCGCTTGCGGAACAGGTCGGTTCGCTGGCAAGGAGCAAACCCGATACTGACATTTCAG
>JBGSJA010000296.1:0-5079 GCA_041742235.1 Salaquimonas sp. | reverse complement strand
GCGGGGCCGGAACGACGGGGCGCGATTCCGCCCGGGGGCGGGCGACCGGCGTTTCCATGGCAGCGGCAGTTGCAGGCGGCGGTGGAACGGGCCGCGCCGCGGCCATTTGCGAGTTTTCCGCCTCGATCTGCTCGATTGCCGCCTCGAGCGCGGACATCTGCCGCGAGATCGCCTCGTCGGAAGGCGGCGGGTTGATGGCGCGCAACTGTCGATCGATCGCAGAACGCGCCTTTGCAAAGACGAGCTTGCGGTTTTCGGCCGTATTTGCGGGCAATCCTGAAACGGTCTTCTTCAGAATTGAGTAGTAGTCAGCCATTCAGTCAACCATTCGCATCGTTGCGGGTTCGCGCCCGACGGCAACACGCCCCGAAAACAGCCTCATTCCGGCGAAAACCTCTATGCCAATGGGCCCGATGCCACAAGACATTGTTAGTCAGCGAAAGGGTCGTGAACAAGTATCGTGTCCTCGCGCTCCGGGCTTGTCGACAGCAACGCCACGGGCGCGCCAATCAATTCCTCGATGAGCCTGACATATTTTACCGCCTGCGCAGGCAGGTCTGCCCAGGAGCGGGCGCCGACAGTCGTTCCCTTCCATCCCTCGATGGTGATGTATTGCGGCTCGACGCGCGCCTGCCTGCCCTGGCTCGCCGGCAGATAGTCGATCAGTTCCCCGTCCAGCCGGTAGCCGGTGCACACCTTGATTTCGTCGAGGCCGTCGAGAACGTCCAGCTTCGTCAGCGCAATGCCGCTGATGCCGTTGACCGCCACCGCCTGGCGCACCAGCACGGCGTCGAACCAGCCGCAGCGCCGCTTGCGCCCGGTAACCGTGCCAAATTCGTGCCCGCGCGTGCCAAGGAATTCGCCAACCTCGTTGCGCTGTTCGGTCGGGAACGGCCCCTCACCCACCCGTGTGGTGTAGGCCTTGGTGATGCCGAGTACGTAGCCGACCGAGCCCGGCCCCATGCCGGAACCCGCCGCAGCCTGCCCGGCCACGGTATTGGACGAGGTGACGAACGGGTAGGTTCCGTGGTCGATGTCGAGCAGGGTTCCCTGTGCACCTTCGTATAGGATGCGCGCGCCGGCCCGCTTGCGCTCGTCGAGCAACCGCCAGACCGGTTCGACAAAAGGCACGATCTGCCCGGCGATGGATTGCAGTTCCTGAAGGACTGACGCCGCCGCGATTTCGCCCTGGCCAAGGCCGCGCCGCAATGCGTTGTGGTGGGTGAGCAGTCGCTCGATCTTTGCCGGCAAGGTTTCGAGGTTGACCAGATCCATCATGCGGATGGCGCGACGACCCACCTTGTCCTCATAGGCCGGGCCGATGCCACGCCGCGTGGTGCCGATCTTCGTGCCAGTGTCGGAAGCAGCGTCCTCGCGCAGGCCGTCCAACTCGCGGTGCAGCGACAGGATCAGCGTGGCGTTTTCCGCGATGCGCAGATTTTCCGGTGTCACCGTCACGCCCTGCCCGGCGAGCCGCTCGATCTCCGCGATGAGCGCATGCGGATCGACCACGACGCCATTGCCGATGACCGCCAGCTTGCCCGGGCGCACCACGCCGGAAGGCAGCAGCGACAGCTTGTAGCTGACACCGTTGATGACCAGCGTGTGCCCCGCATTGTGCCCGCCCTGGAACCGCACGACGATATCGGCCCGCTCCGACAGCCAGTCGACGATCTTGCCCTTGCCCTCGTCTCCCCATTGGGAGCCGATCACCACCACATTCGCCATATCAAATCCTCGCCGCGCCCTGCCCGATACCGGCGCGGCCCATTACAGCAACAACCCCGACATGACGCCGGGGTTCGATCGGCGCGGAAACTACAGTAAAATGACAGCTG
The DNA here is from genome assembly GCA_041742235.1 of Salaquimonas sp. Classification (GTDB taxonomy): domain Bacteria; phylum Pseudomonadota; class Alphaproteobacteria; order Rhizobiales; family Rhizobiaceae; genus BOKV01. The sequence goes on along the minus strand of JBGSJA010000296.1, from coordinate 3,241 downwards.
ATGCGAGTACGCCGATGGGCTGAATTGCCGGGGTGCGGCCGAAAAATTCCCCCGCGCAAACGCATGCCTGACATTCTCTCGAATAGGCGGGAAAGCGGTTGTCCTTTGTTCGGAAAAAGCCCAAAGAACGGCTTTGCAGTTCGCCGGGGCGTGCCCCGTGCCGGAAACCCGCCAATGCCGTCCGATTTGCGTACCGCCGCCACCCCTTACGTCTTGCTGATTTTGACGGCATTGCTTTGGGCCGGCAACGCCATCGCCGGCAAGCTGGCGGTCGGACACATCTCGCCCTTCCTGCTCACGGGGCTGCGCTGGGTGATTGCGCTTTCCATACTGCTTGTCATTGCTTGGCGGCCGGTGCGGCGCGACCTGCCGGCCATCCGCGCCAACCTGCCGTTTCTCTTCGCCCTTGGCGCGTTGGGCTTCACCACTTTCAACGTCATGTTCTATCTCGCGCTGGTTCATACCAGTGCGATCAATGTTGCGATCGAGCAGTCGGCGATGCCGCTGGTGGTGTTCCTGCTGAATTTCCTTTGGTTCGGCATCAGGGCAAGCTGGATGCAGGTCGCCGGCTTCATCCTGACCGTGGTGGGCGTCGCTATCACCGTGACGCGCGGCGCGCCGCTGGCGATCCTGGAGACGCCGCTCAACATCGGCGATGTGCTCATGGTGATCGCAATATCGCTCTACGGCGTCTACTCGGTTGCGCTGGCGAAGCGTCCGGCCATGCACTGGCTCTCCTTCCTCACCGCACTTTCCGCCGCGGCGCTGATCACGTCTATCCCCTTCGTTGCATGGGAAATCGCGCGCGGGACCGTGATCTGGCCCGACACGCAAGGTTGGCTCGTCGCGGTCTTCACCGCGATCGGCCCGGCCATCCTCGCCCAGCTTTTCTGGGCGCGCGGACTTGAGTTGATCGGCTCGAACCGCGGCGGCGTCTTCATCAATGTCGTGCCGATCTTCGCCGCGCTGATGGCGGTCTTGATGCTGGGCGAGCAGTTCCACCCCTACCACGCCGCCGCGATGGCGTTGGTCTTCGCCGGCGTCTGGCTCAGCCAGCAGAAGGCGCGCAAGGAAGCCGGCGCGACCTAGAACGCCTTTGGCAGCCCGGCCTTTTTCAGGACGGCATTGGCCGTGTGTCGCGATTTACAGGAGTTATCGACAGTAACCCGTTTTGCCGGAAGCCGGGTGACGCCAGATTTCGTGATCGCCCTTTCCGGTTCTGTCAAACTGCCAATTTGATTGCGACAGCATCCTTTTCAACGGCTTTGCAAAATTCTGCACAAAATTCCCTCGCAAAGAATCGCTTTGGGAACCACCGTACTACGCAACCACAAGCAAACAGTTAATGAAATCTAAACGGAACTGCTAATGCTGAGGCTAAGCCGCCACCACCTGCATGCTTCGCGTGACCAACTCGATCTCGAACGGGCCAGGCACGTCTTCCAGCAAATCGGGAACGATCAACGCGAGGCGCGCCTGCAGCTGCTCGATCGTATCGGCTTCAGTGACGAGTCCAATGTTCTCGTCCCGCGCCTGCGCGACCCAAACCTTGGCCTGATCATCCCAAAAGGCATCGACCGTGATTTTCATTTAGATTCTCCTTGCCGCCACGCATTCTACACGAGAACGCGTGGCGGGCAAAATGGCTTCACCCCACTTCGAACGCCAGCGGCTTGGCCTGCTTGAACAGCCCGGAACCCGTGAGGCGCGACAGCACCGCCGGATCGACGGGCGCATCGAGATAAAGCAGCGCTATCGCGTTGCCGCCCGGCGCATCGCGGCCAAGCTGGAAGTTCGCGATGTTGACGCCAGCCTGGCCGAACACGGTGCCGAGCGTGCCGATGACGCCGGGCACGTCGTCATTGGTGGTATAGATCATGTAGCGCCCGATCTCGGCGTCGAGATTGATGCCCTTGATCTGGATGAAACGCGGCTTGCCGTCCGAGAACACCGTGCCCGCCACCGACCGGGTCTGCCGCTCGGTGGTGACGACCAGCTTGATGTAGCTGTCGAACACGCCGGACTTGTCTTGCGTCGTCTCGGAGATGTGGATGCCGCGCTCCTTGGCCATGATCGGAGCCGAGACCATGTTGACGTCGGAAACCTGGCTCTTGATCAGGCCGGCGATCGCCGCGCTGGTCAGCGCCTTGGTGTTCATCCGCGCGACATTGCCGTCATAGATGATCTCGACCTTCTCGATCGGCGTCTCGGTGACCTGCCCGGCAAAGGCGCCCAGATGCTCCGCAAGCTTGATGAACGGCATCAGGATCGGCGCTTCCTCGGCGGAGATCGACGGCATGTTGAGGGCGTTGGTTACCGCGCCGTTGATGAGATAATCCGCCATCTGCTCCGCCACCTGCAGCGCGACATTCTCCTGCGCCTCGGTAGTGGATGCGCCAAGATGCGGCGTGCAAACGACGTTTGGCAGGCCGAACAGCGGGCTATCGGTCGCGGGCTCCACCTCGAACACGTCGAAGCCCGCGCCGGCGACCTTGCCTGACTTGATCGCCGCTGCAAGGTCGGTTTCCACGACCAGCCCGCCGCGGGCGCAATTGATGATGCGCACGCCGTCCTTCATCTTTTCGATCGCCGCCCCATCGATGATGTTGCGCGTCTTTTCGGTCAGCGGCACGTGCAGCGTGATGAAATCGGCCTTGGCGAACAGCGTGTCGAGGTCGGCTTTCTCCACGCCCAGTTCGTCGGCGCGCTCCTGGCTCAGGAACGGGTCGTACGCGACGATGCGCATCTTGAGGCCCCGCGCCCGCGTGGCGACGATGGAGCCGATATTGCCGCAACCGATGAGGCCGAGCGTCTTGCCGGTGATTTCGACGCCCATGAAGCGGTTCTTTTCCCACTTGCCGGCTTGCGTGGACATGTCGGCCTGGGGAATCTGCCGGGCAACCGCGAACATCAGTGCGATGGCGTGTTCCGCCGTGGTGATTGAATTGCCGAAGGGCGTGTTCATCACGATGATGCCCTTGCGGCTCGCCGCCGGGATATCGACATTGTCGACGCCGATGCCGGCGCGCCCGATCACCTTCAACCTATTGGCTGCGCCGATAATCTTTTCCGTGACCTTGGTGGCGGAGCGGATCGCCAGGCCGTCATAATTGCCGATAACCTCGAAGAGCTTGTCCTTGTCCTTGCCGAGATCGGGCAGGTAATCGACCTCCACGCCATGGCGGCGGAAGATTTCGACTGCGGTTTCGGACAGTGCGTCGGATACGAGTACACGGGGCGC
>JBGSJA010000295.1:0-29383 GCA_041742235.1 Salaquimonas sp. | reverse complement strand
CCCGGCTCCTTCATGAGTTCCGCCACCATCACGGTCTCGGCCTCGATATCGCTTTCGGCGACATCCACCTCCATGTGCAGTGCGCCGGTGATGCCGCAGCGCCTCGCCTCTGCCTGCCACATCGCGAATGGAAAATCCTTGCGAAGCGCTTCCACGGAGTCGATCCAGGGGTATCGCAGGCGTCCCGTCTCGATGACGTGCACATGCGTATCAATGAATTCCATGGCCACAATCTCCCCTCTGGTGTCGACGGCATGATAACCGCCGGGCGCTAGCGCGCAATGGCGGTCCGCCGCGTCGTGCTTGACCATGCCAGCGGTAAAGGCAAGATCACCTGCCGGCAGGAAAGGGAGGAGAGCATGCAGCGGATGGGAATGGTGATAGGGCTTCAGCCGGACAAGGTGGCCGAATACAAGCGCCTGCACGCGGCGGTATGGCCGGAAATCCTGGAGCTGATTTCGAAGTGCAACATCAAGAACTACTCGATCTACCTGAAGGAGCCGGAGAACATCATGTTCTCCTATTTCGAGTATCACGGCGCCGACTTTGCGGCGGACATGGAAAGAATGGCTGCCAACCCGCGCAACAAGGAATGGTGGGCCGTGTGCATGCCTTGCCAAAAACCGCTCGACACGCGAAAGGAAGGCGAGTGGTGGGCGACGATGGAGGAGGTTTTCCATCTTGACTGAATTCGGGGCGGCCGCGGCCTGGCGTGCAGGCTATCCTGCCGACCGGACAGACCACTCGTTCAAGACAGCTTAATGCGCGGCTTGCGCACCAAAAAGGAAAAGACATGGCGTATTCGCTGAAGGGAAAAACGGTCCTTGCCACTGCGGCGGGCCAGGGCATCGGCAAGGCGACGGCGCTCGCTTTCGCGGCGCAGGGGGCCCGGGTCTTCGCAACCGACATCAACGACAAGGCGCTTCAGTCGCTGGGCGGCGAGGGGAACATCATCACGCGCCAGCTCGATGTGCTGGACACAAAGGCGGTTAACGCGCTGGCCGCGGAAATCGGTCCGGTCGACGTGCTTTTCAACTGCGCGGGCTTCGTGCATGGCGGCAGCATCCTCGAAAGCAGCGATGACGATTTCGATTTCGCAGTGGATCTCAATGTCCGCTCGATGGTGCGCACCATCAAGGCAGTGCTGCCGGGCATGATCGAGCGCGGTGGCGGGGCGATCATCAACATCGCGTCCGTGGCATCGTCGATCAAGGGCGTGCCGAACCGCTTCGTCTATACGGTCACCAAGGCGGCGGTGCTGGGACTCACAAAATCGGTCGCCGCGGATTATGTGACGCAAGGCATACGCTGCAATGCGATCTGCCCGGGAACGGTAGAAAGTCCGTCTTTGGACGACCGGCTGCGCGCGCAAGGCGACTACGAAGCTGCCCGCAAGGCCTTCATCGCACGCCAGCCCATGGGCCGGCTCGGCAAGCCCGAGGAAATCGCCGACCTTGCCGTCTACCTTGCCGGGGCCGAGTTCACCACCGGTCAGGCGCACATCATCGATGGCGGGTGGGCGATCTGACGTTCAAAAGAAGAGCCAGGTCACAATAGCAAAACACGGCACCAATATGCCGCATGACCACAGCATGTAGCCGAAGAAGCTGGGCATCTTCACGCCCTGCTCCTCGGCGATGGCCTTGACCATGAAATTCGGCGCGTTGCCGATATAGGTGTTGGCGCCCATGAAGACCGCGCCGGCGGAAATTGCCGTTAGCGTCAGCGCCAGTTCGCCCATCAATTGCACCGGATCGCCGCCTGCGGTGTTGAAAAAGACGAGGTAGGTGGGCGCGTTGTCGAGAAAGCTGGACAGAAGACCGGTCAGCCAGAAATAGGCTGCCGGGATCGGCTCGCCGCCAGGTCCCGAGACGAGATCGACGACCGCGGCGAGCGAACCATTGCTCCCTGCCTTCAGGATCGCGATCGCCGGAATGATGGTGATGAAGATGCCGGCAAAGAGCTTGGCGACTTCAAGGATCGGCCCCCAGGTGAAACCGTTGCCCTCGCGGATGCGGGCCGGCGTGACTTTCCACGACACGAAAGCGATCAGCAGCAGCGTTATGTCGCGCATCAGGTTCTGCAGTTCCACATCGATGTGGTTGATCGTGAACTTGACGCCGGGTTTCCACACGCCGCTCGCCAGCACCGCCAGAAGGATTGCGCCAAGCAGGACAATGTTGATCCAGCCATCGATACCGAGGCGGCTGTCGGGGGTCGGGTCCGGCTTGGGTGGATAGTCCGTGTCCAGGCGGAAAAGCCAGGTATCGAGCACGAAAAACACGGCAAGGACGATTGCCGTGACAACGAGCATCGGCCCGATCAGGTGGACGGTCGGCCAGAAGAAACTGACGCCTTTCAGGAAGCCCAGGAACAAGGGCGGATCGCCCAGCGGGGTGAGCGAGCCGCCGATATTTGCGACCAGAAAAATGAAGAAGACGATGACATGGGCATTGTGCCGGCGCGCATCGTTGGCGCGGATGACGGGGCGAATGAGCAGCATGGCCGCGCCGGTCGTGCCGGTGATGCTGGCAATGCCCGTGCCAATGCCGAGCATCGCCGTATTGAGGCCGGGCGAGCCGTGCAGGTTGCCCTTCACCAGTACGCCGCCAGCGACGGTGAACAGGGCAAACAGCAGGATCAGGAACGGAACGTATTCCAGCAGCACGGTATGCATCAGTTCGTAGACGGTAAGCGATAACCCGTAGGTCGCGATCGCAGGAAGCAGGAAGAGCAGCGCCCATCCGGCGCTGATCTTGCCATAGTGGTGATGCCACAGCGCGGGCGCGGCCAGCGGCAGGATGGCGATGGACAGAAGCAAACCTGCGAACGGAATTGCCCAGTGAAGGCCGAGGACCGATCCGTCAAGCGACTGCCCCTCGACGGCGGCGAGCGCGGGCCTCGTTGCCAAAAGAAGTGTGGCGAAGATGACGGCTGCTACGGATTGGGGCACGAAGCGCATTCGGCGGCTTTCTGGAGATTACGGAAGGTTCACTTTTTGCCGGCGAGCGTTTCTGCCATAGATGTTCAGCCGGTGCCAGTAAGGCCAATAGAGGGCTTGACACCGATCAAGGCGCTTGTCCGCCGGACCTGCCAGAAAGGCAGCGCAAAAGCGATGCAAGGATGGATTTGTGAACAAGCCCGTTGACCGCCAAGAACGGTTGGACATCGAATCAATCATCGGACCCGCAGGCTCGCGGGGCAAGAAATCTGGAGGCCGGCGCTGGCTCGTATGGCTGGCGGTGCTTGCGCTTGTGGGGCTGGGCGGCTGGTATGTCCTTGGCGGCGCAGGCAGCGGCAACGGCATCACCTATTCGACGCAGCCGGTGACCGAGGGCCGGTTGGTCGTCAATGTCACGGCGACGGGTTCGATCCAGCCGACCAAGAAGGTCGATGTGTCGAGCGAACTTTCGGGAACCGTGCGCGACGTCTTTGTCGACTACAATTCGCCGGTCACGGCGGGGCAGAAACTTGCCGAACTCGACACCGACAAGCTGACTGCCCTGGTTGGAAGCTCGCGCGCGAAGGTCGCTGCAGCCGAGGCGAGGGTGGCGGATGCGCAAGCCACGGTCCAGGAAAAGCAGCAGGAACTCGAACGCAAGAGAACACTCGCCGGGAAGAACATATCGTCCGGCCAGGAACTCGAGCTTGCCGAGGCTCAGCATGCCCGCGCGATTGCGGCGCTGGCCAGCGCCCGTGCCGATGTCGGCGTCGCGCAGGCAGACCTCAAGCTCAACGAAACCAATCTTGCCAAGTCGGTGATCCACTCGCCGATCAGCGGCATCGTGCTCGTGCGCAATGTCGATCCGGGACAGACGGTGGCTTCCTCGTTCCAGACGCCGGTGCTGTTTTCCATCGCGGAGGATTTGCGCCAGATGGAATTGCAGGTCGATGTGGACGAAGCGGATGTGGGACAGGTGAAGCCCGGCCAAAAGGCGGCCTTTACGGTCGATGCATTTCCCGACCGGAGCTTCCCGGCATCGATCCGCGACATCCGCTATGCCGCAGAGACGATCCAGGGCGTCGTGACCTACAAGGCGCTGCTGGAGATCGACAACAAGGAATTGCTGTTGCGGCCGGGCATGACCGCGACCGCGGAGATCGAGGTTATCGAGATCGCGCAAACCGTGCTGATCCCGAACGCGGCGCTGCGCTATTCGCCGCCCGATGCCAATGCGCCGAAGCAAAGTCTCCTGCGCCGGATGCTTCCTGGACCGCCGCAGTTCCGGCCGGCGAGCACGATCGGCGAAAGCGGCCCGAACCGTACGGTCTGGATGCTTGAAAACGGCGTTCCGCAACCCGTGAAGGTGGTCATCGGTCCAAGCGACGGCTCGAACACGCAAATGCTGGAAGGCCCGCTGAAGCCGGGCCAGCAAATCATCACCGACCAGACCGGCGGCGAGTGAAGGTCCGCGGCGATGAACGCCAATCCGATCATCGAGTTCAAGGGCGTTTGGAAGACCTTCGGCGCTGGCGTCGCCGCGGTCAACGCTTTGGCCGGCGTCGACCTGGCGATTTTCGAGAGCGAGTTCGTCGCGATCATGGGACCGTCCGGCTCCGGCAAGTCGACGGCGATGAACATCATCGGCTGCCTCGACACGCCCACGTGGGGTCATCACTTCTTCCAGGGCGTGGAGGTCGGCAGCCTTGGCCGCAACGAGCGGGCACTGGTGCGGCGGCACCTGCTCGGCTTCGTGTTCCAGGGCTTCAACCTGCTGCCGCGCACAACCGCGCTCGAGAATGTCGAACTGCCGCTGATCTATCGCGGCATGGGCACGGCAGAACGACGCGACATGGCCGCGGACGCGCTGCGCCGGGTCGGTTTGTCGGGCCGCGAAAGCCACACGGCCGCGGAGTTGTCCGGCGGCCAGCAGCAACGCGTGGCAATCGCGCGTGCGATCGTGACCAATCCGGCGGTACTCTTGGCGGACGAACCGACCGGCAATCTCGACACCCGCACGAGCCTCGAAATCATGGAACTGATGACCGGCCTCAATCGCCTTGGCATGACCATCGTCATGGTGACGCATGAGAACGACATTGCAGCGCATGCCGGGCGGATCATCCGTTTCGTCGATGGGCGCATCGACAGCGACGTTGCCGTGAGCGAGCCGGCCTGATGCTGTTCGAGGTCGTCAAGCTTTCGCTCAAGGCAATCTGGCGCAACCGCCTGCGGTCGTTCCTGACCGTGCTCGGAATCGTCATCGGGGTCGGAGCCGTGATCGCGATGGTGACGATCGGTAATGGCACGACGAAAAAGATCACGGCCGATCTCGACAAGCTGGGATCGAACCTGCTGTTCGTCAGCCCCGGACAGTTCGGCCCCGGCCGGGCGAGTTCCGACGCCAAGCCGTTCAACATGCGCGATGTCGCGGCAATGCGGGATCAATTGTCCGGCGTGAAGGCGGTTGCGCCCGTTGCGCAGAAATCGCTGACGATCGTGTCGGGAGCGGACAGCCGCATCACCGTCGTGACCGGAACCGACAATGATTATTTCATCACGCAAGCCTGGGATTTGTCACAAGGCCGCCAGTTCCAGGAAAGCGAGGTCCGCGGCGGTCGCGCCGCCTGCGTCATCGGTGAGACCGTTCATGAAGAACTTTTCGGCAGGGGCGGCGCGATCGGCCGCAATATCCGGGTCGGGAAGGTTTCGTGCGAGGTGATCGGCGTGCTGGCGCCGAAAGGGCAGTCGAGTTTCGGCTCCGACCAGGACGATACTGTGATCATGCCGATACGGACCTTTCACCGGCGCATCGCCGGAAACACCGATGTAGCCCGTGTGCTCGTTTCGGCGCGCGACGGCGTCGAGACCGTCAAGGTGCAGGTCGATATCGAGCGAATGCTGCGCGAGCGGCGCAACATCACCTCCGGCGAGGAAGATGATTTTTCCGTTCGCGACATGAAGCAGATCGTTCAGGCGACCGCCGGCGCCACGGCAATGCTGACCGGGCTATTGGGCGCGGTGGCGGCGGTGAGCCTGCTCGTCGGCGGCATCGGCATCATGAACATCATGCTGGTGTCCGTGACGGAGCGGACGCGCGAAATCGGCATCAGGCTTGCCATCGGCGCGCTGGAGCGGCAGGTGCTGTCGCAATTCCTGGTGGAGGCAGTGGTGCTTTCGCTGTTCGGCGGGCTGATCGGCGTCCTGGTCGGGCTTGGGCTTGCATTGGCTGCGACGAGCGGCATGAAGGTGCCTTTCGAGATCGATCCGGGGATCATCGCGATTGCATTCGTCTTTTCAGCGCTGGTCGGAATCGTTTTCGGCTATTTCCCTGCAAGGCGCGCCGCGCATCTCAACCCGATCGAGGCGCTGCGGCACGAATAGGCGGCCCCGTATCAAAGGGCCATGAAACCGTGCGACAGGATGAGTTCGATCATCTCGTTCTTGGCTTCCGTGCGGTGGCGGCGGTGAAGCTCGCGCGCCTTGTCGGCGTTGCCGAACTCCATGGCCCTGAGGAGTTCCCGCTGGCCTGAAATCGACGAAAGCGGGGCCGGCCGGATATGAAGGGTCAGCATGCGCGCCCGGTGAACCTGGTCGGAATAGGTCGCCACGATGCCCTCCAGGCGTCGGTTTCCTGAAAGGCTTGCGAGCTTGCGGTGGAACATGTCGTCGGCGTTTGCCCAGCGGACGCGGTCACCCTTGTTGATGGCGTCTTCCATCTCGTCGACATAGTCGTTGAGGATCTCCAGATCCTTGCGCAGGATGCCGCGGCTGGCAACCTGCCAGGCCGAAAGCGCTTCGAGTTCCGTGAGGATGGCGTAGATTTCCTCCAGATCGGACGTAGAGACCGGCAGCACGCGAATGCCGCGCCTTGGTTTCACCTCGACAAGCCCCTGGCCTTCGAGGATGATCGCAGCCTCACGGATCGGCGTGCGCGACATGCCAAGCAGCACCGCCAGTTCCGCCTCGAGATGGTTCGATCCCGGCAGCAACTTGTTCGTGATGACCATTTCACGTAACTGTATGATTGCCCGTTGGGTCTGCGAGAGCTTCTCGCTGGAATTGTCAAGGTCAACCATTGCCGCGTCCGCCATTTGAAGCTCCAGTTCACCGGCTCATTTCCCCGGCGCCTATCGACGGGAAAGCCGCATTCGCGGCGACAAATCATCTCCGCGTGTTTTTTAACGCATAAGCTAGTAATGCCAAATATGTTACTATTTCATTTATCCGACAGTGCAATTTCACGCGCTAATTGTTCGTTTTTCGCGCTGGCGCCGAACAAAGATGACGGCTACGCGTCCCTGCCGGGCATTCGCCGGCCTGCGGGGACCAATGGACGAGTACGACTACATCATCGCCGGGGCGGGCAGCGCCGGTTGCGTCATGGCAAATTTCCTGAGCGCCGACAGGCGAAACCGGGTGTTGCTGCTGGAGGCGGGCGGCAGCGACCGCAAGCCGTGGGTGAAGCTGCCCATCGGCTATGGCATGGCGTATTTCGACCCGAAGCTGAACTGGCGGCTGACAACGGAACCTGATCCGGGCACCGGCGGGCGGGAGTCCTATTGGCCGCGAGGCAAGGTCCTTGGCGGCTCCAGTTCCATCAATGCCATGGTCTATTGCCGCGGCCTGCCCGGCGACTACGACGACTGGTGCGAGGCGGGCAATCCCGGCTGGGGCTGGAGCGATCTCGAACCGGTGTTCCGTTCGCTGGAAAGCCAGGCGCTGGAGGACGGCACAGTTCGCGGCACAGGCCCGCTGTGGGTTTCGCACCGCGCGCGGGAGTACCATCCGGTAAAGCGGCATTTCATCGCTGCCGCGCGCGAGGCCGGACTGCCGATGACGGATGATCCGAACGGCAGCTCGCCGGAGGGCGTGTGCGCCTACCAGATCACCACCCGCAACGGCCTGCGTTGGTCGTCAGCAGACGCCTTCCTGCGCCCGGCCATGCGCCGGTCCAACCTGTCCGTCGTCACAAATGCGGAAGTGTGCAGGATTTTGTTCGACGGCAAGCGCGCGGTTGGCGTCGAATACAGGAAGGGCGGCCGGATCATCTCGGCCAAGGCGCGCGGCGAGGTCGTGCTGAGCGCGGGAGCGATCGGTTCGCCCAAGCTGCTGCAACTTTCCGGCATTGGACCCGGCGCGCTGTTGCAGAAGAACGCCATCGCGGTTGTGCATGACAATGGCGCGATCGGCGGCAATCTGCAGGACCATCTTGGCGTCAACTACTATTTCAAGGCGACGGAGCACACGCTCAATTCGGTGCTTGGCACCTGGCCTGGCCGCGTCGGCGCGGCAATCGAATTTGCCTTCTCGCGCAAGGGCGCGCTCAGCCTGTCGGTAAACCAGATGGGCGGGCTGGTCCGGTCCTCGCCCGGTAGGCCAGGGCCCGATGTGCAGCTCTACTTCAATCCGCTCAGCTACACGGTGGTGAACCTCGACGGCAGGCGGCGGCTGATGAAGCCCGATCCGTTCCCCGGTTTCATCATCGGGCACAATCCGTGCCGTCCAACCAGCACCGGGCGCATCGAGATCGCATCGCCAGACCCGCTGTCCGCGCCGAGGATCGTGCCCAACTACCTTGCAACGCAGAAGGATATCGACGACGTGATCGCCAGCACCCGGCTGGTGGAAAGGCTGCGGCAAACGAAAGCAATGGCGGCCTTGATCGAGGGCACCATGCAGTTCGACTGCGCCGGCAGGAGCGATGAGGAGATCGTCGAGGATTTCCGCCAGCGCAGTGGCACGGTCTATCACCCGTGCGGAACCTGCCGGATGGCGGCGGAGGACCAGGGCGGCGTCCTCGACAGCGAACTGCGCGTGCGCGGCGTCGAGGGGTTGCGGGTGGTTGATGCATCGGCGTTTCCGAACATCACTTCCGGCAACACCAATGCCCCGTCGATCCTGCTGGCATACCGGGCGGGGCAGATCATGTCCGGACGGGCTTCGACAAGCAGCGCAGACTGATTTCGGACTTGCCTCTGGACGGCGAAAGCCGTGCATGCGAAACTGGTCCTACCAGATTTCAGGCGCTGCATTCGCCATTCGGGAGGACGATCATGAACGCCGCGACAGGGAAGGGAACCGCGGTTCCCTTCGATGCAAGCCGCCTCGACCACTGCCTTGAACAGGCCGGGATCGACGCATTGCTCATCACCTCCAAGCACAATGCGCAGTATTTGATGGGCGGGTACAAATTCATCTTCTTCTCGGCGATGGATGCGATCGGCCACAGCCGCTACCTGCCTTTCATGATCTACGAGGCCGGGAGGCCGGACCACGCCTGCTATGTCGGCAACAAGATGGAGGGAGGCGAGCACGCCAACCGGCCGTTCTGGACGCCTGCACTGCACACCGCGACCTGGGGATCTCTCGATGCCGCCGCTCTTGCCGGCGAACATGTCAGGAAGATCGGCAAGGAGAAGGCCCGCATCGGCATCGAGCCGCAATTCATTCCCGCCGATGCCTACGCCCGCCTGCGCGAAATGCTGCCCGACGCCACCTTCGTCGATGCGACCGGGGCGATGGAAAAAATGCGCGCGGTGAAGACCAGGGCCGAACTCGACCAGCTTCGCACGGCTTCGGAGCTGATCACCGATTCCATGCAGGCGACCATCGCCCGGGCTGGCGAAGGCTCCACCAAGGAAGAGATCATCGAGCAGTTGCGCCGCGAGGAAACCAATCGCGGGCTGGTCTTCGACTATTGCCTGCTGACCTTGGGCAGCAGCCACAACCGCGCCGCCTCGCCGCAGGCATGGAAACGCGGGGAAGTGCTGTCAATCGATTCGGGCGGAAACTATCATGGATATATCGGCGATTTGTGCCGCATGGGCGTGCTAGGCGAACCGGACAATGAACTGAAGGATCTATTGGCGGAAATCGACGCCATCCAGCAGGCGGCATTCTCGAAAGTGCGTGCCGGCGCGCTCGGCGGCGACCTGATTGCGCACGCTGAAGCGGCACTCAAGGCCAGTCCCAACGCGGCGTGCACGGACTTCTTCGCCCACGGCATGGGGCTGATCTCGCACGAGGCGCCGTTCCTGATGACCAACCATCCAGTCGCCTATGAAGGCACCGATGCGGCGCATCCCCTTGAAGCGGGCATGGTGCTGTCGGTGGAGACGACGATGACGCATCCCAAGCGCGGCTTCATCAAGCTCGAGGACACGTTGGCTGTCACGGAAAGCGGCTATGAAATGTATGGCGAACGCGGACGCGGCTGGAACGTTTCGCACGGCTGATCACCGTTGCCGCAGACATTGTGTTTGGGCAGTTTTGTGTGATTAATCCCGGGTAGTGATTTCGGGATCCGACTTTCGCGGATCCCTCATCTCCGGAGAAAACCTGATGCGGTCGTTCACTCGTCCACTATTTCTTTTTGCACTCGCCGCTTTCGCCATGCTTGAACCGCAAGGCGCGCTTGCGCATGACGCCGAAGGAATCCAGGGCGGCTTCGTCAGCGGTTTCTTTCACCCGGTCCTGGGCTGGGACCACGTCGTCGCAATGGTTGCCGTAGGTCTGTGGGGAGCATTTCTTGGCGCGCCCGCGATCTGGATCCTGCCGGTGGTGTTTCCGGTTGTCATGGCATTTGGCGCGGCCCTTGGCATAGCCGGCGTACCGCTTCCGGCCGTCGAAACCGGCATTGCCGGTTCGGCGCTGGTCCTGGGCCTGTTGATCGCATTCGCCGCAAGGCCGCCGCTATGGTTGGCCGGCGTCATCGTCGCGGCTTTCGCCATTTTCCACGGCTATGCCCACGGCGCGGAACTGCCACAGTCGGCCGATCCGTTTGCCTATGCAATCGGCTTCGTTCTGGCAACCGGACTGCTGCATCTCGTCGGCATCTCGTATGGCCTGCTTGGCCGCTGGCCCGCAGGCAGGATGGCCGTGCGCGCCGCGGGCGGAGTGATTTCGCTGATCGGCGCGGGTTACCTGATCGGCTTTGCGTAAATGTCGCGCGGCGCCCGGACTGTCTTTGGCGTTGCTGCGCTGGCAGCATTAACGGGCGACGCATCCGCACATGCCCCGATGCCCGGGATTGTCGGTTTTTACGCTGGAATCGTGCATCCCGTTTCGACACCGTTCCAGGTTCTGGCGCTAGTGGCGGCGGCGGCGATGTTTGGTCAGCGATGGCCTCAAAATGCCGGGCAATGGCTTGGCGCATTTGCACTCGCGGTCATTGCCGGGATCGCCTCGGGCCAGTTAGGCGCGCCGCCCATCGCCGCCAATTTGGGGCTGCTCTTGAGCGCAACAACAACATCGCTGTTCGCTGCTGCATTTCCCGCGGGAGCGGCGCTGGCGGGCGCAGTCGCAGCCGCAATTGCCGGTTTCTTCATCGGATTGGCTTCAACGCCCGAACAGGGCGGCTTCTGGCCGACCGCCGTCACGCTGGCGGGGGCATTTGTTGGCGCCAATATCGCCCTTGCATACTTGGCCTTCGCATCTGCTTCACTGAGGTTGCGGTTCGATCGCCCCTGGATGGCTGTCGGTTTCAGGATCGTATCCGCATGGATCGCAGCGGTCGCAATCATGATGTCAGCGCTTTATGTGGTGCAAAGCGCTACGCGTGTTCCGATCTGACCCGCGCAGGTCAAGGCACGGCTTTTTCGATCCGGAAGTCCGGCAGTTCGCGCAGCAGCCTTTCGGGGCCGGCGGGCGAATAGACCACGAAGAGCTGCATCGGTTCGCCGCCGGTGTTGAGCGTCGAATGGTATCGCGCCTCCGGCACGAAGATCGTGCAGCCCGGCCCCACCTTGTGCGTCTGCGGATTCCCGTGCTCGTCCTCGACCATCTGCTCGCCATGGCCTGAGATCACGAAGATGATTTCCTCCGATCCTGGATGGTTGTGGCGCGTGTGACCCTGTCCCGGCGGCAGGTCGACCACCCCGCCTGAGAACGTTCTTGCGCCATTGACCTCCGGGGCAACAGTCAGCGCGAGCCTGCCCCAGTCAAAGGCAAATGCATCGACATCCTTCGGGTAGACGAAATATCCGTGATTGCCCATGGGGCGGTCCTCCTCGGTTCAAGCCGCCTTGTCAGGCGCCGGAAATTTCATTGAACGCAGCCACGGCCGCTTCTGCAAATTGTGGATCGTTGATGTGCAGCGGCAGGCGGATGATGCGCCGGCGCTCTGTCTGCAGCAGCGTCCCTTCCAAGGCGGCAAACAACGCCGCGTCGGCCTGCGGATCGAAGAAGGTGCCGCCTTCGATGTCGAGCGCGGAGACACCCTTGTCGGGGATGAGAAAGCGGATTTGTCCCTCGCATCGATTGAGCTTTTCCGCGATCCAACTTCCGATCGCCGCGTTTTCGGCCGGCGTGGTGCGCATCAAGGTCACGTTCGGATTATGCTCGCAGAATTGCCGGCCGCGATAGCGTTCCGATACCGTCGATGGCGCCCAGAAGTTGACCATGTCGAGCGCCCCTGCGGAGCCGACCCAAGGCACGCGGGTGCGCTCGATCGCGCCAAAGCGGTCCTGCGTTGCCGGCAGCACGCCGCCGAACAACAGGTCGCAGACTTCCGTCGTCGTGATATCGATGACGCCTTCGATCATATGGCTGTCGACGAGTTTTTCCATCATGCGCCCGCCGGTGCCGGTGGCGTGGAACGGCATGCAGTCGAACCGGTCTTTCATCAGTGAAACAATGCGCGATACGCAGGCTGTCGTCACTCCGAACATCGTGAGGCCGATGGAGGGGAGATCCTGCGTTGCCGGGGCGGGGTGCATCGCCATGGCGGCGATCGCCTGCGCGGCATTGTGAAGGATGACCCGGCTGAGTTTGTTCAGGCCTGTCATGTCGGTGACCGCCGGCATCATCACGATGTCCGAGACGCCGACATAAGGAGTAACGTCCCCCGAGGCGAGAGTAGAGACCATCAGCTTGGGCAGGCCGACCGGCAGTTCGCGCATTCCGGCGGTAATGATGGAAGTGCCGCCGCCACCGCCGATCCCGACGACGCCTGCAATGTCGTCGCGCGATGCGAGGAACCGCGCAAAGGCGATACCCATCGCCGCGACGGCCTTTCCGCGGTCATCCGTACCAAGCGCTTCGCCTTCTCCTTCCGGGTGGAACGCCGCGACATGCCGGGCTGCGACATCTGCTACGAAATCCGGCTTTCGCGTGCCCACATCGACGGTGAGAACCGGTGCGCCCGCGTAGCCCAAGGCCTTTGCCAGAAAGGCAAGCTCCTCACCCTTTGTGTCGGCCGTCGCGACTGCGATGATCCGTTTCATGGTTTACTGCGGCCCGCTTTTGCGCTTGGCTTTCGCAACTGGGAAAGTCATCTTTCCTACTTCAAGCGCTGACTCTGCCAGTTTGGCGGAAATGCCTCAATCTGGCTAGACCAGATTTGGGTGGATATATCGCTGGCGCAGTGCCAAAACATTCAATTTTCAACATTAATGGCCTCGGCTTCATGGCCAAATGGTCGTAATCGGGGGTAAACCTCTTGACGCTGGCGGTCCTTTGGTAATACCAGATTGGGGTTGACGGTCTTGCCGGGGCCATCATTCGCAGTACCAAACGGGAGGAGGCAGGGAAGGCCGCCGAATCGGCACGAAGCGGACCTTCCGGCCGGCGATTTGCCGGCAAGCCAGGTCATTCTGGAATCCATGGGAGGATTACACATGCGCAGAAAACTAACCGGCTTGCTTGCCGGCCTTGCTCTGTCGCTGGCGGCGGGAACATCCGCGCTGGCGCAGGAACTCACCATTTTCTGGGCCGAGTGGGACCCGGCGAATTATCTGCAGGAACTCGTGAACGAGTACGAGGCCAAGACCGGAGTGAAGGTCACGGTGGAAACGACCCCGTGGTCCGATTTCCAGACCAAGACCTTTACCGAGTTCAACGCCAAGGGCGATGCCTACGACATGGTCGTCGGCGACTCGCAATGGCTTGGTGCGGCCTCGACGGGCGGCCATTATGTCGACCTCACCGAGTTCTTCAACAAGCACAATCTGAGCCAGGTGATGGCGCCGGCAACGGTCAAGTACTACGCCGAATATCCAGGCAACTCGGGCAAATACTGGGCGATTCCGCTGGAAGGCGACGCCGTCGGCTGGTCCTATCGCAAGGACTGGTTCGAAGACCCGAAGGAGATGGAAGCGTTCAAGGCAAAGTACGGCTACGACCTCGCCGTGCCCAAGGACTGGAAGGCGCTGCGCGACATCGCCGAGTTCTTCCACCGCCCCGACGAGAAGCGCTACGGCATCGCCATCTACACCGACAACTCCTATGACGCGCTGGTGATGGGTGTTGAAAACGCCATCTTCAGCTATGGCGGCGAACTGGGCAACTACGAGACCTACGAAGTCGACGGCTACATCAACTCCGACAAGTCGGTCGCCGCGCTCGAAGCCTACAAGGAACTGTACAAGTTCACGCCTCCGGGCTGGGCCAAGACCTTCTTCGTGGAAAACAATCAGGCCATCACCGAGGGCCTCGCGGCGATGAGCATGAACTATTTCGCCTTCTTCCCGGCGCTGGTGAACGAGGCGAGCAACCCGCACGCCAAGAATACCGGCTTCTTCGCCAATCCTCCCGGGCCTGGCGGCGAACAGTTCGCGGCACTTGGCGGCCAGGGCATCTCGATCGTCTCCTATTCGAAGAACCAGGAGGAATCCATGAAGTTCCTCGAATGGTTCATCCAGGAAGACACCCAGAAGCGCTGGGCGGAACTTGGCGGCTATACCTGCCATGCCAAGGTGCTGGAGTCTGCGGAGTTCCAGAACGCAACGCCTTACAACAAGGCCTTCTACGAGACCATGTTCAAGGTGAAGGACTTCTGGGCGGTGCCTGAATATGCAGAGCTGCTGCAGCAGGCCAACCAGCGCATCTACCCGTTCGTGACGGGAGACCAGGGAACCGCCAAGGAAACACTCGACGCCCTGGCGGCCGACTGGAAGGCAACCTTCGCGAAATACGGTCGCGGCCAGTAAGGCACGCCAAATCCGGGGGAGGGGGCCTTGTGGTCCCCTCGCCTGTCCGGCCGGCATTGCAAGCAGGAGAGACGGTTTGTCCACCGCAGTCATGACAAGGCTGGATAGCCGCTCCCGTGCCGCGCAACGCGGCATGAGCGATCTGTCCATCCGCAATCTGTTCATCATTCCGACGATCCTTTTCCTGATCGTCTTCAACATTTTTCCGCTGATCTATTCGCTCGGATATTCGTTCACCGATTTTCGCGCATCGACCAATGCGCCCGCAAATTTCGTTGGGCTGCAGAACTACCGCGAGCTGCTGGCCGATCCCTTCGTGTGGTCGAATTTCTCCATCACCGCCAAGTATGTCATCGTATCCGTCACCGGACAGGTGTTGGTCGGCTTCGGTACGGCGATGCTGCTCAACCGCGACATTCCGTTCAAGGGCTTCATCACGACACTGCTGCTGCTGCCGATGATGCTGTCGATGGCCGTGGTCGGGCTGTTCTGGAAGCTTCTTTACGATCCGTCCTTCGGGATCATCAACTATGCGCTTGGCCTTGGCACGTTCGAGTGGCTGTCCAATCCGAACATGGCGCTTTACGCCGTCGCGCTCACCGACATATGGATGTGGTCGCCTTTCGTGATGCTGCTTTCGCTGGCCGGCCTTTCCGCCGTGCCAAAGCATCTTTATGAGGCGGCGGCGATCGACCGGGCAGGGCCGTTCTACACTTTCTTCCGCATCACGCTGCCGCTGGTCGCGCCGATCCTATTGATCGCGATCATCTTCCGCACCATGGAGGCGTTCAAGACTTTCGACATCGCCTACATCCTGACAAGCCAACCGACGACCGAGATGATCTCGATCCGGCTCTACAAGATGGCATTCCAGGAATGGCAGACCGGGCGGTCATGCGCGCTTGCCTATATCGTGCTGATCATGGTGATCGCCATCACCAACATCTACGTCAAATACCTCAACAAGGTGAAGGAGCGCTGAGCGATGGCTGCCGTTCGCACATCGCGCGAAGTCGCGCTCAACAGGATCGCGATTGTCGGCGTGCTCATCGTCACGCTGATTTTCCTTGCGCCGATATACTGGATCACCGCGACCGCATTCAAGCCGCGAAACCTTGCCACGACCGTCCCGCCGACAGTCTTTTTCCAGCCCGAGATATCGCCATTCGTTAAGCTTTTCACCAAGCGCTCGCAGATGCGAAATCCGCCGACGCCCGAGGAATACGCGGCAGCGCCTTGGTGGGAGCGGCTCGTCATGGATGGCGGCGAAAAGGTGGTGCGTTCCGGCAGGGGCGAGGTTCAGCTTTCGGGATATCCCAGCCGCTTCATGAACAGCCTGATCGTGGCCATTACGTCGACCATCCTCGCGGTCAGCATGGGAACGCTCACCGCCTACGGCTTTTCGCGGTTCAAGGTGAAGGGGGAGGATGACCTTCTCTTCTTCATCCTGTCGACGCGCATGCTGCCGCCCGTGGTGGTGGCAATCCCGATGTTCCTGATGTACCGCGCCGTCGGTCTCAACGACACGCATTGGGGCCTGATCATCCTCTACACGGCGTTCAATCTCTCCTTCTCGGTCTGGCTGATGAAGGGCTTCATCGACGAGATTCCGAAGGAGTATGAAGAGGCGGCGCTGGTGGACGGCTACACACGCATGGAAGCCTTCTTCAAGATCGTGCTGCCGGAAGCGGCGACCGGCATTGCCGCGACTGCCGTGTTCTGCTTCATCACGGCATGGAATGAATATGCCTTCGCGCTGATCATGACCAACCGGCGCGCCCAGACGGCGCCGCCCTTCATTCCGAGCCAGATCGGCTCGGGCCTGCCGGACTGGACCGTGATCGCGGCCGGCACGGTGCTGTTCCTGCTGCCTGTGGCGATCTTCACATTCCTTCTGCGCAAGCACTTGTTGCGCGGCATGTCGTTCGGGGCGATCCGCAAATGACGTTCAGGCAAATGAACCAGAAATATTTCGCGCCGGGCGCGCAGGCGTTGATGATCTTCGGCATCATCGCGCTGTGCCAGCCCTGGAACTTGTTCCTGCACCAATACGGCGTGACGATCATTCTCGTTGGACTCGTTGCGTTCATGGTGACCTCGAAAATAGCGCCCGAGGCGGAAGAAGATCACGGGGCCGGCCAGTGACGCAGATCGAACTGAGGGGCATCGAGAAGTTCTTCGGCGAGGTCCAGGTCATCAAGGACCTGAATCTTTCGATCGCCGACAACGAGTTCATCGTCATGCTTGGCCAGTCCGGTTGTGGCAAGACAACGACGCTGCGCGCCATCGCCGGGCTTGAGACCATTGACAATGGCGACATCCTCATCGACGGCAAGCGCGTCCAGCACATGAAGGCTGCCGATCGCGACATTGCCTTCGTGTTCCAGTCCTTCTCGCTATACCCGCACATGACGGTATACGAGAACATGGCTTTTCCGCTGCGCGCAGTGCGCCGGTCGACATCCGAGATCGACGCGTCGGTCAAGCGCATGGCCGAGGTGCTGCAGATCGGAAAATTGCTCAACAAGCGGCCGTCCGCGCTTTCGGGCGGCGACATGCAGCGCGTCGCGATCGGGCGTGCATTGGTGCGTAGCCCAAAGGCGCTGCTGATGGACGAACCCATCGGAGCGCTCGACGCCAAGCTACGCGAGGAGATGCGGGCCGAGATCAAGCGGCTGCATCTCAAGCAGGGATCGACGACGATCTATGTCACCCATGACCAGGTCGAGGCAATGTCGCTGGCCGACCGCATTGTGATCATGCACGAGGGCGTGTTGCAGCAGGTTGGGACCCCGGACGAAGTCTATACATGGCCGGCCAACCTGTTTGTCGCGCAGTTTGTCGGCAGTCCGGTGATGAACATTGCGGACGTTGCCGTCAGCGCCAACGGAAAATCGGCGAAGGTTCAACTCAAGGACCATGCCGAAGGCTTCGTGTTCCCTAAGGAACTTGCTGCGCGGCTCGATTCGGCGGGCGGCAAGGCCGGACAGCTGGCGCTTGGCATCCGGCCCGAGGGTGTCATTGTCTCGCGCGAGGAGCAGAAGGATTTCATGCCGGTGGAAGCGCATATCATCGAGCCGCTCGGATCGCACGACATCGTCGATCTCAAGATCGGATCGCAGTTCCTGCGCGCGCGCACCCGCAGCGGCTATGTGGAAAAGCCCGGCGACACCGTGCATGTGCGCATCGACCCCGTGCAGGCGCATTTCTTCGACAGCAAGTCCGGCAATTCACTGGGGATCAGGCTCTAGATGGCTCAGATCGAACTGCGCAACATCACCAAGAAGTTCGGCTCCCACACCGCGCTTCGCGATCTCGACCTGACCGTTGCCGATGGCGAGTTCTTCGTGCTGCTCGGCCAGACCGGAGCTGGCAAGACGACGACGCTGCGGCTGGTTGCCGGCCTCGAAAAGCCGACGGCGGGGCAGATTTTCATCGATGGCGTCGATGTCGGCGACTGGGGCGCGGCGGAGCGCGATGTGGCGCTGGTGTTGCAACAATACTCGCTCTATCCGCGTTACACGGTGCGCCAGAACCTCGAATTTCCGCTGAAGTCGAAGATCCGCCGCCTGCCGCAGCCCGAGATCGACAGCCGCGTGGCCAAGGTGGCAAAGACGCTCCAGATCGGGCATTTGCTGGACCGCAAGACGGACCGGCTGTCCGGCGGCGAGATGCAGCGTGTTTCCATCGGGCGCGCAATCGTGCGCAGTCCGCGGGTCTTCCTCATGGACGAGCCGCTCTCAGCGCTCGACGCCAAGCTTCGCGAGGCGCTGCGCACCGAACTCAAGAACTTGCAGATGGACCTTGGCGCGACATTCCTTTTCGTCACACACGACCAGATCGAGGCCATGTCGATGGGCGACAAGATCGGGGTCCTCAACCATGGCAGTCTTGTGCAGGTCGGCCCGCCGCAGGAAATCTACAACAACCCGTGCAACACGTTCGTGGCCCGGTCGGTAGGCTCGCCGCCGATGAACCTTGTCCATGGCGAGCTTGTCGGCGGGAAGGCCGTGGTCGCGCCAAAGGAATTCGAGCTTCCCTACGCAGGCATTGCCAAGGCGGAGAAGGGCAGGGCGCTGACTTTCGGCATCCGGCCCGAAGATTTGCGGCTTGAAGGCGGCGCGCCTGTCGAAGCCAGGGTGCATGACGTGGAGAACCACGGTGTTGCCAAGATCGTGACGCTTCGGGTAGGCGACCTTATGCTGCATGCGACCGCGCCGGCACAATTGAAGCTGGGCATCGACGACACGGTGCGGTTCGGCTGGGATCCCGCCCGGGTGGTGCTGTTCGACCGCGCCACCGGGGTGAGCTTGCGGCACGCGGCCTAGCTTTCGGGAAAGCGCTCGCGATAGCGCGGCACCGCGTCCGGGTTGCAAAGATTCACGGGAAGGTCACCTTCGAGCACGCGCACGGCTTCCGCCGCCGCGCCGGTTCCCATGCGCATCATGCTGTCGCGTGTGATGCCCGCCATGTGCGGCGTCAGGATCACATTGTCGAATGAGAAGAAGGGATGGTCCGGCGGCAGCGGCTGCGTTGAGAAAACATCCAGCGCCGCCCCGCCGATCCGGCCTTCCCGCAGTGCATCGACAAGTGCGTTTTCGTCGATGACCGGTCCGCGCGCGACGTTGATGACCAGCGCGCCGGGTTTCATTCGGGCAATGCGTTCGCGGCTCAACAGGCCGGTGGATTGCGGTGTCAGTGGACAGCACAGCACGACGATGTTTGCTTCGGCGACGAGATCATCGAGGTTGGCAAAGTGTGCACCATCGGGCAGGCTTTCGCACCTGCGGCTGTTGGCGATCACGTCCATGCCGAAGCCGTCATGGGCGATCTTGAAGATCGCATGGCCGATATTGCCCATGCCGACAATTCCGATGGTGAGGCCCGACAAATCCGACAAGTGATAGGAGTGCTCGCGAGCGACATTCCATCCGGCACTTCGCAGGTCGCGGTCAACGATTCGAAAACGGCGGAGCAGGGCAATGGCAGTGAAGATCACATGCTCGGCCACCGTCACGGCATTGGCGCCGGGAACATTGGCGACGAGGACGCCGGCTGCCGTCGCTTCGGGAATGGGAATCATGTCGAGCCCCGCGCCATGGCGGATGGCGGCGCGAAGACGGTGGGCGCGGTCGTAGATTGTCGGCGGCAAGGGCGCGCGCACGATGATGATATCGGCGGCCTCCGCCTCCCGGTTCAGCGTTAGCGCGTCGGTCGCGGAGGCGATCCGCAGATCGCCCGCCGCTTCCAGCACTGCGGCTGCCTTGGGATGCAACGGGTGGGTGGAAAGGATGAGCGGCAAGGCTCAGCCTTTCGCGATCGCCGGATCGGCCCGGCTTTCGTCATTCTCCTGCGTTTCTCCGAGCAGGCCCTTCCAGTAGCTTTCTACGTTCTGTAGATGCGCGCTCATCAGGGCTTGCGCGAGATTTCCGTCGCGGCGCACCAGCGCGTCGAAAATCTGAAGATGCTCGGCATGCGAACGCAGGTTTCGTTCCGGATCCTTGAAATATATCGGCAGGCGGGCTTCGCCCATGACGTAGTATGCCGAGCAGACCTTGTGGAAAACGCTGTTCTGCGTGGCGCGGACGATTTCCAGATGGAAGTCGCGGTCTTCCTTCGCCAGGCCCTCGCCGGCAGCAATGCGCTCTTCCGATGCCTTCAGGATTTCGCGCAGCCGCTCGAAATTTTCCTCGCTCGCGCGCGAGCAGGCAAGTTCGGCCGCTTTGATCTCGTGGATCTTGCGCAATTCCACCGCTTCGTAAAGCAGTACCGGGTCCAGCGGCACGCCCGCCTTGGCGAACAGGGCGAGTGCATCGACGCCAGCCTGCGTGGTGGTGAGGTAGATGCCCGACTTTGCCCGCCGCTTGACGATGCTCATTGCCTCGAGGATCGCAAGCGCCTCGCGAATCTGGCCGCGGCTCACGTTGAAATGTTCGGCGAGTTCGCGTTCCGACGGAGTCCTCCCGTCCTGGGCGCTGGCGAAGGCGTACAGGTAGGCCGCCAGATCCTGCAGAAGGTTGTTTTCCTTCATCCGTCCGATTTTTTCGCGTGCGCCTTGAGAAAACGTTCGTTGATCGTGAAGCCGAGTCCCGGTTTGTCGGGTATCTCGATCATGCCGTCGCGGGCTTCGATTGTTTCCTCGACAAGGTCGTGGATCATTGGGTTGGCGCCCAGCGAATACTCGATCACGAAGCTTGCGGGCGAGGCCGCGCATACATGCAAGCCGGAGAAGAAACAAGGGGCGCCTGCCCACAGGTGCGGTGCAAAGCGCAGGTTGAATGCGCTGGCGATCGCGCCAATCCGCATCGCTTCGGTGATGCCGCCGCAAAAGGCCGGATCGGGCTGGAAGATGTCGGCGCTGCGCAGCATCGCAAGGTCGCGGAAGGCGAAGCGCGTCGCCTCCGATTCTCCCGTGGCGATGGGAATGCTGCCGGCAGCTCGGACCTCTGCCATGCCCGGCTTGTCGTCGGCAATCACCGGCTCCTCGAACCAAGCGAGGTCGCAATCCTCGACAAGGTGCATGAAGCGCTTAGCGCCGGCGACGGTGTACGTGCCGTGGGCATCGACCATCAATTCGACATCCGGGCCAAGCGCCTTTCGGGCCGCCTTGACGCGAGCGGCGGAGACATGCGGCGCGCCATCCATGATGCCGACGCGCATTTTCACCGACTTGAAGCCTCCCGAGGCGATGTAGGATTGGAGCTGCTCGCCGATCTTGTCGGCAGCCGCCCAGCCGCCGGAGGCATAGGCCGGCATGCGGTCGGCCTTCTTGCCGCCCAGAAGCCGCCAGACCGGCTGGCCGAGCGACTTGCCGAGAAGATCCCACAAGGCAATATCGACCGCGCTGATGGCCGCAACCGAATGGCCCCGGCGGGAAAGCTCGGGCATTGCATGGCCGCCAGCGAGCGCCTTTTCCTGGCGCACGCCGTTGTAAAGCATTTCCCAGATGACCGAGATGTTGCCCGGATCGAGGCCGATCAGCTTCGGAGCGATCTCGTGGTTGAGCATGTGGACGAGCGCGGCGTAGTTGCCGGCGCTGCCGGCGGCATTCTTGCCCTCGCCCCAGCCGACAAGGCCGTCATCGGTCTCGATGCGCACTATGGCGGCGTCAAAGGTGGTGAGCTGGCCGAAGTCGCTGCGGTGCTGGCGGCTCGCCTCGATCGGTATCTGCACCCACCATGCCTGAACGGTCTTGATGCGCATCTTGATCCCCGGTCCTGCCGGCGGCTCCGGCAGGCTTTCCTGGCCGCGCGCGCCTATTTGATCAGCGGCAGCAGCGTTTCCGCCGTGATGCGCATCTGGTCCGAATAGAACTTCTCGGTCAAAAGGCTCGAGCCATGGTCCTGGATGAACTTGAGCTGCTCGGGCGGAATGTCGACAGGATTGCGCTCTACCATGTCCGGATATTTCGCGGCAGGCGTGCGATCGACCGGTGCGACGAATTCGTTTGTCAACGCGCCGTCATAGCCGATCTCCTTCAGCGTACCGACGATCTTCTTCCAGTCGAGCTGGCCAAGACCGGCGGCGAAGCGGTTGTTGTCGGCGACGTGGAAATCGAAGAGGCGCTTTCCGGCGAGCCGGATCGCGTCGTACATGTCTTCTTCCTCGATGTTGAGGTGGAAGGCGTCGAGGCAAACGCCGCATTCGGGGCTGACCGCGTCAGCCAGTGCAAGCGCCTGCGCGGCGCGGTTGAAGAAATAGGTCTCGAAGCGGTTGAGCGGCTCGACTGCGATGCGCACGCCCTTCTTTTTCGCGTGATGGAAGCATTCGCGGGTGGCATCGACGACCCACTTCCATTCTTCCTCTTCGGTACCGTCGGGAACCACCTTGCCGACCGTCGCGGGAACGAGGGTGATGATTTCGCCGTCGAGTTCGCTCACCATGGTGATGACGCTCTTGACGTAATCGACGGAGCGCGCGCGTTGCCCCTCGTCCTTGGCGGCAAGGTTGCGCTCGCCAAGCGTCAGCGTCACCGCACCCCAGCAGCGGATGCCGTGCTCCTTCAGGAGCGCGCGCGTTTCAGCTACCTTGTACTGGGCTGGTTCGCCGGAAATCTCGATGCTTTCATATCCGAATTTCTTGATCCGCCGAAGCGTGGTTTCCAAGGGCTCGGCGCGCATCCAGTTATGCGTCGAAAGATGCATGTTCACTCCTCCCGCAGTAGCACTCGCCCGCATCTGGTTCGACCAATCAAGGGCTTGATGACCTGTATCTCAAAATGCGGGAATGCGCAAGAAGTTGGCGAGAAGCCAGGCAGGATACTGTCTAAATAATTGATTAAATTAATTTAGATGCGAGACCCTTACATCGTTCCGGTCCTTCTGCATCCCAGTCCACTTCTTAATTTGGTCATACCAGACGAACGCAGACTTCGGATGCAAGTTTACGGCAAACCTGACAGGGGAACCGGAGGGAGGGGCTGGCGTTTACCTTGGAGAAAGGCGGCAGTGCCCGCAGAAAGGAGACATGCATGAACTGGAACCGCATCGAGGGAAACTGGGAGCAATTCAAGGGCAAGGCCCAATCCCAGTGGGGCAAGCTGACCGGCGATGATATCGAGAGGATAAAGGGCGATCGCCGCCAACTCGCCGGCATCATCCAGGAGCGCTACGGGATTGCGCAGGACGAAGCTGACCGGCAAATCGACGACTGGCTGGGGCGCGTTTGAAAAATATTCATGAAATGGCGGAACCTTCTTCGGGAAAGTCCGTTCTTGGCTGCAGACTGCCATTTCTCCCGCCACCCGCTATGGACATGGCAGTTTGTGCGCGGCTTCGCCCCCCAAGGCCGCGCATGAAACCGGCACCAGCCCTCCAGGGCTGATGCCGGTTTTTTTGTTGCCGGCGATGGTCAGGGAACGGGAAAGTTGAGCCGGTACCGCGTTCCCTTGGGTCCTATTTCATAGTTTGCCTCGCCATTGAGCGATGCGGGCACGATTCGCTCCAGAACGGTGGTGCCGAAACGTTTTTCGCCAACCGGCCGCATTCCTTCGGACCCGTAGTCTTCCTCCCAGCGGATCTCGAATATCTGCGAACCGCCGTTGTTACTCCCGCGCGATGTGCAGCTTACCTTGACCGAGCCATCGGCGTGGGAAAGCGCGCCGTGGCTCGTGGAATTGACGATGAGTTCGTGCAGCGCCAGCCCGACATGCGTGGCGCCATTGGGCGACAGCAGCAGGTCCGTCCCCTCCATCGCGATGCGCGGATCGTGCTCATCGACGTATCGGGCAAACTGGCGCGCCGCCAGTTCGAAGAAACGCGCGCCGTTCCAGTTGGAATCCGTGACAAGGTCCTGTGCGGAGGAAAGGGCGGCAATGCGCCCGCGAAACTTCGAAAGGAAACTCTCCTGGTTCTCGCTCTGGCGGGCTGTCTGCGCCGCGATGCCCTGGACGATCGCCAGCAGGTTCTTCGAGCGGTGGCTGAGTTCGAGGAGCAGTGCCTTCAGCGTATCCTCGCGCTTACGCTCCGGGGTCAGATCCACCACGGTCAGAAGAATTGCATAACGCGAATTGCCGAGGCGATACCGCTGCACGGTGCACTGGCAGGCGCTGAACTGGCTGTTGGTGCTGCGAATGAGTTCAATCGTGGATTTGGCGCCGTCTGCCATGACCCGCGATTCAACTTCCGCTAGGCGAGGTGCCCAGTCGTCCCCAAACAAGGACTCGTCCGAAGCTTCAACGGCAATGAGGTCCGGGAAGTAGGCCGGCATGCCCGATAGGTACATGTACCTGCCGTTCGTATCCTTCAGCGCAACGCCAACCTTGGCGCTTTGCAACGCTGACAACAGCAGGGGTGCGATGGCCCCCTCCGTCCCCTGCAATCCATTTTCGCTCATGGCGTGTGTGGAGCCTACGCCAGTTTCAAAAATCTTGCCGCCAGCTTTGGCGGCGGCGGTATGCCCCGCAAAGTTCATGCACGCCTGAAGGCTGCCGCCAAAAGCGAGATGATCAGGAGCGCCAGGAAAACGAAGAACAGGATCTGCGCGATTCCCGCGGAAGCGCCGGCAATGCCGGTAAATCCCAAGGCGCCGGCCACCAACGCGATGACCAGGAAGACGAGAGCGTAGTAAAGCATGGGGTGTTCTCCAAATGTTGCCATATTTGTGAACGCTCCAGCCACCGATCCGTTCCCGCCGCCGTCAGGCGGCGACGGTGTCCGCCTCGTTGAAGAATAGCGCCTGACTTATCAGTGCCTTCACCATGTCGGGGTTGAACGGCTTGCTCACAAGGAACGCAGGCTCCGGCCTGTCGCCGGTCAGCAGCCGTTCCGGGAATGCGGTGATGAAAATGACGGGAACCGAGCTCGTTTTCAGGATGTCGTTCACGGCATCGATGCCCGAACTGCCGTCGGCCAGTTGAATGTCGGCCAGCACCATGCCCGGATTGGTGCTCTCGAACAGGCGAACGGCCTCCGCTCGCGTACGGGCAATACCGGTCACGCGGTGGCCGAGCGTCTCGACGATATGCTCGATATCCATGGCGATGAGCGGCTCGTCCTCGATGATCAGGACGCTTGTCGCAACCTGGCTGGAAATTTCCCGCGAGGCCTCTTCCAGCAGTTCGTGGATCCGCTGATTGTCGACGTCAAGGATTTCCGCGGCTTCCGTCGGTTCGAAGCCTTCCACCGAAACGAGAATGAATGCCTGCCGCGCCTTTGGCGGGAGATGCAGGAGGTTGCGCGCCGCACGGCGCTCCCAGGCAAAGGGCGAAGTGGTTTCCCCGATGTTGAGCGAGATGGAACCGAAGAGCCGCGCGAAAAGTTTATACATTGATATCCGGTCGCTGGAACCATCGGGGAAGACTGAAACATCCGCGATCAAAGCTTCGAGAACTGCGGCAACATACGCGTCTCCGGAAGTTTGCGAGCCGGTCACGGCTCGGGCGAAACGGCGTAGATACGGTAGATGTGGCGCAATGCGCGCTGCGATGGACATAAATGCGCTCCCTTGCCAAAGGCGTCCCACTGACAGAAGTAACAACTTCCACGCCGGGGAAAAGTTGCCAATGCATGGAACTTTTTTTCGACCGGCGCGTTCCCGTGCAAATCGAGCCCACTAATGAGCGAAAAGAAAATGCGATCCGAAATCACCGGCCACCATTCTGGTGAGATGTCCGCGCGGCCTGATCCCAACCGGATCATCAGCCAAAAGCTGAAGGCGCTTTACAACTCCGTTGAACAAGAAGGCATACCGGATCGCTTTGTCAGCCTGCTGGAGCAACTCGAC
The DNA here is from genome assembly GCA_041742235.1 of Salaquimonas sp. Classification (GTDB taxonomy): domain Bacteria; phylum Pseudomonadota; class Alphaproteobacteria; order Rhizobiales; family Rhizobiaceae; genus BOKV01. The sequence continues at coordinate 3,289 of JBGSJA010000295.1, read as the reverse complement.
GATGCCGAGCGGCGCCAAAAGAAAGCGGAAACCGGAAATGACTGACGCCAACACGGCCGCGGATACCTTCAAGAGGGATTTGTTGGCCGTTCTGCCCAACCTTCGGGCGTTCGCGGTTTCTCTATGCGGAAACCCGGATCGCGCCGATGACCTGGTGCAAGACGCAATTCTCAAGGCTTGGGGCGCGCAGGCGAATTTCCAGCCCGGCTCCAACATCAAGGCGTGGATTTTCACCATCCTGCGCAACGAGTTCTACAGCCAGATGCGCAAGCGGGGGCGCGAAGTGCAAGATACCGACGGGCACTTCACCGCAAACATGGCCGTGCATCCGGCGCAATATGGCATGCTGGACCTGCAGGATTTCTCAAGGGCGCTATCCGATCTTCCTGAGGACCAGCGCGAGGCGCTGTTGCTCGTGGGAGCGGCGGGCTTTGCCTATGAGGAAGCAGCCGACATCTGCAAATGCCGGGTCGGCAACAACAAGAGTCGCGTGAGCCGCGCGCGCAAGCGCCTGCAGGAGGTGCTGGGCGTCGAGGGCGAAGGCGAATTCGGGCCGGACGATGCTTCGGCGCCGGTTACATTGCGGGCATTTGTTCGTTAGGGCGGCAACGGGAATGGGTAGCCAGTTCCCGCTTGATCATCTCGACGAGCCGCTTGGGATCATAGGGCTTTACCAGAACGGGAACGGTTTCATGTCCGGCAATACCGTGTCGCGCCTCATCGCAGACCGTGCCGATCAACACCGCGGTCCCGGCGGCGGTCGCAGACCTAACGGCCTCAAGCCGGTCTTTCTGCCACGGGCACAAGTCAATCAACATCAGATCGGGCGGTTCAGCCGTCAGTATCTCGGCAATTGCAGCCTTGTCGAACCGAAGGCGGCGAACAACAATGCCGAGCCCCTGCTCCAAAGTCTCAGCGGTATCGAACGCAATGATGCTGTCGTCCTCCACCACAAGGACGGCGCCGCTTGGTTGTTTCATTCGGACAGGCCTCTCGATAAAAGCCGTGACAAACACCGTTGCGGAAGCGGCGTCATTTAAAAATGACACAATTAGCCCCGTTGCCGAAAATTGAATCGACTGCCCGCCACATGCCCTGCCATGCCTGTGTGCTGCGCGGACTGGACAAGTTCCGCGACTTTTCGCCTGCCGAACTCGACTTCATTTCGCGCTTCAAGGTGAATGAACTGCATTTGGCGCCCGGCTCGACCATACTGCAAGAGCAGCGGCATAGCGCCCATCTCTTCACGGTGTTGGGCGGCTGGGCCTTCCGCTACAAGCTTCTGGAGGATGGCCGGAGGCAGATCCTGAACTTCGTGCTTCCAGGCGATCTGGTAGGCCTGCAAGGTTCGTTGATGGGCGAGATGCAGCACTCGGTGGAGGCACTGACAGCGGTGCGGCTATGCGTGTTCGAGCGCGAAAAGCTGTCTGAACTGTATCGGCAATTCCCCTCGCTCGCCTTTGACATTACCTGGCTCGCGGCGCGCGAGGAACGCATGCTGGATGAGCATCTGTTGAGCGTTGGACGCCGGTCCGCGATCGAGCGGGCGGCCTATCTGCTGGTCTTCCTGTTCGACCGGGCGCGGTCCTTGCAGACCGCCGATTGCGGGCGGATCCTGCTTCCGATTTCACAGCAGCACGTGGCAGACACGCTTGGCCTGTCGATCGTTCACACCAACAAGACACTTCGCAAATTGATCGAACGGGGCCACATACGCTGGCAGGGGCGCGCTTGCGATGTTTTGGACGAGCAGGGCCTGCGCACCCTTTCCGGCTGGCATGATACCGCGATCATGAACCGTCCCTTCATCTGAGGATCGCAGGAACAATGCGCTTTGCAGCGGTTCTCAACCAGGACGGCGGGACCTTGAAGACCACCGATCTGAAGGCTTATGGCGAACATCTTCGCAACGCCTTTGATCGCTACGGCCATGAAATGGAAATCGTGGCAACGCCGGGCAAAAGGCTCATTGCCATCCTGCGCGAGGCGTTCAGGTCGGATCGGTTCGATGCCGTTGTCGTCGGGGGCGGCGACGGCTCGGTTTCTGCGGCTGCCTCGATTGCCATCGAGCATGAGCGGATGCTCGGGATCATCCCCGCGGGCACGATGAACCTCTACGCCCGATCCCTCAAGATTCCTCTGGAAATCCGGTCCGCTGCGGAAAGCCTTGCCGCGGGCCGGCCGGGTTTGAGCGACATTGGCACCGCGAACGGTGAAGTATTCCTGCACCAGTTCTCGGTCGGGCTGCATCCGCGCGTGATCCGCCAGCGCAACCGGTTCAGCTTTGCCAGCCGGATGGGCAAGATCGGCGCTTCAATGCTGGCGGCCATCGATGCAATCCGCCAACCGGTCTCCTTCCCGGTTCAAATCAAGTTCGACGGGCGCTTTTTGGAGGGGGTCGCAACCTCCGTCGCCATTTCCAACAATCCTTATGGAGAGGGACATTTACCCTATGCCGACAGGGTGGACCGGGGCAGGTTGGGGCTTTACTTCGTCAAGGGTCCGCTAAGCTCCGGCAACCAGGCCAGGCTGCTTGCCGACTTGACCCTCGGTACCTGGCGCAACAATCCCGATCTCCAGGAATTCAGCTGCGAAAGCGTGGTGCTTCATTTCCCCAAATTGCGCCGCGACGCCTTGGCCGTGATGGATGGAGAATTGCTGCCCTTGCCGCGGGACGTGACGCTTCGCGTTCATTCGGGCGCGCTGAAGGTCTGGCTTCCCGAACCAAAACCGGCTGAAACCTAATCCGCCTGGACGGTACCACCGCCGGCGGGTACGTCGACTTGCGAGCCCGGACCCCAGGCGTAGAGGGCGACTGCGGCGACCGCGGCGAGAATCATCGCGAGGACGAGAACCAGCGGCTGGTTGCGCACCCGCACACCTTGCCGTGCTTCAGTCGGGCTCAACACAGGCGTGCCGTCTTCCTTGTGTTCCATGGTCATGCTCCTTTGTATCGATGAACCGTGACTGGCGGCCGGTTCAAATGAAAAGAGACCGGGCAGTGCCCGGTCTCTCCGAAAGCTGCGATCCCTGTTATGGGGCCATAAGCACTGTGTTGTTGCGGTCGGCCTGGTAGCCTTCCTGCGAGTATTGCGACTGCTGTTCAAGCTGAGCCTGGGTGAAAGGCGTGAAAACAGCGATGTTGCCGTCGGCATCCTGCATGAAATCGATGTTCTGCATCCCGATGGCGACTTCCTTCTCGCCGATGCCGAGGAAACCGCCCACATCGACCACGAAGGCATCGATCTGGCCGTCCTGCGTCAGAAGAACGTCGGAGATCTCTCCGATG
>JBGSJA010000294.1:0-5095 GCA_041742235.1 Salaquimonas sp. | reverse complement strand
GGCTGTGCAGCCGCGGCAGGATGCTAGGCCCGTGCGCACTGAACCGGTTTTCGACCCCGCGAGCCGCCCGGCTTCCGGTGCGCCGAGACAACAACCTGTCGCGCCATCGCGAGCCGATCCGCCGCCATACGACACTTCACTCGATGCCGTTCGCGACATCGAGCGTCCCGTCAGGGTGCGGCAGGCCTCGCCCGCCCGTGCAGCCGATGGCGGCAGACGATCCAGCGCGCTCACCATGATCGTGTTGCTTCTCGTCTTGCTCGGCCTTTTCGCCGGCGGCGGATATGCGCTGTGGCGCAACAAGGATCCGCTGCTTGCCGCACTTGGCCTTGGGGGTCCGCAGCAGGAACAGTCGCAGGAAATACCGGCGGCGGAGCCGGCGCCGGAAACAGACCCCGCGCAAGCCGATGGCGGCGCCAAGGAAGAGGCGCGCCTGGGCGAGAGCGGCCAGGCCCAGCCTGCGCCCGAAACCGATACCGCCGAGGACGAGACGCCGCCTGCCGAGGAACCCGGCAATTTGCAGCCGGTGGAAGAACCCGCCGCGGAAACCCCGGCGGAACCTGCGGGCGAGGCTGCACAAGTGCAACCCGTAGAGCCGGTTGCGCCCGAAGGTGGCCAGTCGGCTGAAGATGCGCAAACGCCATCGGTCGAGCCTGCCCCGCAACCGGCGGGCCAGGCGCAGACAACGGCGCCGGCCCAGGCTGCGATCGCGCAGAAGGCCTATCTTTACGAAGAGGGAACCTCGGGCGCGGGCGCGACACGCGACAACGCCGCGGTGATCTGGTCGCTGGACCAGCAGCCGCCGGCGGACGGCCTGCCGCCGGAGCCGGTCATTCGCGGACGGCTGGAAGTGCCGGGCCGTGGCCTGTTGCTCGACATCATCATCAAACGCAATGTCGACGAGGCACTGTCGGCGAGCCATATCATCGAACTCGTATTCCAGGCGCCGCCCGACTTCACCGGCGGCAGCATCGACACGGTCGCGCGGTTCGTGATGAAGGCGAACGAACAGGCGCGCGGCGAAGGACTGGTGGCCGTTCCTGTGAAGATCGACGCTGGTTACTTCCTCATCGCGCTCAACAACCTTGAACAGGCCGCCGCCACCAACAAGCGTTTGCTGCTGGATTCGAGCTGGATCGACATACCGCTTGGCTACACCACCGGCAGGCGTGCATTGGTGGCGCTGGAGAAAGGCGCAATCGGCGACAAGGTTTTCCGCGACGCGTTTGCCGATTGGGACAAGCGCTAGACACAAAGAAGGGCGGTTTGCGAACCGCCCCGTCACCATAACTCCAAGGGGTGCCGCCGGCGAGCCGGGGGCTGAGATGGCGCTATGCCGAACCCTTGATCCCTTTCGGTGCAACGAAGGGCGATCGGGAACCTGCTCCGGGTAATGCCGGCGAAGGGATGGAGGCTAGGGCGGCTAGGCCGCCACGCAACCATCGCACCGTTCGTCCGTGAGTGGACAATGGCTGCAAGAAAACAATCGCTATGGCTGGTGGAATCCCTGTTGGCGGTGGCTGCGATCGCGGCCCCCATCGCCCTGTGGCAAATCGGCGTCATGCTGTTTTCGCCGCCCGCATATCTCGTTCCCGCGCCGGTGGCCGTAGCCCAAGCCTTGATCGAAAACGCCGCCTACCTTGCCGGCCATGCGGCAACGACGCTATCGGAAATGTTGCTGGGCCTTGCCGCAGGCAGCCTCGCGGGCGCAATGCTGGCGCTTGCAATGGCGCATTGGCAGCTCGCAAGGCGGCTCATCCTGCCGGCGATCGTCACTACGCAAACGCTTCCGGTCTTCGCGATTGCGCCGCTTGTCGTTATCTGGTTCGGCTTCGGCATGCCCTCCAAGGTGTTCATGGCGGCGCTGATCACCTTCTTTCCGGTCGCCTCCGCGTTCCATGACGGGCTTTCCTCGACGCGGCGCGAATGGCTGGATCTTGCGCGCGGCTGGGGTACCGGCGATCTCGCCACGCTCTTGCGGATACGCGTCCCGGCGGCGCTCCCCTCGCTTGCCACCGGACTGAAGGTTGCCGCGACGCTGGCCCCCATCGGCGCGATCGTCGGCGAATGGGCGGGTGCGTCCGCCGGCCTTGGCTATGTGATGCTGCAGGCCAATGCCCGCCTGCAGACCGACATGGTGTTTGCCTGCCTCGTGCTGCTTGCGGCAATGGCCTGGCTTCTGCGCGCAGCCGTAGCCCGTGCCGCCGATCGAATCATCTTCTGGAAAGACAGCTGAAAGGAGCGCCCATGCGCCTCGTCCTTGCAATCCTCGCCTTTGCTCTTTCATCCGGCAACGCCATCTGCGCCGACAAGGTCACGGTGCTGCTCGACTGGTTCGTCAACCCGGACCATGCCGCCTTTGTCATTGCAAAAGAGAAGGGCATGTTCGAAAGGGCGGGCCTTGATGTCGAACTCATTGCCCCGGCCGATCCGAGCGCGCCGCCAAGGCTTGTCGCAGCGGGGCAGGGCGACCTTGCCGTTACCTACCAGCCGCAACTGCATGTGCAGGTCGCCGAAGGCCTGCCGCTGGTTCGCATCGCAACATTGGCGGAAACGCCGCTGAACGCACTGGTGGTGTTGAAGGACGGGCCCGTCAAGACGATCGGCGACCTCAAGGGCAAGACGGTCGGCTTTTCGGTCGGCGGCTTCGAGGACGCCGTCCTTGCCGCAATGCTGAAGACAAAGGGGCTTTCCCTCTCCGACGTGACGCTCGTCAACGTCAACTTCGCGCTCTCGCCCTCGCTGTTTGCCGGAAAGGTGGATGCCGTCATCGGCGCTTTCCGCAATTTCGAGCTCAACCAGATGGACATCGAGGGCCGGCCGGGCCTCGCCTTTTATCCCGAGGAGAACGGCGTGCCGGCCTATGACGAGCTGGTGCTTGTTGCAAGAAGGGGAAGGGAGAGCGAGCCGGCGTTCGCGCGTCTGGTCGGCGCGCTGGAAGAGGCTACCTTGTGGCTGACCAATCATCCCGGCGAAGCTTGGGAGGCATTCGTCACGGCCCATCCCGACCTCGACAACGAGCTGAACCGGCGCGCCTGGCGCGATACGCTTCCACGCCTCGCCAAGCGCCCCGGCGCGCTGGACCGCGGGCGCTATGGCCGCTTCGCGCAGTTCATGCTGCAATCGGGCTTGATCAGGGAAATTCCGCCGCTGGACCACTACGCGGTGGATCCCGGAGCGCGATAGCAAGGATATGCGAAATCTTGCTATCGAAAAGTCAAGCGAGACGTTCTATTGATGGCGCCGTTGAACTGAACCACGGGCCACCCATGCGCATCTTCGCTGTTCTCGCCTGCATCATGACGCTGCTCGTCACGCCCGCGGCGGCGCAGACCAACCCACCCGAAACGGGAGCGGCCGCGGCGCAGGGCGTGAAGCTGCCCGATCCATTGACGCCGGAAGCCATCCGCAATCTCCTCAGCACGATCAGCGATGCCGAGGCCCGCAAGCTGCTGGTCGATGTGCTCGACGGGCTGGCGCAGAAGGCGCCGAATGCGCAAGTTCCGCTGCCGCTGCCCGGCCCGGCGACGATCGTGCAGGATGTCGTTGCCGGGGTCAGCGATTCCATCAGCGAAATGGCGATGCGCTCGCCGCGGTTCATTCCCGGGCTGATCGAGGGGTTCGGCAATTTCGTACGCGTACACGGCTGGCCTGACATACTTTTGGCGCTGGGCGTCATGGTGCTTGCGCTCGCGGCGGCGGCGGGCGCGGAGCGTCTCGTCAATGCCTATGCCGCAACATGGCGAACCAGGATCAACAGCACGCGCGAGCCTTCGTCCCTTGTCGAGATGTTCATGCTGATCGGCATGCGCCTTGTGCTCGATCTTGGCGGGCTGTTCGCATTTTTCGCGACACTGCGGATCGTGTCGGGCGTGCTGGCGCCAACGGGCCTCGTGCCTTTCGTACATGAGTTCATGTTCAACCTGGTGGTGGTTCCCCGGCTGGTCGCGGCGTTTTCGCGGCTGCTGCTTTCGCCATCCCGCCCGGAACTGCGCCTCGTCCATACCGATGACGCTACGGCCGCCTTCCTCCACCGGCAACTGGTGGCGATCACCGCCTTCATCGGCTTCGGCACATTCATGATCGCCTTCCAGGCGGAAAACGGCGTGGCGCTTGCCGAGACCCGCCTTGGCGGCTGGCTCAATCTTGTGACATTCGCCTGGATCGCCTGGGTCATCTGGAAGGCGCGCGCCGGCCTGTCGCAGATGATGGCAGGCTGGCAGGCGCAACCGTCAGCCGGCGAAAGCTTTGTTGCCAAGATGTTCCCGCGCGTACTCATCGGCGCGATCATCGTGACCTGGGTGTTTGTCGAATACCTCGCCTCGATCGACCGGTTTGACCTGCTTTCGGGCGGGCGGCACTACCTGACGCTGCTGCTGATCGCGCTGGCGCCGGCAATGGACACCGGCATCCGCGCCATGGTTCGCCATCTCGTCCCGCCAATGACCGGCGAGGGCGAAGTCGCGGAACGGGCCTGGCTTTCGACCAAGCGTGCCTATATCCGCATGGCGCGCGTCGTGGTCTTCGGCATCGTCGTGCTTGCCATCGTGCGCATCTGGAACATCGACGTCGCCAATGTCGCGGCGGTCGGCGTCGGGGAGACACTGGCCCAGCACATCGTCGGGGCTTTCATGATCGCGCTTGCAGGCTACCTCGTTTGGGAAATCACGATGCTGTGGATCAACAGCCGCGTTTCCGGCGAGAGCATCGGCTCTGCCGATCACCATGACGAAGACGCCGAAGGCGGCGGCGGTGCGGGATCGCGTCTTGCAACCGTGCTGCCATTGCTGCGGATGACGCTGCAGGCGACAATCATCGTGATGACGGCGCTGCTCGCGCTCGGGCAACTTGGAATCGACATCACGCCGCTTCTGGCTGGTGCGGGCATTGTCGGCCTCGCCATCGGCTTCGGAGGCCAGACCCTGGTCAAGGATATCGTCTCCGGCCTCTTCTTCCTGATGGACGATGCCTTCCGCGTCGGGGAATACATCACCGTAGGCGGCATCGAGGGTACGGTCGAGAAAATCTCGCTGCGTTCCATGCAGCTTCGCCACACGGAAGGCGCAGTGCACACCATCCCCTATGGCGAGATCGC
>JBGSJA010000293.1:0-1874 GCA_041742235.1 Salaquimonas sp. | reverse complement strand
ATATCGACGCCGTGGGCGAGGGCGTCGATCCGGCGCGGGTCGGCCAGCGCGTCATCGTGCAGGGCTGCCTTGTCTCGCTGCGCAAAGGCGATGTCACGCCCTGGCTCGGCTCGGAATTCGATGGCGGCTTCGCGCAATATTGCTGCGCGCCGGCAGGCGACACACACGCCGTCGGCGGCCCGCTTTCGGAGACGGAACTGGCCGCCATACCCTGCGGCTTCGGCACGGCGGAGAACCTGCTTGCGCGCGCCGGCGTGAAAGAGGGCGACTGCGTGCTGGTGACCGGCGCATCCGGCAATGTCGGACTTGCCGCCGTGCAACTTGCAAAACTGCGCGGCGCGAAGGTCATTGCCATCGCTTCGCCAGACAAGTTTGGCGCGGTCGAAGAGGCGGGCGCGGCGCAGTGCCTGCCGCGCGGTTCTCCGATTGTGGAAGCGCTCGGGGCCGGGACAGTGGATGCCGTCATCGATCTTGTCGGCGGCCCGCAGTGGCCGGAACTTGTCGATGTGCTGCGGCCGTGCGGAAACTACGCCGTGTCCGGCGCGATTGCCGGGCCATTGGTTTCGCTCGACCTGCGCAAGCTTTACCTCAAGGACCTCACCTTTCACGGCTGCACCACGCAGCGGCGCGAAGACTTCCTGCGCCTTGTGCACCTTGCGGAAAGCGGAAGGCTGAAGCCCGCGGTGTCGATGGTTCTGCCGCTTGCCGATATCGGGCGGGCGCAGGACGAATTCCTGTCCAAGCGGCACGCCGGCAAGATCGTTCTGGTGCCGCCGGATTGAACGAAGCGGCAAGAAGAATTGATCGCCGCAAGGCTTCCGGCGGAGAGGATTGCAGGGTTAAGTGAGCCTCAAAGGAGACGCCGCATGAACAAGCCGGAATTGGGCCTTGACGCCAGCCAGTCGCGCAAGATCATTCCCGCGAAGAAACTGAAGGGACGCGTGGCGCAGGCGCTGAAAGCGGCCGGCCGCGACTTCGTTTCCGCGCCGGTGGCCTCGCTCGAACTCACCATGGAAGGCATTGCCGGAGATTTTCACGCCGGCATTGCCCGAAACTCGGGCGGGCGCGAGCCTTGGTACCCGCGCGGCACGCTCATGCGAAACGAGCGGCAGCTCTCGATCTTGTCGGCGGAAGAATTGACGCTGATTGCCGAAAACATGGGCCTGCCGAAGGTCGAGGGCGGATGGATCGGCGCAAACCTGGTGCTTGAAGGTATACCCGACCTCTCCTTCCTGCCACCGCGCACGCTGCTCTTTTTCGAGGGCGGGGCGACGCTGCGCATAGACGGCTACAACGCGCCGTGCCGGCTTGCGGGCGGGTCGATCGCCCGCCATGTCGGAGCGTCGCGCAAGGGCGGCCCGCTTGCCGCGGCCTTCGACAACACGCCGAGCAGCGAGATCGACTGGACTGCCACCGACATGGCGCTGGCCTTCAAGGATGCCGCGCACATGAAGCGCGGCCTCGTCGCATGGGTGGAGAAGGAAGGCACGATTACGCCCGGCGAGGAAGTCACCGTGCGGGTTTGGGAGCAGTGGGTGTATTAGCGCCTATTGATATGGCGCCACGGGCAGGCCGCGCCGGATCCAGCCCGGCGAAGTCCAATTGCCCTTCATGCCCTCGATGATGTCGACTGCGTCATCGGCGATGCCAAGCTTGGCCATCTGGCGCTGCACGCTGCCCGACCGCCCGCCGGACGCGCAAATCAGCCCGACCCGCTTGCCGGGATTGGCTTCCACCACGGCCTTGAGCTTCGCCACGAAATCGCGTTCGCCCATGGATAGGGTAATGGCGCCCGGCGCTATGCCGGTAGCTTTCCACTCGGCCTGCGTGCGCACGTCGATGAGGATCATTCGCCCCGCGCCGATCTCGGAATA
>JBGSJA010000292.1:0-15142 GCA_041742235.1 Salaquimonas sp. | reverse complement strand
GCTGGCGACGTTGAGGATCTTGCCGCGCAAGGGCAGCACGGCCTGCGTCGAGCGGTTGCGCGCCTGCTTGGCGGACCCGCCTGCCGAGTCGCCCTCGACGATGAAGAGTTCCGTGCCGCCTGCGGCGTTGTCGGCGCAATCGGCAAGCTTGCCCGGCAGGCGCAGCTTGCGCGTCGCCGTCTTGCGGCTGATTTCCCGTTCCTTGCGGCGGGCAAGACGCTCCTCGGCACGGTCGATCACCCATTCGAGCAGCTTGTTCGCCTGCTGGGGCGATGCGGCGAGCCAATGGTCGAACGGGTCGCGGATAGCGTTTTCGACAATGCGCTGCGCCTCGACCGTGGCCAGCTTGTCCTTGGTCTGGCCGACAAATTCCGGCTCGCGGATGAAGACCGACAGCATCGCCGCGGCGGATGTCATGACGTCCTCGGTGGTGATGATTGCCGCCTTCTTGTTGCCGACGATGTCGGCATAGGCCTTCAGTCCGCGGGTGAGCGCGATGCGAAATCCCGCCTCGTGCGTTCCGCCCTCGGCCGTGGGAATGGTGTTGCAATAGGAATTGATGAAGCCGTCGTCGCCATACCAGGTAACGGCCCATTCCATGGCGCCGTGGCCGCCGCTTTTTCCGGCAGTGCCGGCAAACGGCTCGACGGTCACCTTGTGCTGCTTGCCGATCGAGGCTTCGAGATAATCCTTGAGGCCGCCCGGGAAATGAAACGTCGCGGCCTGCGGCGTCTCGTCCTTCTCGCGCATCACTTCCGGCGCGCATTTCCAGCGGATCTCGACGCCACCGAAAAGATAGGCCTTGGAGCGCGCCATCTTGAACAGCCGCGCCGGATCGAAGGAGCAGCCCTTGCCGAAGATCGCCTCGTCGGGCTTGAACCGCACCTTGGTGCCGCGCCGGTTGTGGACTTCGCCCATGTGCTCGAGCGGGCCAAGCGGCATGCCCTGCCGGAATTCCTGACGGTAAAGCTGCCGGTTTCGCGCGACCTCCACTTCCAGATGGATCGAAAGCGCGTTGACCACTGAAACGCCGACGCCGTGCAGGCCGCCGGAAGTCTCGTAGGCCTTGGAATCGAACTTGCCGCCGGCATGCAGCACGGTCAGCACCACCTCGACCGTCGACTTGCCCTGCATCTTGGGATGCGGGTGCGGCTCGACCGGAATGCCGCGGCCGTTGTCGGTGACGGAAAGATAGCCTTCCTTGTCGAGTTCGACCTCGATCCAGGTGGCATGGCCGGCAACCGCCTCGTCCATCGAGTTGTCGATCACCTCGGCGAAAAGGTGGTGCATCGCCTTCTCGTCGGTGCCGCCGATATACATGCCGGGCCGCCGCCGCACCGGCTCCAGCCCTTCCAGCACGGCAATGTCGGACGCGTCATAGCCCTCGCCGGAAGCCTTTGCCGCGGCAGGTTTGGACGGGGCAGGGCGGGCAGGCGCGGGCTTTGGCTGCTCGCGCCGCGGCTCGCCGTCCATTGCCGAGAACAGGTCATTGCTGTCGTCCATCGCGCTTCTTCCGGTGCCGAATCAGTGGTGCAAGACTAGCCAAGCGAAAACGGCTTGGCGAGGCGGACAAGCCTTGGCGGCAAAACTTGTTCGCAATTTGTTCCGATGCGCCCGCCCGCCCTTGCCTCTCGCAATCGCGGCGGGCCTCGAATATAGCTTCGCTCATGCCAAAGCCCACGCCGGATTCCAACGCGCCCCGCTGCAATATCTGTGGTTCAACCGCCTTCGAGAGTTATCGCGGGCGGCCGGCGGAGCGTTGCACATCGTGCGGGTCGAAAGCGCGCCACCGCATCGGCCTCGATGTCTATGAACGCTTCCTGTTCCCGCTGGCTGGCCGGTTTGCCCGCGTGCTGCATTTCGCGCCGGAGGCGTTCCTGCATCCGGTGCTGCTGGAGAAATTTGGCGCAGGCTATGTCACCGCCGACATGGCGCCGCAGCGTTATCCGCATGCGCAGGCGCTGAAGATAGCGCTGCCCGATGGGGTCGACATTTTCCCTGACGGATATTTCGACGCGGTGCTGCATAACCACGTCCTCGAGCATGTGCCGGGACATTGGTGCGACCATGTCGCAGCCTTGATGAGGATCGTGAAGCCTGGCGGGCTGATGATCTTTTCCGTGCCCGGCCCCCATGCAGACCATCAGACCATCGAAGGCGGCGAATTCCTGGCCACCGATGCCGAGCGGCTGGAGAAATTCCTGCAGGAAGATCATTTCAAGCTGTTCGGGCGCGATTTCACCAGCCATCTTGGAAGCCTCGCCGATGCAACGTTGATTGCAGACGGCGTTACCGACGCCCGCCGCGCGCAACTTGCCGTGCGGCCCGGCAAGGCGCCATTCTTCATCCTGAGGAAGAACCCATGAACAAACCTGCCGGCGGAAAATCGACTTGGCGGCTACGCAAGCTGATCGAGGCATTGCCCAAGACGGTGCCCTTTGTCGGCCCGGAAGCGCAGGAGCGCCAGCGCGGCAAGCCTTTCCGCGCCCGCATCGGCGCCAATGAATGCCTTTTCGGGCCGTCCCCCAAGGCCGTCCAGGCGATGGCGCAAGCCGGGCATGAAATCTGGAAATACGGCGATCCGGAGGGTTACGAGCTTCGCCATGCGATTGCCGCCTTCCATGCCGTAAAGCCGGAAAACATCGTGCTGGGGGCGGGCATCGACGGATTGCTCGGCTGCACGGTGCGCATGTTCGTGGATGAAGGCGACGCGGTCGTCACCTCCAACGGGGCGTATCCGACCTTCAATTTCCACGTTGCCGCGCAGGGCGGCAGCCTGCACAAGGTGCCGTATCGCGATGATCGCGAGGATATCGCCGGCCTTCTCGCCAAGGCGGGCGAGACAAATGCGGTGCTTCTCTATCTCTCCAATCCGGACAATCCGATGGGCACCTGGTGGAGCGCCGCGGATATCCGGCGCATGATCGCCAGCCTGCCGGACGGCTGCCTGCTTCTGCTCGATGAAGCCTATTGCGACTACGCGCCGGAAGGCATTGTTCTGCCAACCGACACTTCGGCCGGCAATATGCTGCGCTTCCGCACCTTCTCGAAAGCTTATGGCATGGCAGGGGCGCGCGTCGGCTATTGCATCGGCGAGGAAGGGCTGATCTCCGAGTTCGAGAAGGTCCGCGACCATTACGGCATGAACCGGACTGCCGAGATCGGGGCCATCGCCGCACTGGCCGACCAAGAGTGGCTGGCGCAGACCGTTCGCAAGACTGCCGAGGCACGGGCGCGGATCGACGCGATCGGGCGGGCGAACGGGCTTGTGCCGATAGCTTCGGCAACCAATTTCGTGACGCTCGATTGCGGGAGTGATACGGCCTATGCCAAAGCGTTGCTGGAGGAAATCCTGGCCCGCGGCGTCTTCATCCGCATGCCGGGCGTCGAGCCGTTGTCGCGTTGCATTCGCGTCAGCGCCGGCTTGCCCGACGATCTCGACGTTTTCGAGGAAGTGCTGCCGCAGGCGATCTTGGCGATCGGATAAATATGCCTGCTGCAAAAAAAGAGCAGGGCCGGGGCCCTGCATCTTTTTGCGGAACTTGCGTGCAGAACGTAAACGTCAGGCCATGAATACGGACAGGCCCACGATTGCAGCTGCGATCATCGAGACCGAAACGACGACGACGCTAACCAGCGAGTGTTCCTCGACGCGCCTAAGGTCCCTTATCCGGTCTTCCGGGAATATCATTTTCACCATCTCCATTTCTCCCTCCCGCTACGTTAGATAGGAACGCATTCCGCTGGTTAAAAGTGCATTTCGTCACAATCGGCTACACGGATTGTTTACTGTGACTGGCCCAACGAAAAAGGGCCCCGGCGGGGGCCCCTTTGTTACAACCGTGCAGGTCGGATCAGCGAATTACACACACCTTGCGGATGCCATCATAGCCAAGATACGTGCCGGTGCGCACGTCGAAGCTGCGATACTTTGCGCGGCACATGGCTACCCAGTCGGCAGAGCCTTCGGCAACCGTACCGGCATACCGCGCGCCCGCCGGCTGATTGTCCAGCGTAACGACCTTCGGTCCCTTGCCCGGCTGGTAATAGACTTCCTCGCCGGTGCCCTTGGTCACCAGCGGGTCGGTGCCGGTCACGGGCGCCGGGCGCGAAACCGCACGCGGCCTGTAGGGTTGGACCGGCTCCACGTAGACGTCCTCTTCGTAATACGGATCGTCGTAATAGGGCCCATCATAGTAAGGGTCGTCATAGCCCGGTTCCACATAGACCGGCGCCGGATCGATATAGACGCGTTCGCGGTATACCGGCGGGTCGATGTAGACGGGATAGCGCGGGGCGGCCAAGGCCGATCCGAGCAGCACGCCCGCAAGGGCGCCCGCGGCCACCGCTCCGCCGTTGTTGTAGTAGCGATGATTGTGCCGATGGCCGGCCTCGGCCATGGATGCCTGTGCAAACGCCGCCACCGTCAAGGTCGCGGCTAGCGCAAGACGCTTGATGCTCTTTGCCGTAAACATGAAACTGCTCCTTGAACGCCCGAATGTGCCGTCAAATCCCGGCCTTGCGATGGTGTTCCATCATAGTTGCGAATGTGGCAGAACAAGGCTGAACGGCGGCTGAACAGCATCGGGCTTGCCGCAGAAACTTTCCAGTCCGAGGCCATGGCAGATTCCCCGCAAATCCTCCGCATCGCAATCGCGCAGCTCAACCCCACGGTCGGCGACATCGCGTCGAACCTGAAGCTTGCGCGCGAGGCGCGGGCGGACGCCGCACGCCAGCAAGCGGACCTTGTCGTCTTCACCGAACTGTTCATCGCCGGTTATCCGCCGGAGGACCTGGTGCTGAAGCCGGCCTTCGTCGCCGAATGCGTCGAAGCGGTTGAAAGCCTTGCCGCAGACACTGCCGATGGCGGGCCGGGCGTCATCATCGGCTCTCCATGGCGCGACGCGAAGGGCGTCTACAACGCCGTTGCCGTGCTCGATGGCGGCAAGGTCACAGGCTGGCGGCAGAAGGTGGATCTGCCCAACTATGGCGTATTCGATGAAAAGCGGGTGTTCGCACCGGGTCCGGTGCCTGGCCCGGTGAATTTCCGCGGTGTGCGGATCGGCATTCCCATCTGCGAGGACATCTGGGGCGAACACGGCATTTGCGAGACGCTTTCGGAAGCGGGCGCGGAAATGCTGATCGTGCCGAACGGATCGCCCTATTATCGCGACAAGATGGATGTTCGCTACCAGATCGTCATCCGCCAGATCGTCGAATGCGGCCTGCCGGTGATCTACGCGAACCAGCTTGGCGGGCAGGACGAACTCGTCTTCGACGGCGGTTCGTTCGTGCTCAATGCCGACCATTCGATTGCGCTGCAAATGAACCAGTTCGAGGCCAACACGGTGCTGACGACCTGGCGCAAGGGGCCGAAGGGCTGGACCTGCGACAAGGGGCTCGTCGCGCGCCTGCCGGAAACCGACGAGGCGGACTGGCGGGCCTGCGTGCTGGGCCTGCGCGACTATGTCAACAAGAACGGCTTCAAGGATGTGGTTCTCGGGCTTTCGGGCGGCGTCGATTCGGCGATCTGCGCTGCCATGGCGGTGGATGCATTGGGTGAAGAACGTGTGCGCTGCGTGATGATGCCGTATCACTACACCTCGCAGGACAGCCTGACCGATGCCCATGCCTGCGCGAGGGCGCTGGGCGTGCGTTACGAGATCGTGCCGATCGTCGAACCGGTGGAAGGCTTCATGGCGACGCTGGCGCCTGTCTTTGCCGGCACCAATTCGGGCATCACCGAGGAAAACCTGCAATCGCGCGCGCGCGGCGTCATCCTCATGGCGATCTCGAACAAGTTCGGTTCCATGGTGGTGACGACCGGCAACAAGAGCGAGATGAGCGTGGGCTACGCAACACTTTACGGCGACATGAATGGCGGCTTCAACCCGATCAAGGACCTTTACAAGATGCAGGTCTACCGGCTGGCGGCTTGGCGCAATGCCAATGTGCCCGCCGGGTGCCTCGGACCTTCGGGTGAGGTGATACCCGCAAACATCCTCAAGAAGGCGCCCTCGGCGGAGTTGCGGCCGAACCAGACCGACCAGGACTCGCTGCCGCCTTACCCGGTGCTTGACGCGATCCTGGAGAGTCTCGTGGAGCACGAAATGTCGGTCGCCGACATCGTTGAGGCGGGGCATGACCGCGCGACAGTGGAGCGGGTCGAGAACATGCTCTACATCGCCGAGTACAAGCGCCGCCAGGCAGCCCCGGGCGTCAAGATCACGCGCAAGAATTTCGGCCGCGACCGGCGCTACCCGATCACCAACCGTTTCCGCGACCGGTAGCTTGCGCGGTGCCACATGCTCGGCTAACGGAAGCCAATGACAGTCAAGGTTCGCTTCGCCCCGTCGCCGACGGGCAACATCCATATCGGCAATGCCCGTCCGGCGCTTATCAACTGGCTGTTCGCCAAACAGCGCGGCGGGCAGTATTTGCTGCGCTACGACGATACGGATGTTGAAAGGTCGAAACTCGAATTTGCCGAGGGCATCGCGCGCGACCTCGAATGGCTCGGCATTCATCCGCACGAGGTGGAGTGGCAGTCAAAGCGCAGCGTCATCCACCAGGCTGCAACCGGCAGGTTGATTGCGGCCGGGCTGCTTTACGCCTGCTTTGAGACGCCGGATGAGCTCGACCGCCGCCGCAAGCGGCAAGCCGCGCGCGGCCTGCCGCCGATCTATGATCGTGCCGCGCTGAAACTAACGCATGAGGAGCGTTCCAAACTTGAAGGCGAAGGCCGCAAGCCGCATTGGCGCTTCCTGCTTCCAAACCATGATGGCGATCCGTTCAGCCCACGGCGTACGGAAGTTCGCTGGGATGATCTCGTGCGCGGCGAGGAAGTCGTGGATCTTGCTTCCGTGTCCGATCCGGTGCTGGTCCGCGAGGATGGAACCTGGCTCTACACGTTGCCTTCGGTCGTCGATGACATCGACCTTCGGATCACCCACATCATTCGCGGCGACGACCATGTGACCAATACCGGCGTTCAGATTGCCCTTTTCGAGGCGCTGGGCGCAAAGGCGCCGGTGTTCGGGCATCTGAACCTGCTGACGACGGCTAGCGGCGAGGGGCTTTCAAAGCGACTTGGTTCGCTCTCGCTCAAATCGCTGGCCGATGACGGCTTCGAGCCGATGGCGGTCGCCTCGCTGGCGGTTCTCATTGGCGGGGCGGGACCGGTGGAACCGATGCCTTCAATGGCGGCGCTGGCGGAACGCTTCGACATTTCCAAGGTGGGCAAGTCCGCCGCCAAATTCGATACCGCCGAACTCGACGCGCTCAACGCCCGCCTGGTGCACAGCTATGAATGGCCCGACGTGTCGCAGCGTTTTTCCGACGGCGAACTCGGGCCGGACCCGCAAGCCTTCTGGAACGCCATTCGCGTCAATATCACCCGCGTCCGCGAGGCCGGGGAGTGGTGGGAACGCCTGATGACGGCCGGCCCGGAAGTCGCATCCGAAGACCGGGAATTCATCTCGTTCGCCGCGACCCTGCTTCCGCCGGAGCCGTGGACCGCCGCGACCTGGGGCGAGTGGACCGGCGCCTTGAAGGAGCAGTCGGGCCGGAAGGGCAAGACCTTGTTCATGCCGCTTCGCAAGGCGCTGACGGGTTTGGAGCACGGCCCGGAAATGGCGGCGCTGCTGCCGCTTATTGGACGGGAAAGAACGCTGGCCCGACTATCCTGACATTTCGGTTGCCTGGCGTTGCAATCTGCGGCGACTGTTTTGTTCGGATCATGGCGTCCACATCGGCGGTGTCGAAAAGCCCGCCGGAATTGGCAATCGTCTCGGGGTCGGAGCCCGGGTCCGGACGCGGTGTCGGGATTGGCGTCGCCGGCTGTCGCGGCTGTACCGGTTCAATGCGGAAGGACTGGCCGCCTGCGATTTCCGTCAGGCCGGTGGGCCGGGCAAATCCGCAGGTGCAATCCGGGTTCACCGCCTTGCGGTAACTGAAGGCATTGGGCATTGCCGCATATGGCTCCTCGGTGCGGAATGAGACCATTTCCTCGCTGTCCTGCGAGGGCATTGAATGGAAATAGAGCGCAACTTCAGCCGCCGGGCACATTTGCGAGCATGCCTGCTCATCCTCCTCGAAGCGGTCGCGCCGCGTCGAGAAGCTGATCGGGAAATAATACCCGTCGCAGGAGCGCACGCAGAGGGTGCGGAACGTGCCGTACTGGCTGGCCACAGTTTCGTCGCCGCGATATTCCGGCTCGGCAGTCGTTCCATCCTCGCGGAAGGTCCGCACGCCGAAAATCTGCTCCATCAGCGTGCGCCTGCGCGGAGCTACATCCTGCCGCACGCCGGCATTCATTTCTCCACGGTCCTGCCGGCGCGGTCGACCGCCGCCGTCGCAGCCAAGCGCACGCATTTGCGCTTCCACCGCCTTGCGCCGGCGATCATTGCCCTTGCCCGGCGACATCCGCGAAAGCTGTCTTTCGAGATTTTTCAGGTTTGCGTTCATGTCCGCAAGATTGGCCCTGGTCTTCACACAGGTTGCGGAGACACTGCGGGCGCAGTCGTTCCTGCGGATCAGCGCCTGCGCCCTCGATATCTGGGATCGCTGCTCGCGCGCTGCCTGTTCGAATTCGGCGTAACGCGATTCCTTTTTCAAGATGAAGCCGCCGCCCGAGGTCAAAGCGCGAAGTTCGTTGGATAGTGCCAGGCACTGCGAATCCTGTGCCATGGCCGGCGCTCGCGCGCTTAACGCGGCTATCAAGGCCATGATAACTATCACTAATTTCGACATGCCGCCTCGTTATCTAGCCCGGGGACTCCGATTTCTGGAGTTGCATTACGCACCAATTACGCAACGTCAATACGAAACGCCTGTGACAATCGGCGCTTCCGACCAATCCGGCAAAAACTGGTCACGCCAAACCGCCGCCTCGATTTGGGGCGGCGGCGATTCAGCGATTTTCATGGATCATCAACGATAAACGTAAACGATTCGCCTCGTTCCCGGATCGACGAGCGCTGGCACGCCATTCACATAGACGTAGCGGTACTCGTAGTCGGGGATCGTGCGCAGTTCCACCGTTTCAGGCAGGCCCGCGCCGACGACCACCTCGCCGTCGAGATAGACGGGTTCGGGACGGTTCTGGACGACATAGTTCCGCACGTTTTCCGGCGGCGGAGTGTTGGCCCCGATTGCCGCGCCTGCGGCGCCACCGATGGCTGCCCCGACTGGTCCTGCGATCAGCGCTCCGACAACGGCTCCGCCCACGGCGCCGGTGGCGGTATTTGCCGATCCGTCATACTCGACGACGGGCACAGCCTGTGACTGCGGCAACTTGGTGACGATCATCTGCTGGCCTTCGACCGACGCGGTCAGGTAGTCGGAAAACGCCCAGCCTTCAACGCCGCCCACGCTGACGCTGCACCACTTGCCCGTTGAATTGCAGCCCATGACCGATGCATCGCCGCCTGCGGGAATGACGCCGACCACCTGGTATTGCGGGCCAGGGCCCGAACGGACATTCAGGTCCGTAGTCGCCTGCACGGTTGTTGCGGCAATCGCAGATGTTGAAAGCAAAAGCGCTGCACCAAGGCCGATACCGGCCGACTTGAAGAAATGTCTCATGGGAAACCTCCATCCTTGCGTGGCGGTCACGCCGCCCTCGGCAAAGTGAACCGCCAACCATGGAGTTGGTTCCAGTGACGAAAGGTCATGCCTTTTGCAGCGGGTCTTTCAAAAAGCGCTCTGGTTGAGGCCGCCGTCGATGATGAAGTTCCGTCCGGTGATGTAGCCGGCGTGAACCGAGCAAAGGAATGCGCACAGTGCGCCGAATTCGTCGGCAGTGCCGAGGCGGCCAGCGGGGATTGGCTCGATCTCGCGCGCCCGGGCTTCTTCCAGCGAAATGCCGAGTCGCTTCGCCATGAATTCGAAGCCGCCGCGCAGCCGGTCGGTGTCCATCTTGCCGGGCAGGATGTTGTTGATGGTGACGTTGTCCTTCGCTGCCCCGCGCGCCACGCCGGCAAGAAACGCCGTCAGTCCCGCCCTTGCGCCCGATGAAAGGTCCAGCCCGGGTATCGCAGTGTAAACCGATAGCGACGTGATGTTGACGATGCGCCCGAAGCCGCGCCCGCTCATGCCGTCGAGCACTTTCTGGACCAGTTCGATCGGCGTGACCATGTTCTGCGTAACGCCCTCCAGCATGGCGTCGCGGGTCAGCGTCCGGAAATCGCGGCGTGGCGGTCCGCCATTGTTGTTGACGAGGATGTCAGGCTGCGGACAGGCCGCCAGCAGCGCATCCTGGCCGGCATGAGTGGAAACATCCGCGGCAACGAAGCTGATTTTCGCCCCCGTTTGTGCGGCTATTTCGCCCGCTGTCCGCTCCAGTGTTTCCGCGTTGCGGCCGTTCAGGACGACTTCGCAACCGGCTTGCGCCAGATGCATTGCGCAACCGCGACCGAGGCCGCGGCTGGATGCGCAGACGATTGCCTTGCGCCCGGAAATGCCCAAATCCATTGTTATTCCTTCCTCTTGGCCGGCTTTGTACGAGAAATGTCACCGCCGTGTCATCTGAATCGGGTTCACAGAATTCAACGACCATAGCACGGCGGATTCGCATGAAAGCGGAACATTACAAGACGCTGTTCCTTTCCGATGTCCACCTTGGCACCCCGGGTTGCCAGGCGGGGCTGCTGCTGGACTTTCTTCGCCATCATGATGCGGAGAAGATCTATCTGATCGGCGACATCGTCGATGGATGGAGGCTCAAGCGTGGCTGGTACTGGCCCCAGGACCACAATGACGTGGTGCAGAAATTGCTGCGCAAGGCGCGCAAGGGCACCGAGATCATCTATGTCCCCGGCAACCACGACGAGTTCCTGCGCGACTATCTCGGCAGCCAGTTCGGCGGCGTCGAGATTCGAGACCGCGACATTCACGAAACGGCGGACGGACGCAAGCTGCTCATCATCCATGGCGACCAGTTCGACGTGGTCGTGCGCCATGCACGCTGGCTCGCCCATTTTGGCGATTGGGCCTATGACGCGGCGCTCAGCATCAATGTCGTCGTCAACGGCGTCCGTCGCCGGCTCGGCTTTCCGTACTGGTCGCTCTCGAAATGGGCGAAGCTCAAGGTCAAGGAAGCGGTCAATTTCATCGGTGAATTCGAGTTGGCGCTTTCCGGCGAAGCGGCGCGCACCGGCGTCGACGGTGTGGTGTGCGGGCATATCCACCATGCGGTGATCGGAACCCGGCACGGTATCGAATACATCAACACCGGCGATTGGGTTGAAAGCTGCACGGCGGTCATCGAGCACCATGACGGCAGGCTTGAACTGGTGGAATGGACCACCTTGAGGCCGGCGGCCGAGACAACGCCCGAGCCGGAGATTTCCTCGGCAAGCGCCGCCGCGAAAGCGGCCTGATGAAGATCCTGCTCGTCACCGATGCGTGGCATCCGCAGGTGAACGGGGTTGTTCGCACGCTTGAGGAAGTGACACGCCGCCTTGCCGCCGCCGGCCATGAGGTAAAGCTGGTCGCGCCGTCGCAGTTCTTCTCCCTGCCGATGCCATCCTACCCGGAAATAAGGCTGGCCTTTGCCGGCTCGCGGACGCTGGGGCGCATTATCGACGGGTTCAGGCCCGACCAGATTCACATTGCCACCGAAGGGCCGCTCGGATTTGCCGCGCGCAGTGCCTGCATCCGGCGGCAGATCGCCTTCACCACGAGCTATCACACCCGTTTTCCCGAATATCTGCGGGCGCGGATGCCGGTACCGCTTTCGTGGTCCTATGCCTGGATGCGGCGTTTTCACAATGCCGGCAATGGTTGTCTCGTCGCCACGCGCTCCATCGCCAACGAATTGCGTTCGCACGGATTTTCGACCGTCATTCCGTGGACACGCGGCGTCGACCACGCCCTGTTCAGGCCGCGGCCGGACGACCGGCTGGCAGAAGAAATGGGCTGGGCGCGGCCGGTATTCATGAATGTCGGGCGTTTGTCCGTCGAAAAGAACATGCCCGCCTTTCTCGATCTCGACTTGCCCGGCACGAAAGTCGTGGTTGGCGATGGTCCGTTGCGGGCGCAGTTCGAAGAGCGCTACCGCGATGTGGTGTTCACCGGTTCGCTGACCGGCGAGACGCTGGCGCGCCACTATGCGGCGGCAGATGTGTTCGTGTTCCCTAGCCTGACCGACACCTTCGGCAACGTCTTGCTTGAGGCGCTCGCCAGCGGCGTCCCCGTCGCGGCGTTTCCGGTGCCAGGTCCGCTCGATGTGATCGGCGGCAGCGATGCCGGGGTGCTGGATGCGGACTTGCGCAAGGCGGCGCTTGCCGCGCTGGATATCCCGCGGGAAAGGGCGCTGGTCCATTCGCGGCGCTTCGACTGGGACGAATGCGTGCGCATGTTTGTCGAAGCAGGGCAGGCGGTCCGCCCGAAAAACGCCCGGAGATTTGGCCGGGCCTTGCGCGCACGCGCTTAATGTCCGATCAAGGTCGCCTTCCCGAATTGCGGATCGCACGCCATGACCATTCCCCGTTATTCCGACGTAGAGGCTGCCGCCGCGCGCCTTCGCGGCCATGCATTTCGTACCCCTTTGCTGAGGTCGGCCGAACTCGACGCGATGACCGGCGCGCGGGTTTTCGTGAAGGCGGAGTGCCTTCAACTGACCGGCTCTTTCAAGTTCCGTGGCGCGTTCAACGCCGCTTCGGCGCTGGATGAGGCGCAGCGCAAGGGCGGGCTCGTCGCCTGCTCGTCCGGCAACCATGCGCAGGGAGTGGCGGAAGCGGCGCGGCTGCTCGGCATGAAATCCGTGATCGTCATGCCTTCCGACGCTCCGGCGATCAAGGTCGCGCGCACCCGCCGTTCAGGGGCCGAAGTGGTGCTCTACGACCGCGCCAGCGAGGATCGCGACGCGATCGCCCGCGAGATTGTCGAGCGCACCGGCGCACATTTCATCCATCCTTACGAAAACCCGTTCGTGATCGCCGGGCAGGGCACTTGCGGCCTCGAAATCTGCGAGGATATCGCCGCGATGGGCCTTGCGGCCGACCGCGTGATTGTGTGCTGCGGCGGCGGCGGGCTAACGGCGGGCGTGGCGCTCGCCATTCACGCGCGTTTTCCCGAAGCTATTATTCATACAGCCGAACCAGCGGGTTTCGACGACTATGCCCGCTCGCTGGCGCAAGGCAGCCGCGTGACGAACGAGCGGCTTTCCGGCTCCGCCTGCGACGCGCTGTTGACGCCATCGCCGGGGGAAGCCTCTTTCGCCATCAACAGCCAACATGTGCGCTCCGGCTTTGCCGTGACGGACGAGGAGGCATTCGCGGCGATGCGCATCGCCTTCGCCGAACTGAAGATCGTGGTGGAACCGGGCGGCGCGGTCGCGCTGGCAGCGCTGCTGTCGCAGGGCAAGGCGTTTGCCGGTGAGACGGTGATCTGCGTTGCCTCCGGCGGCAATGTGGACCCCGAACTTTACGCAAGCGTGCTGACGGCCAGCCGATGACACAAGCCACCGGCGAGACGGTCGCGGAGGCGTCGCCTTACGCCTTCGCCGCACGCATGGCGCTGCTCTACAGCGCCATGTTTTCGTTTGCCGGGTTGATGCTGCCCTTTTTCCCGCTGTGGCTAAAGGACAGGGGGCTCGATTCCACCCAGATCGCCATGGTGCTGTCGCTGCCGCTGGCCGTGCGCGTTCTCACCTCCGGCTATGTCTCGGCCTATGCCGACCGCGCGCGCGACCGCGCCGACATCTTGATTGCCCTGATGGCCGGCACGGCGCTTTGCTTCGCGGCGTTCCCGTTCGTGGGCAGCTTCTGGCCGATCCTTGGCGTGGCATTGATCCTGGCCTTCTTCTCCCACCCGCTGCAACCGGTGATGGATTCGATCACGCTGTCGGGCGTGCGCCGCTTCGGCCACGATTACGGCCGCATCAGGCTGTGGGGATCGGTGGTCTTCATCATCGCCAATTTCGCGGGCGGCTGGCTGTTAGGCGCCTACGGCTCGACCGCGATCATGACGGCGATGATCGCCACCGCGTTTCTGGGCCTCGCCGTTTCGCCGGTTACGCCGCGGCTCGGGCGGCCGCGCCGTCCTGCCAGCCAGATTCAAATAGGCTCGGCAAGTACCTGGAAACTCATGGCAAACCGCCGGTTCATGCTGGTCACCGCGGGCTGCGGCATTGTCCAGGCGACCCATGCGATGATCTACGGCTTCGGTTCCATCCACTGGGAGGCGCTCGGATTTTCAGGAAACGTCATCGGCCTCTACTGGGCCATCGGCGTGCTGGCCGAGATCGCGCTGTTCCAGTTCTCGCGGCAGGTGTTCAGGCGCGTCACCCCGCTGCAGCTTGCGATCATCGGCGGGGTCGCGTGCACCGTGCGATGGACGTTGTTTCCGCTGGAGCCGGGGCTTGCCGGCTATGCCGTGCTGCAGGTGTTGCATGGCCTCAGCTTCGGCGCCACGCATCTTGGCCTCATGCACTACTATAACGACGCGGTGCCGGAGGACCGGATGGGATCAGCGCAAGCCGCGGGCTTCGTCACCGGCGCGATCGCCATGGGCGCGTTCGGCCTAGCCTCGGGCCCGCTCTACGAAGCCTTCGGCGTCAACGCCTTCCTAGCAATGGCGCTGGCCGGCGCGTCCGGGTTGGCGCTGTTGCTGATGGCGGGGCGAAATCACCCCCACAACTCCCTGGCTGCCGGAAACACCTTGCCCTCCGAATAGCGCAGGCCGTGGGGCCGGTCCCTGGCAAGGATCAACGGGCCGTCGAGGTCGGCATATTCGGCGTCCTGCGCCAGCAGCACGGCTGGGGCCATGGACAGCGACGTGCCCACCATGCAGCCCACCATTACCGAGAAGCCGAGAGAGCGCGCCATGGTCTGCATGGCGTGGCCGGCGGTCAGTCCGCCGGTCTTGTCGAGCTTGATGTTGATGCAGTCGTAGAGTTCGCGCAGCCGCCACAGATCGTCCAGCGAATGGGCGCTTTCGTCGGCGCAGACCGGCACGGGGTGGGGGATTTCGCGCAGCATGCCGTCCTGTCCTGCGGGCAAGGGCTGCTCGATCAGCGCCACGCCGTGTTTGGCGGCCACCAGCATCAATTCGCTCACGCTGTCCGGCCGCCATGCCTCGTTCGCATCGAGGATGATGCGGGCCTTGGGGGCGGCGGCGCAAACGGCGGCGATGCGCT
>JBGSJA010000291.1:0-1591 GCA_041742235.1 Salaquimonas sp. | reverse complement strand
GCCGCGCCGCATCGTCGACTGGCGCCAGCTCACCAAGCTCAAGTCGACCTATACCGACGCGCTGCCGAACTACATCAACAAGGATACCGGCCGCGTCCACACATCCTACGCCATGGCGTCCACATCGACCGGTCGGCTTTCGTCGTCCGAGCCGAACCTGCAAAACATACCGGTGCGCACGGAGGAGGGGCGCAAGATCCGCCGCGCTTTCATCGCGCAGCCGGGCAACCTCCTCGTCTCGGCCGATTATTCCCAGATCGAGTTGCGCGTGCTCGCCCACATCGCCGACATCCCGCAGCTTCGCCAGGCATTCGCCGACGGGCTGGACATCCACGCCATGACCGCGAGCGAAATGTTCTCCGTGCCGGTGGAGGGCATGGATCCGATGGTGCGCCGCCGCGCCAAGGCGATCAATTTCGGCATCATCTACGGCATCTCCGCCTTCGGCCTTGCCAACCAGCTCGGCATTTCGCGCGAGGAGGCGGGCGAATACATCCGCACCTATTTCCAGCGCTTTCCCGGCATTCGCGACTACATGGAAGAGACGAAGAAGTTCGCCCGCGAGCATGGCTATGTCGAGACCGTCTTCGGGCGGCGCGCGCATTATCCCGACATCGCCCATTCCAACCCGCAGCTTCGCGCCTTCAACGAACGCGCCGCGATCAACGCGCCGATCCAGGGCTCGGCCGCCGACATCATCCGCCGCGCGATGACGCGCATGGACGAGGCGCTGGCGGCTGCCGGGCTGTCCGTGCGCATGCTCTTGCAGGTGCATGACGAACTCGTTTTCGAGGCGGCGCAAGGCGAGGTCGAAAGCGCCCTGCCGGTGATCCGCAAGGTGATGGTCGATGCGCCGTTTCCGGCGGTTCATTTGCAGGTACCGCTGCAGGTGGATGTCCGGGCCGCGCCGAACTGGGACGAGGCGCACTGAAGTTCGCCCCTTTGCGCCCGCCCGCGCGCCCTGCTAGTCTTGCCGCATCGCGGATGAGGAGTGGACGCAAGCATGCAGTCAGGGCGCGAAATCAACCCTTCGCCGGGCTTCAAGACCAATCCCGGCCATGTGATCACGGTCGAGCCGTTTCGCGGCACGGTGAGCGTTCATGCCGCCGGCGCGCTGATTGCGCAGACGCAGAACGCCGTCCTGGTTCGCGAGGCTGGCCACAACCCGGTCTACTACTTGCCGATCGAGGATATCGACGGCGACAGGCTGGTGCGTTCGGGCCATGTCAGCCGTTGTCCCTACAAGGGCAAGGCCAGCTACTGGAACATCCTTGTCGGCGACCATGAGATCGACAACGCGGTCTGGGCCTATGAACTGCCATACGACGAACTGCTCGAACTCGCGGGCCTCGCCTCCTTCTACGAAAGCAAGGTCAGCGTGACGGCAAAGCCGGACTGAGATTTGCCTGCTGCCCGCATGGAAGGCTGCAGCCCGCCTGAGCGGATAAAGGCTGGCGCCGCGGCTTTCCTGATTGCCATTGCCCCCGGCCCGGCCATGGGTTATTTACGCCCTGTTCGCCGAGCCCTGCGCCTGGCGCACTGGCACCCGTAGCTCAGCTGGATAGAGTGCTGCCCTCCGAAGGCAGAGGTC
>JBGSJA010000290.1:0-18908 GCA_041742235.1 Salaquimonas sp. | reverse complement strand
CCGGTCCGCGACCGGGATCTGGTAATAGTCGGGATGGATTTCGCTAAAGGCGAGGAAGCCGTGCCGGTTGCCGCCATAGTCGATGAAGGCTGCCTGCAGGGAGGGTTCGACCCTCGTTACCTTTGCCAGATAGATGTTCCCGCGAATTTGCTTCTTCGCCTGGGACTCGAAATCAAACTCCTCGATACGATTTCCACGAACGACCGCGACCCGGGTTTCTTCCGGATGCGATGCGTCTATCAACATTTTGTTGTTTGCCATTGTTTCCAGTCTCCGCAGATGCGGAACCGGACAGGTTCACTTTTCGGGTTGTGTTCAATCGAACCGGGTTTCCGGAAAGGAACTGTAAGGCACGTGCCGCGCGCATTTCTGCGCGGACGGGTGCCGTAGTCCGGAAGGCGTCTGCCATGTTGGTCATGCGAGGGCGCGGGGCGGGCGATCCCAATACAGGCAGACCTTTCGGCGCATTTGCTGATGCGCCGTGCGGGGCATGATGCCCGGTCTCCTGCAGTGAATGCCTGTTCAAAACCCCGTCCTTCCGCCATGCGTTGGGGATAGGCCGGATTTTTGTGAAGCCGGCCCGGTTTGCGGTGCGCGATTCGCCTTCCTCGGGGCCGAAATCCGCGCTCTCATCGGAGCAACCAGCCAGCCCGGGAAGGCTTTGCGGCAAGGTTGCGCGAAACTGTCGCGCAGGCCGGGGCACGGGAGACGGAATTGGCTGAAAACAGCGACCGACAACGCGGATCGCAAACGCAAATTCCTTAACGCGGCCGATAGCTCACTACCGGCAGCATGCCTTCCCAAACCCTTGGCCCAGCAATTCGAGTAATACGGATGAGTCTTGTCCAATACAAGCAAAATCAGATAGGTGCTTTGTTTCGAGGCATGCCGTACTGCTACCGGCGCAGCATGCCGCCCGTGGAAATCCCGGCGCAGGCGGAAGGTTTTTGGCGGAAATTTTGAAAGCGGCGCACTTCAGCATCGTTGGCGCGGGCGTGTTTTTCATCGCGCTCCTGGTGACCTTGGCAGGCGCAGGGCCAGCTTTGGCCCTGGATGCGCAGGCGCAGGCCATGGTCACCGGTGGGCGGATCGCGGGCGACGAGACGTCGACGCGGGTGTTTTTCGACATCGACCGAAAGGTGGAGTTCTCGACCTTCTACATGGCAAGGCCCGATCGTGTGGTGATCGATGCGCCGGCATTGCTGTTCCGCTTCGCCGAGACCGACGCACTTGCGCCGCGCGGCCTCGTCACGTTCCGCCAGTATGGCGCGATCACCCGCGAGCGCTCGCGCATCGTGCTTTCGCTTGCCCATCCCGCGCGGATCAGCGCGATGACGATGGAGGAAGTGGAGCCGGGCAAGAAATACAGGCTGGTCCTCGACCTTGCGCGCGTTGCCAGGGCGGAATTCGATGCGACTCTGGAGAAGCAGCGCGAACTGGTCGGCGCCTCCGGCGCGGTCGTCACAAAGGGAGATCGCGTCCGCATGCAGGCGCCGGCAAAGCGGGAAGGGCGCTACACGGTCGTGGTCGATCCCGGCCATGGGGGCATCGACAGCGGCGCCGTCGGCAAGAAGGGCACGGAGGAAAAGACCCTCACCCTTTCGCTGGCCAGGCTTGTCAAGGAAGAGATTGCCGCCGCCGGACCCTATGACGTGCTGCTGACGCGTGACGAGGACGTGTTCATGTCGTTGCGCGACCGCGTCGCGTTCTTCCGGCGAAACAATGCCGACCTCGTGATCTCGATCCACGCCGATTCGTTGCGGGTTTCGCAGTTTCGCGGCGCATCCATCTACACCTTGTCCGAGACGGCATCGGACCAGATCGCGCACGAACTGGCCGAATCGGAGAACATGGCCGACATCGTCGGCGGCATCGACGCGAGCCCCGACGACGATGAAATCCCCGAAATCCTTGCCGAATTCACATCGCGCGAGACGGATCGTTTCTCGCTGAGTTTCTCGTCCGCGTTGGTTGCGGAACTCGGCAAGGGGATACAACTCGTCAGGAATCCGCAGCGCCACGCGTCTTTCGCGGTGCTCAAGGCGCCGGAAGTACCGGGAGTGCTGCTCGAATTGGGTTATCTTTCAAACGAGGAAGACGAAAAGCTTCTGCTCGACCCGAAATGGCAAGGCACGACGGCGGGGCTGGTTGCCCGGGCGGTTCACACCTTCTTTTCGCCGCGGTTGCCGAACTAGCGCCGTTGCATCCTTGCATCAGCGTGCCGCCGCGCATCGCATGGGTTGCCCGCGACATAATTTCTCCGCATTGCAGCCTTTCGTGGGGTTGGCTAAAAGCAGCCTGCAGTGCGAAATAGTTCAGATTGCGCATGGCCGGGTGTATTGTTCAGCGCGATGCGTGCATCATCTGTCGCGGAATACAAGACAGGCGAACGACCCGCGGAATTTTCCCGGGCAAAGCCAGGACGCATAAAGCGGGAAAGTGGTAATGTTCCTTCGGTTCATCGGTTACATCTTCGGTATGGGCATGCTCGCCGCCATCGTCGTGCTTGGCGGCATCGCGTGGTACATCAACGATCTGTCGAAGGACCTTCCATCGGAGGAAGTGCTCAATTCGTATGAGCCGCCGGTGACTTCGCGAATCCATGCCGCCGACGGGTCGCTGATGGCCGAGTATGCCCGCCAGCGCCGGCTGTTCCTGCCGATCCAGGCAGTTCCCGACCTCGTCAAGCACGCCGTGCTGTCCGCCGAGGACAAGAATTTCTACGAGCACCCGGGCATCGACTTCGGCGCGCTTGCGAGAGCCGTCGCCACCAACATCCGCAATGCCGGAACGGATCGCCGCCAGATCGGAGCATCGACCATTACCCAGCAGGTGGCGAAGAACTTCCTGCTTTCGAACGAGCGCTCCATCGACCGCAAGATCAAGGAGGCGGTCCTTTCGCTGCGAATCGAGCGCGCGAACTCGAAGGACCGCATCCTCGAGCTTTACCTCAACGAGATTTTCCTCGGCCTCGGCGCCTATGGCATCGCCGGCGCGTCGCTGACCTATTTCGACAAGCAGGTGCACGAACTCAAGCTGCACGAGGCGGCCTATCTTGCCGCCCTTCCGAAGGCGCCGAACAACTACCACCCGTTCAACAAGACCAAGGAAGCGATCGAGCGGCGCAACTGGGTCATCGACCGGATGGTCGAGAACGGCCACGCCAACGCGCAGGAGGCCGAGGCTGCCAAGAAGGAGCCGCTCGGCGTAAACCCGCGGCGCAAGACCAATTACCTTTTCGCGGCGGAGTATTTCTCCGAGGAAGTGCGCCGGGAGATCATCGACCGTTACGGCGAGGACGCTCTGTACGAGGGTGGCCTGTCGGTGCGCACGGCGCTCGATCCAAATCTGCAGATCATGGCGCGGCTGGCGCTGCAAAAAGGCTTGCTCGAATATGACGAAGAGCAGGGCTGGCGCGGTCCGTGGAAGCGTTTCGAAACCGTTGCCCAGGACTGGGGAACCCAGCTTGGCGAGCTCGAGCCGCTGTCGGACGTGCCCGAGTGGGAAATGGCGGTCGTTCTGGCGGTCGACGACGGGGAAGCGTCGATCGGCCTTCGCCCCTCCGTCGAGATTTCCGGCAAGCTGTCCGAGGAACGCCGAACCGGTCGCATCGCCTTCGAAAACATGAAGTGGGCAAGCCGCGTCCGCATCAAGGGCGAGGAAAACCGCACCGCCAAGACCGCGGGCGGCATTCTCCAGGTTGGCGATGTCATTTTCGCACAGCCGCTTGAGACCGATGGCGAATACCGGCTGCGCCAGCCGCCGCTGGTGCAGGGTGCCATTGTCGTGATGGATCCGCACACGGGCCGCGTTCTCGCCATTGCGGGCGGCTTCTCCTATTCGCAATCGCAGTTCAACCGCGCTTCGCAGGCGTACCGCCAGCCTGGCTCGTCCTTCAAGCCGTTCGTCTACGCCGCGGCGCTGGACAATGGCTACACGCCTTCATCGGTGGTGCTCGACGCGCCGTTCTCGCTCGACCAGGGCGGCGGCCTCGGCATCTGGGAGCCGAAGAACTATGGCGGCGGCTATGCAGGGCCCTCGACGCTGAGGCTCGGCATCGAGAAGTCGCGAAACCTCATGACCGTGCGCCTCGCCAAGGACATGGGAATGCCGATCGTCGCCGAATATTCCAAGCGCTTCGGCATCTACGACAATCTCTCGCCCCTCCTGTCGATGTCGCTGGGCTCGGGCGAAACAACCGTTTTGCGCATGGTTTCCGCCTATGCGGTTCTCGCCAATGGCGGACGCAAGATCACGCCTTCCTTCATCGACCGGATTCAGGACCGCTACGGCAAGACCATCTTCCGCCATGACGAACGGGTTTGCGAAGGTTGCGCAGCCCCCGAATGGCAGGACCAGGAGGAGCCGGAACTGATCGACGAGCGCGACCAGGTGCTCGACCCGATGACAGCATACCAGATGACCTCGATGCTGGAGGGCGTTGTCCAGAGCGGCACGGCCACCGTCGTCAAGGAACTCGGCGTGCCGGTAGCCGGCAAGACCGGCACAACAAATGACGAGAAGGATGCCTGGTTCATCGGCTACACCCCGGACCTCGTTGCGGGCGTCTATTTCGGTTACGACAATCCGCAGCCGATGGGCAAGGGCAACACCGGTGGCGGGCTCGCTGCGCCGGTGTTCCTCGACTTCATGAAAAGCGCGTTGAACGGCAAGACCCCGGTAAATTTCCGTGTCCCGCGCGGCCTCACGCTGATCCCGATCGACCGCAAGACCGGCCTTCAGGCGGAAGCCGGCCAGCCGGGCGTCATCATGGAAGCCTTCAAGCCGGGAACCGCGCCACCGAGTGTCTACTCGGTCATCGGCTTCGAGGACGACATGTCGGCGGGGGGCCTTGCGGTTTCCCCCGAGGCAAACCGAGCGGTCCTGTCGGGAACCGGCGGCTTGTATTGATCTCCTGATCGGCGGTTCGAGGTTTACATCGGACCGCCCGATCAATATGTACGCGCTTCACCAACCGGCACGGCAATTTCGAAAGATCGTTCATGCGCGCGGAAACGCAGGAAATCATCAGTGACATCAAGCAGGCCGTAAGCCTGCTGAGGAGGCATCTTTGACTGGGACAAGTCGAATCGCCGCCTGCTTGAACTGAACCAGAAGGCCGAGGATCCCAGCCTCTGGAATGACCCGGCACTTGCCCAGAAACTGATGCGCGAGCGTCAGCATCTCGAAAAAAGCATCACCGCCATCCGCACCATCGAGGGTGAACTGGTCGACCAGCTCGACATGATCGAGCTTGGCGAGGCCGAAGGCGAGGCGGGTGTCGTCGCCGATGCCGAGGATGCGCTGAAGCGCCTGCATGCGGAACTGGGCCGCCGGCAGGTCGAAGCGTTGCTCTCCGGCGAACTGGACGGCAATGACTGCTTCCTCGAAGTCCATGCCGGCGCAGGCGGCACGGAAAGTCAGGACTGGGCGGCGATGCTGCTGCGCATGTATGTGCGCTGGGCTGAGAAAAACGGCTTCAAGGTGGAAGTCCAGTATGAGAGCCCGGGCGAAGAAGCGGGCATCAAGTCGGCCTCCGTCCTCATCAAGGGCGAGAATGCCTTCGGGTGGCTGAAGAGCGAATCGGGCGTCCACAGGCTGGTGCGCATTTCGCCTTTCGACAGCCAGGCGCGACGCCATACGTCATTTTCTTCGGTATGGGTCTATCCGGTGATCGACGACAATGTCGATATCGAGATCCTCGACAAGGACATCCGCATCGACACTTACCGGTCATCGGGCGCGGGTGGCCAGCACGTCAACACTACGGATTCCGCGGTTCGCATCACGCATTTGCCTACCGGCATCGTGGTGACGTCTTCGGAAAAGTCGCAGCACCAGAACCGCGCCAACGCCATGAAGGCGCTGCGCGCGCGCCTCTATGACCTCGAGATGAAGAAACGGCAGGAATCCATCCAGGCCGAACATGAATCGAAGTCGGAGATCGGCTGGGGCCACCAGATCCGCTCCTATGTCTTGCAGCCCTACCAGTTGGTCAAGGATTTGCGCACCGGTGTCGAAAGCACTTCGCCCGACGATGTCCTTGGCGGCGATCTCAACATGTTCATGGAAGCGGCGCTGGCCCACAATGTGACCGGCGAAGAGGGCGTAGCGGTTTCCGACGTCGAATAGGCGAGCGCTCAGAGCAGCTTTTCGATCTTCCGGCCTGCCTTGAGAAAGGCGACGGGGTCGACAGCGTGTCCGTGGCGGCGCACTTCGTAGTGTAGGTGCGGGCCGGTGCTGCGGCCCGTGCTGCCGACTTCGCCAACCTTCGTCCCGCGCGTGACCTTGTCGCCCGAATTGACACTGATGCGGCTCAAATGCGCGTAGCGCGTTGTCATGCCATTGCCGTGGTCGATCTCGACCATGTTGCCATAGCCGCCATTGCGCCCGGCATCGATGACCTTTCCGTCCGCCGTGGCGTGCACTGGCGTTCCCGACGCCGCCCTGAAATCAAGGCCGGAATGCATCGCCTGATGGCCGAGGAAAGGGTCGATCCGCGCGCCGAACGGGCTTGAAAGCGGCGCTCCGGGGGCGGGACTTGCAACAGGCGCCTTGGCCAGCAGCAACTGCGCGGTTCCTAGCGCTTTCAACGATGTATCCAGCGCCTCGACATGGGCATTGAAATCCATGCCCGGATCAAGCGGAATGAATGGTCCGCCAAGGCCGGCCTGGCTGTCGTCTCCCAACTTCACTTTCAAGCCGGCCAGCGTCGTGACAATTGCGGTGGTTTTCTCCGAAGCTTCCATGCGCAGCAAATCGAGCATTGCGCGCTGCTCGCGATCGACGTTCTCAATGCGAGCCTTGACGCTTTGGAACAGGTTCTGCGTCTGCGCGTAGTCGGCGATGTTGTGTGCCGGATCCGCCTTATCGGTGGCCACGGCCATATTGGCCGCATCTGCCGGCAGCGCATGAGCCCCGCCGCGCAGGCTGAAATCATTCAGCGATGCAGACTTGTCCGCCGGCTTGGCGACAGTTCCCGTGGTTGCGGGATCGCCGCTTTGAGCGGGTGTGGCGCTTTTCGGCGAAAGTCCGCGCTTTTGCGCCTCGCCGATCAGCTTGCCGATGCGGCTCGTCCGCCCGCCCAGCGCTTCCTGCCGTTCGATCAGTTCCGCCACCTTCGCCTCGATGGCCTGCTGGTCAAGGAGCTGGCGGCTGGTGACGCGATCGAGATTGGCGCGCAGCGAGGCGATCCGGTCCTCATATTCATGCAGCAGCCTTGCGCTGCGGGCTTGCGTCATCCCGATAAGGTCGTCGCGCAGCACCAGATAGGTTGTCGCGCTGAAATATCCGACCGCGAACATGCAGAATACCGCGAGGCAGGCGGCAGCAAATCCTGGACTGATGGCGTAGTGCCGTTCGTGTCCATTGCTGGAAATCGTAATTGAAGCGGCAGCGGCGCGCTTGCCGAAATTCCTTGGCTCGCGCAAATGCGCGGCCGATGGCGCCTGACGCAAATGATTGTTCGACATGATGCCGCCCAGCTTCGTTCGAGCGTCATC
The DNA here is from genome assembly GCA_041742235.1 of Salaquimonas sp. Lineage (GTDB taxonomy): Bacteria > Pseudomonadota > Alphaproteobacteria > Rhizobiales > Rhizobiaceae > BOKV01. Next base: position 11,406 of record JBGSJA010000290.1, on the reverse strand, counting down.
CTATTTGCATCATGGTTAACGAAGCGTTGTGCCCATTCAATTGCCCAGCGAGGAGATCGCCCGGTAGAACCCCGGCGTCAGGCCGCTCGCGGCCCTTGCCCGATCGTTGAACGGCGGCTTGAGCGGCGAGCGAAAATGCTTGCGAACGAGAGTCTGGAAGGCGGCTGCCGGTTCCACACCCTCGCGCCGGCACAGGAAGCGGAACCACTTGGCGCCCACCGCGACATGGCCTTTCTCGTCCTCGTAGATGATGCGCAGGATGGCTGCGGTTTCGCGGTCACCGCCACGCTCCAGCGCATCGGAAAGGGAAGGGGTCACGTCGAGGCCCCGCGCTTCCAGCACCAGCGGAACAAGCGCCAGGCGCGCGGTCAGGTCGTGGTCTGTCTCCTGCGCCGCCGCCCACAATCCGTCATGGGCCGGAAGGTCGCCATAGTCGGCCCCCAGCGAATGAAGGCGGTTTCGAAGCAGCGTGAAGTGCTTCGCTTCCTCGGCGGCGACCATCATCCAGCCGTCGAAGAACGAGCGTGGGACCTGAACGCTGGCGAAGCGCGCGACGATATCGAGCGCCAGGTCGATCGCATTGAGTTCAATGTGGCAAAGCGAGTGAATGAGCGCGATGCGGCCCTTTTGCGAGCCGATGCCTCGCTTTGCCATCTTTCCCGGCGCGATGAGGATCGGCCTTTCCGGTCTGCCCGGGCGCGACGGAAGATCGACACGCCCGCCCGGCCGGAGCGACAAGGTGCGCGAGGACCAGGCCTCGGCAAGCGCGAATGTCATCGCCACCTTGCCGTCGAGGTCCGAATTGGCCAGCGCCGCAACAGCCCCTGACTGGAGCGATTGCGGGCGGCGGCCGGGCGTGTCGCCGGTCATGCTCAGGAGAGTTTCCCAGCTTCCGCCAGCACTTCATCGACGTGGCCAGGCACCGAAACCTTGCGCCATGCCTTTACGATCTTACCGTCCTTGCCGATCAGGAAAGTGGAGCGCTCCACGCCCATGTATTTCTTGCCGTACATGCTCTTTTCCTTCCAGACCCCGTAAGCCGAAAGCGCGGCCTTGTCCTCGTCCGATATGAGCGGCACAGCCAGCGAATGCTTGGCGACGAACTTATCATGGCTTTTTACCGGGTCCGGCGACATTCCGGCCACCACAACGCCAATCTTGTCGAATTCGCCCTTCGCCGCCGTGAACGCGACCGCCTCGGCTGTGCATCCGGACGTATCGTCCTTGGGATAGAAGAACAGCACCACGGGCTTGCCCTTGTGGGCGGAGAGCTGGAATGTTCCCCCGCCATCGGTCGGGAGCTTGAAATCAGGCGCCTTGGCGCCCTCTGCCGGTTCTGACATGTGCCATCCTTTCGACAAGTTGTTGCTGTTTGGAAACAGGAACGCGGGGCCGGCGAATGTGCCCGGCAGGTCGTAGCGGTGCCGGGCAGCGCTTCGATCCTTTGCACATTTCAACCGTTTCGGGTTCTTTGTCCACATCGCACATACGCGGTCAACGCCGCGGCGGATCGCTCCGGAGGCATGCAGGTGGAAGCATCCCGCAAACGGTGCGATAGTTCGCAGGCGGGAATCGACGAAAAGGCGGGCAAGTTCGTGGCGGGGAATTCTGGAGCATGAGATTTGGCTGATCCTTCCGCCAGAAGCATGGCCGGTCCGCTCAAGGGCGGCCTGCTTGTACCATCCCCAAACCGCTGGCGTCGCACTCTCCGCCTTGTTGCGGCTACCCTGGTCGTGATCCTCCTCGCCATTTCGATGTCGGCGACGGGCCTTTTCTTCCTGCTTCGCGGCGACGCAATCGAAAACTCGGTTCTTACCCGCAACATCGAGTCTGCGATCCAGAAGCTGGTTGGGCCGCAATACGAGGTGAAGCTCGGCCCTACTTATTTCGGTTTCGATCCCGATGGCCTGTTGAGCCTTGAAAGCACCAAGGTCAACATCTTGCGTGCGAGCGACCGCCAGGTGGTCTCGAGCCTTGGCAAGATAATCGTTGGCATCAAGCCGCTTTCCATCCTTTCGGGCGCGCCCGCCATCGACGCGGTGATCGTGGAGGATTCGATCCTCGACGCGGCGCTGTTGCCCTTTGCGTTGGGCGCTACCGCGCCGGACATCGCTTCCGTTCTGGGTGGTATCGGCGCGCGGCTGGGCAAGGCACAGGAAGAATTCAGCAGCGGCCGTTTCCGTCTGTTCCAGTTCCGCAACGTGATCGTTGAAGGCGCCGGCCTCGGCCGGATCGAGGAAGGCCCGGTTCGGCTCACGAAGCTGGACCTGCGCTTCCGGCGCAACAAGAACCTTCAAATGTCGGCCGGCATCGTGTCGGACCAGTCCACGGTGGAATTGCGTGGCAGCTACGAGCCGCGCGAGGGTGGCGGGCGGCAGCTGAACCTGAAAATCGCCGGCCTAAACATGCGCGAGTGGGCGCAGGATCCGGGCGGCAATGACGGCATGTTCGGCTCGGACGCAATCGTCGAGATCACGGGTAACGTTCCGTTCGGTCCGCAGGGCGAGCCGCTCGATGCCGCGTTGCAGCTATCCACCGCCGGCTCGTCGCTTCGTCTCGGCCTCGAGGCGGTCACGGACCTTCATGAGCTTGTTGTCAGCCTCAAGCTTCGGCCTGGCCTGAACGATATCGCGATTGAGCCCTCGCGCATGCTGGCCGGCGCGATCCGTTCGGATTTTGCGGGTGTTGCAAGACCGCAGGAGGGTTCGGACTGGGTCAAAGGCCCCATCGCCTTCAACCTCGCCGTTTCGCCAATCACGCCCACGACGAACGGCGAAGAGGGCGTTCCCGCTTCGATCGATATCGAGGGAGGGTTCATCGCGCAAAGCCGACGGCTCGATCTATCGAGGGTTTCCGCAATCGCCGGCAATGACAGCATCGCGGGGTCCGCCAGCTTCGTCTTCAATGGCGTGACGCCGGCTTTAACTGCTTCTTTCAAGGCCGACGGCCTCGATGTAGCCGCCGTGAAGCAGTACTGGCCGTTCTTCATCGCGCCGCCGGCGCGCGCCTGGGCCCACCGCAGCATTTCCGGCGGGCGGCTTTCCGGAATCGAGCTTGCCATGGACCTGCCGCCGGGCGTGCTTGGCCGTTTGCGCAGGGGCGCCCGCATGGCGCCGGAGGAGTACGAGATCAAGGCCGGATTTTCCGGCGTGAGGATAGCGTCCTTCGGTGAATTGCCCGCGATCGAAAACGGCGCCGGCGACATCCTCATGAAAGGCATGAGCGTGGAGGCGCGCTTGTCTTCCGGCGTATCTGGCATGGATGAGGTTGGCGAGATTCCGGTGGAATCAGGATCGTTCCGCATCGCAGACATCGGCATCCGCCCCAACATCGCGGAGGTGCGCATCACCACATCGGGTCCAATGAAATCGCTTGCGGCAATCGCCGAGGCCAAGCCGCTTTCGGTGATGTCGCGCCTCAAGCTGACGCCGCAAATGGTTTCTGGAACGGCGGCGGCCGATGTCGTGGCGCGTTTCCCGCTGAAGCGTGGCATCACCTATGAGGAGGTTGACTGGAACGTCATCGCCGATCTGAAGAAGGCGGCGAGCACCGGCAAGCTGTTCAACCGCACTGTCGGCAATGCCGACGTTCTGGTCGATGCAAACCCGCAGCAGGTGCGGGTGAACGGCACAGCCACGGTGGACGGCACCCGCACGAAACTCGCCATGGTGGAACCGATCGGCGATTCCGATGTCGCCCGCGAGCGGCTGATTTCCGCCGAACTTGACGAGGCTGCGCGCAAGAAGATGGGGCTGGCCCTCGACCCGGTTCTGACCGGCACAATCAAGGTGGATCTGAGGCAGGCCGAAGATGGCGTCGAAAAGCAGACGATCGACTTGCGAAACGCCGTCCTCAACCTTCCCTGGGTCGGCTGGACAAAGGGCAAGGGCATTCCCGCAAAGGCGACTTTCGCCATGCGCACCGAGAAAGGGATCACCCGCCTCGATGATTTTTACATCGAGGGCGATGGCTTTTCCGCCGTTGGCAAGTTGACGCTCGACAAGAGCGGGTTGCTATCGGCGGACTTCGTCAACATTTCGCTGAACCAGGACGATTCCTTCTCGCTGAAGCTCGAGCGCAAGGGCCGGAACTACAACATTGCCGCCAGCGGGCTTCGCTATGACGGGCGCGCGCTCATCAACCGGCTTTTCCACGAAAAGGGTTTCGGCGAGGAACAGGGCGACTCGACCATGACCGTGACCGCCAATCTGGGCGAGGTCCGTGGCTACAATGGCAAGGTGCTGCGCAACGTCGAGCTGATCTATGGCGCGAAGGGCGGCTGGCTCGACCAGATGACCTTGCGAGGTCTTTTCGATGACACCGACATCAACGTCTTCGCCAATACCAAGGATGGCAGCACGACGTTCGAGATCGATACCGGAAACGCCGGTAATGCGCTGGCGTTCGTCGACATCTACCGCAAAATGCAGGGCGGCAATTTGCGCGCAAGCCTCAAGCGCACGGGCAGCGGACCGTTCACGGGACCGGTGCGCGCTACCGGTTTCACTGTGACGGACGAGCCGCGCATCAAGATGCTGGTAAATGATTCCTCGGCGCAATCGGGCGCCCCGAACCGTGAGATCACCACGCAGTTGAAGCGACTCGATACCAATCGCGTCCGTTTCCAGGAGGCACGCGGCCGGATCGAAAAGGGAGACGGCTATTTCCGGGTAGAGGACGGGGTGATCAACAACGCCCAGATCGGCTTCACCTTTGACGGCTCGCTCTACGACAAGGAAGGTCGGATGGATTTGTCGGGAACCTTCCTGCCTGTCATCGGGCTGAGCCGAGCGATCGGCTACATTCCGCTGGTAGGCGACATCCTCGGCAATGGCCGCGATTCAGGCCTGTTCGGCATCACCTACAGGCTGAGCGGTCCGGCGCGCAATCCCAACATCGAGATCAACCCGGTGTCGATGGTTGCGCCCGGCATTTTCCGCAAGATCTTCGAATACCAGAAGGAACAGAACTGAACCTCGCGGATCAGCCGGCGCGTACCAGCACGTGCTTCTTGCGGCCGAGCGAGAGCTTGATGTTGCCTTCCGCATTGGCATCGCCCGCGGAAACTGCGAATTTCTCGTCGCTCACGGGCTGGTCGTTGATCCGCACCGCACCGCCGTGGATATGGCGCCGCGCCTCGCCGTTTGACTTGGCAAGGCCCGCCGCGACCAGAAGCGACAGCACGCCTATGCCGCCGGAAAGCTCCGCCGCGCCCACCTCGACCGTTGGCAAGGTATCGGCCGCAACGCCTTCCTCGAAAGTCTTGCGCGCCGTTTCCGCCGCCTCGTCCGCCGCCGCGCGCCCGTGCAGCAACGCCGTCGCCTCGTTGGCGAGTATCTTCTTGGGCTCGTTGATTTCCGCACCCTGAAGCGCTTCGAGCCTGCCGATCTCATCCATCGGCAAGGTCGTGAACAGCTTGAGGAAGCGCCCGACATCGGCGTCCTCGGTGTTGCGCCAGTACTGCCAGAAATCCCATGGGCTGAAGGATTCGGCATTGAGCCAGACCGCGCCCTGTGCGGTCTTGCCCATCTTTGCGCCGGATGAAGTCGTCAGCAGCGGCGTGGTCAGCGCGTAAAGCTGGTGCGTGCCCATGCGCCGGCCAAGTTCCACGCCGTTGACGATATTGCCCCACTGGTCCGACCCGCCCATCTGCAGGTTGCAGGCGTAACGGCGCGCCAGTTCGACGAAATCGTAGGACTGGCAGACCATGTAGTTGAATTCGATGAAGCTCATCTCCTGTTCGCGTTCGAGGCGAAGGCGAACCGAATCCATGGTCAGCATGCGGTTGACAGAGAAATGCCGGCCGACGTCGCGCAGCATCTCGATGTAGCCGAGCTTCAACAGCCAATCGGCATTGTCGACCATGATGGCGTCGTCCTTGCCTTCCCCGAACTTGAGCACCTTGGAAAACACCCCCTTGATGCTTGCCTTGTTCGCCTCGATTTCCTCGCGCGAGCGGATCTGACGCGTCTCGTCCTTGCCTGACGGATCGCCCACCATGGTGGTGCCGCCGCCCATGAGCGCGATCGGCTTGTTGCCGCTTTCCTGCAGCCAGTGAAGCATCATCATCGTCAGGAAATTGCCGATATGCAGCGACGGCGCCGTGCAGTCATAGCCGACATAGCCAATCGCCTCGCCCTTGGCGGCGCGCGCGTCCAGCCCCTCGAAATCGGAGCATTGGTGTATGAATCCGCGCTGCGAAAGGGTGTTGAGAAACTGCGACTTGTAAGCGGACATTTTCCTGTTTTCCATGTAGTTTCACCCGATCGGGCCGAAAGCCGCCATTTGCGGGCGGCAAGCCTCTAACAGCTTTCCGGACGGAATTCACCATCCCATGGCCCGCAAGGACCACGAAAAGAAGCGCTGGAGCGCCATCGGCCTGATGAGCGGCACCAGCATGGACGGCATCGACGTCGCTCTGCTCGTCACCAATGGCAAGTCGAAACTTGAGAGAGGACCAGGCGCTTCCTACCCCTATGAGACGGCATTCCGGCGCAGGCTCGCTGCCGCGCTGGAAACCGCCAAGACTATCGTCAACCGCACTGACAGGCCCGGCGGCCTTGCCGACCTGGAACGGGAAATCGCCCTCCGCCATGCCGGGGCGGTAAATCGCTTTCTGGATGAAAACCATCTTCGCCTGTCGGACATCGATGTTGTCGGCTTTCACGGCCAGACGGTTTTGCACCGCCCGGCGCAGGGCGTGACCGTTCAACTCGGCGATGCACAATTGCTGGCCGACGAGACCGGTCTGCCGGTGGTCCACGATCTTCGCGCCGCCGACATGGAACTTGGCGGGCAGGGCGCGCCGCTCGTGCCGGTCTATCACCGCGCGCTGGCCGAAAATTTGCCAAAGGAATTGGCTGATTTGTGGCCGGTGGCGTTCGTCAACATCGGCGGCATTGCCAATATCAGCTGGATTTCGCGCGAGGGCGAAATGATCGCCTTCGACACCGGACCAGGCAATGCGCTGATCGACCAATGGGTCGCTGCCAAGGGTGGCATACCTTTCGACCAGGGCGGGGCGATCGCCGCCGAGGGCAGTGTCGACGCGGAATTGGCGGGGCGATACCTGGCTGAATCATTTTTTCAAAAACCTGCGCCAAAGTCCTTGGATCGCAACGATTTTCTGCCGCCGGCTCCGGATGCCGCGACGCTGGAGGACGGGGCGATGACGCTTGCCCACGTGACCGCCGCCTCTATTGTGAAGGCGTTCGAGCATGTGCCGGAGCCACCGCGCGTCGTTATCATTTGCGGTGGCGGGCGCAAGAACCGCGCGATCATGGGCGAACTGGCCAGGCTGCTTGGGGAGTTGCCGCGCGAAATTGACGACGCCATTCAGCTTCTGGCCGCCGAGGAGGCGGGCTTCGACGGCGATTCCATGGAGGCGGAAGCCTGGGCCTATCTTGCAGTGCGTTCGCTGCGCGGGCTGAAGATCACCTGGCCGGGAACGACGGGTGTATCAAGGGGAGCAACGGGTGGGCTTGTTGCCTATCCCGATCCCGGCAAACCATAACTGCGAACGAGTCCGGCCATGGCGGCATCTTCGTCTGCCATGCCCGCGGCGACGCCCGCCCTGTCGGCCACGGGCCTGTTTTGGCTGACTTTCCACTTGCCCCTGAGTTCACGGACGACGATTTCGACGCCGACGATGGCGCGCAGTTGCGTTTCCACAAAGCGCTCCGGTGCATCTGTCATCGCCCACGGCTGCGCCCGGCCTGCTTCATGGGTGTCCGTAAGCGTGCCGGCTTGCCTTGCCAGCCAGGCCGGATCGTCATGGATCGAGACCTTCCCGCGCACCTGGACGAGACAGTAATTCCATGTCGGCACCACCTTGCCATGCTCGGTCTTGGATGCGTACCACGAGGGCGTTACATAGGCCTGCTCGCCCTGGAACACGACCAATGCGGTTCCGGCATTCTCCAGCAGCCGCCACTGCGGATTTGCTCTCGCAAGATGCGCCCGCAATACGACTGCATCGCTGGAAACATCGAGCAGGAACGGCACGGGATTCGCCACCGGACCGTTCTCGCCATTGCACACCAGCAATCCGAGCGGATGGGCACGGATGAGTTCGTGCATGACCTCCGCACGGTCTTCGACGAAGTGCGGTGGCTCGTACATTTCCTACCTCAGCAGCATCGTTTCTTCCTGCCCGCCCTGGATGCGGCCGAGGCGCTTGTCGAGATAGGTGCCGCACTCCTCAAGCAACTCGTCATGGTTCTCGGTGAAGAAATGGTTCGCTCCGGGAACGATCTGATGCGTGATCACGATGCCCATCTGGGCTTTCAGCTTGTCGACAAGGCCCTTGACGTCGCCAGCCGGCGCAACCCTGTCGCTGTCGCCGTTGATGATGAGGCCCGACGACGGGCAGGGCGCGAGGAACGAGAAGTCATAAATGTTGGGCTGCGGCGCGATGGAGATGAAGCCCTCGATCTCCGGGCGGCGCATCAGCAATTGCATGCCGATCCAGGCGCCGAACGAGAAGCCGGCGACCCAGCAGCCGCGCGCGTCGGGATGCAATGTCTGCACCCAGTCCAGCGCCGCAGCGGCATCCGAGAGTTCGCCCATGCCGTGATCGAACTCACCCTGGCTGCGGCCAACGCCGCGGAAATTGAAGCGCAGCGTCGTGAAGCCCCGTTCCACGAACATGTAGAACAGGTCGTAGACGATCTTGTTGTTCATCGTCCCGCCGAATTTTGGATGCGGATGCGGGTGCAAGACCATGGCGATTGGCGCATTCCTGTCCTTTGAGGGTTGATAACGCCCCTCAAGGCGGCCGGCTGGTCCGTTGAAAATCACTTCGGGCATCAAATACTCCTTATGCCGCCATGCGGCGCGGTGCGCCGCGCGCCGATGCGGCCAATGGCCGGCCCCTTGCAAAGCAGTTTAGAATGGTTCAAAACTGCATCGAACGGTCATAGTGCCGGGAAAACGTTGGTTCCTGCGCCTGTGCGGGCCTAGATAGACAATCGGTCCGCCCAATTTCAAGGAAATTGCGTTCCGGCCAGCCATGGTTTGCGATACCAGTCAAAAGATGAGATCAACGCCGCGCATCTATTTCGACTACAATGCCAGCGCGCCGCTCAATCCGGCGGCTTGCATTGCAATGGTCGAAACGCTGGAACTTGCAGGCAACCCATCCTCGATCCACCGCGAGGGCAGGGAGTTGCGAAAGGTAACCGAGCATGCGCGCGGCATCATTGCTGCCCATTGCGGCGTTGCGCCCAAGCAGGTGATCTTCACCTCAGGCGCAACCGAGGCCGCGACGCTTGCCCTGTCGCCGGTCTTGCGCAGGGGAACGGGCGAGGTTCGCTGTTCGAAGCTTTACGTCAGCGCAATCGAACATCCTTGCGTGCTGTCCGGCGGGCGATTCTCCGAAATTGAAATCATGCCCGTCACTCGTTCGGGCATCATCGACCTCGTTGTTTTGGACGTACGCCTTTCGCGCCATGACCATTCGAAGGGCGCGCCCTTCGTTGCGCTTATGCTCGCCAACAACGAAACCGGCGTCATCCAGCCGATTGGCGAGGCCGCGGACATTGTCCACCGCCATGGCGGCTACCTGTTGGTCGATGCCGTACAGGGTCTGGGCCGGCTGGACATCGCGATGTCCGCACACGGCGCGGATTTCATCATTATCTCCGCGCACAAGGCGGGCGGTCCCAAGGGAGCCGGGGCGCTAATCCTCGCCAATGCGGGGCTTGCGCCCGCGCCGCTCCTCAAAGGTGGCGGACAGGAGAATCATCACCGCGCCGGAACCGAGAATGTCACGGCGATTGCGGGTTTCGGCGCGGCGGTGGAAAACCTGCCCGGCCGGCAGGCATGGGACGAAATCGCGCGGCTTCGCGACGTTGTGGCGGATGGTTTGCGCACTATATCCTTGGGAACCGGTGCGCCCGAGCCCGTGATATTCGGGGAAGCCGAGGTACGGCTGGCCAACACCTTGTGTTTCTCCGTCCCCGGCATTCGCGCCGAAACGGCGATCATTTCGCTGGATCTTGCCGGCATCGCGATTTCGTCCGGATCGGCCTGCTCGTCGGGCAAGGTGCGAAAGTCGCATGTGCTGGATGCAATGTCGGTACGCGATGATCTTGCGTCAGGTGCTCTGCGTATAAGTTTGGGCACTGGCAATACGATGGATGAAGCCACACGGTTTCTGGCCGCGTGGAAGGACATGGCGGAGCGGACGGCGAAGAACGCCGCCTGAGCCGCAGCGTAGAGCAGTCATAGCCAATCGGCGGGCCTTGAACCCGCAGGAAGTGGAGAAAGACAATGCCTGCAGTGCAGGAAACGATCGACGCCGTACGTCTTCTGGACGTCGACAAGTACAAATACGGCTTCACCAGCGACATCGAATCCGACAAGGCGCCCAAGGGGCTTTCCGAGGACACGGTCCGCTTCATTTCGGCCAAGAAGGAAGAGCCGGAATGGATGCTGCAATGGCGGCTGGCCGCCTATCGCCGCTGGCTGACCATGGACGAGCCTGAATGGGCGCGCGTCAGCTATCCGAAAATCGATTTCCAGGACATCTATTACTATTCGGCGCCGAAGAATTTCGGCGACGGGCCGAAGTCGCTGGACGAGGTCGATCCTGAGCTTCTCAAGACCTACGCCAAGCTCGGCATCCCGCTGAAGGAACAGGAGATCCTCGCCGGCATTCGCAGGCCCGGCGACGCCTCGCCCATCGATGCGGCGGGTGAACCCAATGGCGCCGACAATGTCTACAAGTCGGGCCGCGTGGCGGTGGACGCCGTATTCGACAGCGTGTCGGTCGTCACCACCTTCAAGGCCGAGCTTGCCAAGGCGGGCGTCATCTTCTGCTCGATGTCCGAGGCGATCCGCGAGCATCCCGAACTGGTGAAGAAGTATCTGGGTTCGGTCGTGCCGGTCTCGGACAACTACTACGCCACGCTCAACAGCGCCGTTTTTTCCGACGGGTCGTTCGTCTATGTGCCGGAGGGCGTGCGGTGTCCCATGGAACTGTCCACCTATTTCCGCATCAACGAGAAGAACACCGGCCAGTTCGAGCGAACGCTGATCATCGCGGAGAAAGGCGCTTACGTGTCCTATCTCGAGGGCTGCACCGCGCCGCAGCGCGACGAAAACCAGCTTCACGCCGCGGTGGTCGAACTGGTTGCGCTCGAGGATGCCGAGATCAAGTATTCGACCGTGCAGAACTGGTACCCCGGCGATGCGCAGGGCAAGGGCGGCATCTACAATTTCGTCACCAAGCGCGGCGACTGCCGCGGCGACCGTTCCAAGATCTCCTGGACGCAGGTCGAAACCGGCTCCGCCATCACCTGGAAATACCCGTCCTGCATCCTGCGCGGCGATGATTCGCGCGGCGAGTTCTATTCGATCGCCGTGTCGAACGGCGCGCAGCAGGTCGACAGCGGCACCAAGATG
>JBGSJA010000289.1:0-23472 GCA_041742235.1 Salaquimonas sp. | reverse complement strand
GGTCTGTCCGGTGGCCAGCAGCAGCGACTGTGCATTGCGCGCGCCATTGCCGTCAGCCCCGAAGTCATCCTGATGGACGAACCCTGCTCGGCGCTTGACCCGATCGCGACCGCCAAGGTCGAGGAACTCATCAGCGAGTTGCGGCAGAACTACACGATCGTGATCGTCACGCACTCCATGCAGCAGGCTGCGCGCGTTTCCCAGCGTACGGCCATGTTCCATCTTGGAAACCTGGTCGAAGTGGACGAGACGAACAAGATCTTCACCAACCCGAGCCAGCAGAAGACGCAGGATTACATCACCGGCCGTTATGGCTGATGCGCCCGTCGCCGACGCCCCCATTTATCCGAAAGGCCGCCCGATGACAGATCATACGGTTACAGCATTCGACGAAGACCTCCGGCTGATTTCGCGGAAGGTGACGGAAATGGGCGGCCATGCCGAAAGCATGGTGGCGCAATCCGTGTCCGCGCTCATGCGCGGCGACAAGGCCATGGCTGAATCGATCATCGCGCAGGACCTGGTGCTCGACAATCTGCAGCACGAACTCGACGAGCATGTCTTCGTGGTGATTGCCAAGCGCCAGCCAATGGCGGTCGACCTTCGTGAAATCATCGGCGCGTTGCGCATGGCCGGCGATCTCGAACGGGTCGGCGACATGGGCAAGAGCATCGCCAAGCGTACCAAGGAAATCGGCGACGTGACCTTCCCCAAGAAGGTATTGCACGGCCTCGACCACCTCAACCGGCTGGCGCTGGAGCAGCTGAAGAACGTGCTCGACGCCTATGTGCACAAGGACGTGGAAAAGGCCCGCGAAGTCATCGCCCGCGACGACGAGATCGACCAGGTCTATACCTCGCTTTTCCGCGAACTCTTGACCTACATGATGGAAGACCCACGCAACATCACCATCTGCACGCATCTTCTGTTTTGCGCCAAGAATATCGAACGCATCGGCGATCATGCGACGAACCTGGCCGAAACGATCGAATACATCATTACAGGCGAGTCCGCGCTTTCCACGCACGGCACCAGACTGGCACAGATGTGAGAACCGCCATGGCTGTTGCGACGAGACTCATGCCGAGGGTCATGGTCGTGGAGGATGAGGAGGCGCTTGCGCTCCTGCTCCGCTACAATCTGGAATCGGAAGGTTTCGAGGTTGAGACGATCACCCGCGGCGACGAAGCCGAGATCCGCCTCGCTGAAACCGCGCCGGACCTGTTGCTGATTGACTGGATGCTTCCCGGTCTTTCGGGCATCGAGCTTTGCCGGCGCCTGCGCCTGCGGCCCGAAACGCAGCGCCTGCCGGTCATCATGCTGACGGCGCGCGGCGAGGAATCCGAACGGGTCAGGGGACTTTCAACCGGCGCGGACGACTATGTGGTCAAGCCGTTTTCGGTGCCGGAACTGATGGCGCGCGTGAAGGCGATGCTTCGCCGCGCCAATCCTGAATCGCTCGCCTCGCGCCTTGCCGCCGGCGATATCGAACTCGACAGGCAATCCCATCGCGCTTCGCGCAACGGGCGTGAATTGAAGCTTGGCCCGACCGAATTCCGATTGCTCGAATTCTTTCTGGCAAGCCCCGGTCGCGTCTTCTCGCGCGAACAATTGCTGGACGGTGTATGGGGCCGCGATGTCTATGTCGACGAGCGCACGGTGGATGTGCATGTCGGCCGGCTACGCAAGGCGATCAATCGCGGGCGCGAACGCGATCCGATACGAACGGTCCGCGGCGCAGGCTATGCGCTGGACGACAAGTTTTCCAAATAGATCTCCCAAGACGGCCCTGAAAAACGGCCTTTGCGGAGGGCGCCGCTTACCAGGCGCCCTCTGCCCGGCGGTCGCGCCGGCGGTCGGTGACCGGCTGGTATGCAAGCTTGCTGTGATAGGCGCAATAGGGTGAGCCCTCGCGCGAATCGTGCCCGCAGAAGTGAAAATCCTCGGCCTGTGGGTCGCCCAGCGGCCACTTGCAGGTGCGCTCCGTCAACTCCGTCAGCACGAGCTTGAGCGGGTTTGGCGCTGTCGCCACGTCATCGGCAACCGCCATGTTCATGCGGTCGGCCGGCGAGACCAGTTTAATCTGGCCATTGACGAGTTGGCGCTGAACCGTCCGCACCGGTTTCTGGTTGAATGCAGAACCATTTGTGCGTTTCTGGCGCGCGATCGCGGTGTGCGAAGCGGTCTTAGCGCGACCGGAAAGTCCCAGTCGATGGACCTTGCCGATTACAGCATTTCGGGTAACGCCGCCAAGTTCCTGCGCTATCTGGCTTGCACTTAATCCATCGAGCCAAAGCTTCTTCAGCTGTTCGACCCGCTCATCAGTCCATGACATGCTGCTTTAGTCCTTGCCAATTCTAAGCCCGGCAAACAAAACGACACCGTCGCGCTGAAACATAACTCGCGCGTTACGCATATTTACTTGTCGACTTGATGCCTGCCGAGCCCGCCGCGGAGCCAGCGTTAACAATTCGGAAACTATCGACCGGCCGAATCCGTGGCAAGCCTTGGGCAATGAGTTCGAATCGATTTTTCAGATTTTCCCCAACTTGCGGAATCGGATTTCAATAAGCTGTGGAAAGCTGAATCAGAATTCCGGACCGTTCGTCGCGGCTGCGGTGGATAACCTTTCACTAAAGCTGAAATTGACAATACCGGGCCCCGATGTAGTATTGTAAATTAATGGGAGCGGCCGCCGGAAGGCGGCCTTTTCATTCGGGCCGCCTTGAATGGCGGCTTTTGGTTTTTGAAGTCCCGGCATGGTGCGAGGCTGGTTCCGCCGACCGGATTGAAGGGGACCCGAAATGGCGCAGGAAAATCACGTCTTCTCGACATACGCGCAACCCGAGATCGAGTTGGTGCGAGGCGAGGGCGTGCGCCTGTTCGACACGGCGGGCCGCGACTACATCGACTGCACGTCGGGCATCGCGGTCAACGCGCTAGGCCACTCCCACCCGCACCTTGTCGCGGCGCTCAAGGCGCAGGCCGACGGTCTGTGGCACCTGTCGAACATCTTCAAGATTCCGGGCCAGGAAAGGCTCGCGGCGCGACTGTGCGAGCACAGCTTTGCCGACCGCGTGTTCTTCGCCAACTCCGGGGCCGAGGCCATGGAATGTGCGGTCAAGACCGCCCGGCGCTATCACTATTCCAAGGGCAATCCGCAGCGCGTCAACATCATCACCTTCGAGGGCGCCTTCCACGGCAGGACCCTGGCGATGATCACCGCCGGCGGCCAGGCAAAGTACCTTGAAGGCTTCGGCCCGCGCGCGCCCGGTTTCGTCCAGTTGCCATTCGGCGATCATGAGGCGTTGAAGGCGGCGGTGGACGAAAATACGGCAGCCATACTGGTCGAGCCGATCCAGGGCGAGGGCGGCATTCGCCCTGTGCCGCCGCAATGCCTGCGCGGTTTGCGCGAAATGTGCGACGAGCACGGGATATTGCTGATCTACGACGAGATCCAGACTGGAATGGGCCGGACCGGCAAATTGTTCGCCCATGAATGGGCTGGCGCCGCGCCCGATATCATGGCCGTCGCGAAAGGCCTTGGCGGCGGCTTTCCCGTGGGCGCCTGCCTTGCCACCGAAGAGGCGGCAAGCGGCATGACGGCGGGAACGCACGGCACCACGTTCGGCGGCAATCCGCTCGCCATGGCCGTCGGCAACGCCGTCATGGACATCATGCTGGAGCCCGGATTCCTCGACCATGTCCGCGAGATGGGCAAGCTCTTGCGCCAGCATCTGGCCGAGCTCGTTGATCGTTTTCCGCATGTGGTGGAGGGGGTGCGCGGAACCGGCCTGCTGCAGGGGTTGAAGGCGCGCATCCCCAATACGGAAGTCATCGCCGCCTTGCGCAGCCATGGCGTGCTGGCGGTTGGCGCTGGCGACAATGTCGTGCGTTTCGCCCCGCCGCTGATCATTTCGGCGGAGGAGCTGCGCGAGGCGCGCGCGCGCATGGAAAACGCGTTCGAGGCACTGGCGGGGAAGGGAGCGGCCTGATGGCGCCGGCAGCCGGTCACGCGCGCAGTTTCCTCGACCTTTCCACAGTCGATGCGGGTGAACTCAAGTCCATGCTCAGGCATGCGCACGGCATGAAGGAGCGCCTGAAGCGCGAAGGTCACGATCGCAGCCGCCCGCTCGAGGGCAAGGTGTTGGCGATGATCTTTGACAAGCCGTCTACCCGCACGCGCATTTCGTTCGATGTCGGCATGCGCCAGCTTGGCGGCGAGACGCTGTTCCTGTCCGGTTCTGAAATGCAGCTTGGCCGCTCCGAGACGCTTGCCGACACCGCCCGCGTGCTTTCGCGTTTCGTCGATGCGATCATGATGCGCACCACGGACCATGAGCGGCTACTGGAAATCGCTCAGCATGCGAGCATTCCGGTCATCAACGGCCTGACAGACGACACGCATCCGTGCCAGATCATGGCCGATATCATGACGTTCGAGGAGAAGAAGGGCGACATCGCCGGAAAGCGCATCGCCTGGTCCGGCGACGGCAACAATGTGCTTCATTCCTGGATGGAAGCATCGGCCCGGTTCGGCTTCACGGCGGCGGTGGCAACCCCGCAAGGCTCCGAGCCGAGGGGCGCCTATGTCGATTGGGCGCGGGCCAATGGCGGAAAGGTCGAGCTTGGCAACGATCCCGCCGCCGCCGTCAGCGGAGCCGATTGCGTCGTCACCGACACATGGGTATCGATGAACCAGGAACACCGCGCGCGCGGGCACAATGTCTTCCTGCCTTACCAGGTGAATGCCGGCCTGATGAAAAAGGCGAAGCCCGACGCCATATTCATGCATTGCCTGCCTGCGCATCGCGGCGAGGAAGTGACCGATGAGGTCATGGACGGCCCGCAATCGGTTGTGTTCGATGAGGCGGAAAACCGCCTCCACGCGCAAAAGGGCATTCTTGCCTGGTGCTTCGGCCTCAAGGGCTGAGCACGAAACGATCCCTGAAAGGCGGCGCGCCGTTCGCGCCGGAAAGCCATGACACAAGACATTGCGACGCCGCTCGGCGCCATTTCGCTCGCGGGTGACGACAAGGTCGTCCCCTTCCACGTCGCGCCGCTCGACACGCGCGGCCGTGCGGTCCAGCTCGGCCCGATGCTGAACACAATCCTCGCCCGCCATGATTACCCAGGCGCGGTCGCGGCACTGCTGGGCGAGACCATCGTTCTCACCGTGCTGCTCGGCACGTCGCTGAAATTCGACGGCAAGTTTATCGTGCAGACGCAGAGCGACGGCCCTGTGTCGCTGCTCGTCGTCGACTTCCGCACGCCCAGCGCCATCCGCGCCTATGCGCGCTATGATGCCGATCTGGTCGCGGAAGCGGTGCGTTCCGGCCAGTCCTCGCCGAAGAATCTGCTGGGCCACGGCATCCTTGCCATGACAATCGACCAGGGCGCCCATACCCAGCGCTACCAGGGTATCGTCGAACTCAACGGCATTTCGCTGGAAGAAGCCGCGATGCAGTATTTCCGCCAGTCGGAACAGATCCCCACCACCGTGCGCCTCGCCGTGGCGGAGATCATGACGCCTGCCGCCAATGGCGGCGGTTTCACCCATGCCTGGCGCGCGGGCGGCCTCGTCGCGCAGTTCTTGCCGGAAGCGCCGGAGCGTATCCGGATCGCGGACTTGCCTGGAGGCGATGATCCGAAAGGTTCGCAGGATTCAGGCGATGGAGCCGAGGATGATGCCTGGGTCGAGGCCAAGGCGCTGGTCGAGACGATCAGCGACGACGAACTGACCGATCCGCATATCGGTTCGGAGCGTCTCTTGTTCCGCCTGTTTCACGAACACGGCGTGCGCGTTTTCACTGGTGCGCCGGTCGAGGACAAATGTTCCTGCAGCCGGGACAAGATCGTCGAGATCGTGCGCAGCTTCACGCCCGATGAACAGGCAGAATCCATGGAGGACGGCCAGATCGTCACCACTTGCGAGTTCTGCAGCACGGTTTATACGCTGACCGCCGAGGACCTTGCGGGCTGAAGCGCAGATCAGTTGAGGACGGGCTTTGCGTCAGGCAGGTCGAGCGCGAATGCGGGTATGGCGATTTCGAAACGCTCGCCGGCTTCGTCCACCATCGTGTATGTGCCGCGCATGAAACCCGATGGCGTCGTCAGCGGGCAGCCGCTGGTATATTCGAACGTCTCGCCCGGTTTGATCACCGGCTGCTCGCCGACGACGCCGCGCCCGCGCACCTGTTCGGTGCGGCCGGTGGCATCGGTGATCAGCCAGTGCCGTGAAAGCAATTGCACAGTCGCATTGCCCTCATTGGCGATGACCACACGGTAGGCCCAGAAGTAACGGTTTTCTTCGGGCGATGAACGCTCGTCGATATAGACCGGCATGACCGTTACCCGGATGGCGTTGGTGACTGAATGGTACATGGGCGCCGCTGCGTCTGACTTAGGCCAAACCATGAAGATAGCAATCAATGCCGCCGGGTCAAATCGGCAGACCATTTGCCTCACGCGCTGTTGACCATTGCTTGGTCTGGCGGGGCGGCTTCCTGCAGGTTATAGCCAGGCAGGGGAAATCCGATGATCGACAACCGCGCCAGGAAATTCATCGACCCGTTGATGGAGCGGGCCGCCGCCGGCCTTGTCAGGCTGGGCGTGAGCGCCAATGCGGTAACGCTGGCGGGCTTCGCGTTTGCTGCAATTGCTGCGGTTCTTGTTGCGCAGCAATTTTTTCATGCTGCACTTTTGTGCATGCTCTCGAGCCGGGCCTGCGACGGTCTTGACGGGGCGGTGGCGCGGGCCACGGCAAGGACCGATTTCGGCGGATATCTCGACATCGTGCTCGATTTCGCCTTTTACGGCCTCATTCCGTTGGCCTTCGCATTTGCCGATCCGGCCGCCAACGCGCTGGCCTCGGGCGTGCTGCTGCTGTCGTTCTACGTCAATGGCGCGAGCTTCCTGGCCTATGCGGTGATCGCGGAAAAGCGCGGCCTCGAAGAACAGGCGCGCGGCGAAAAGTCGTTCCTGTTCTCGACCGGCCTGGCGGAAGCGGGAGAGACACTCGCCGTCTTCGCGATGATGTGCCTTTTACCCGCGTATTTTCCAGCGCTCGCCTTGATTTTCGCGGCAATGGTTTTCTGGACAGCGCTCTCCCGCATCCTCGCTGCGCGCCGCGATTTTCGCTAGGCCTTCGCGGCTGCGGCAAGCGCGGCCGCGATGTCCTCCTTGAGGTCGTCGACGTCCTCGAGACCCACCGAGAGGCGAAGCAGCCCGTCTGAAATCCCCAGTTCGGCGCGCGCTTCCGGCGCAAGGTTCTTGTGGGTGGTCGTTGCCGGATGGGTGATCAGGCTCTTGGCATCGCCCAGATTGTTCGAGATCCTGATGATGCGCAGCGCATTGGCGAAAGCGAATGCAGCCCGTTTGCCGCCCTCGACCTCGAAGGCTACGAGGGTTGAGCCTGCCGCCATTTGCCGCGCGGCGAGTTCCGCCTGCGGGTGGTCCGGCCGGCCCGGATACAGCACCCGCCCCACGGATGCCTGTTCGGCAAGGAAATCCGCGATCGCGGCGCAATTGCGCGTCTGCTCCCTCACCCGCAGCGGCAGTGTCTCCAGTCCCTTGAGCATGACCCAGGCATTGAACGGGCTCATGCCCGGGCCTGTATGCCGGAAATAATCGTGGAGGTTCTTGTCGATCCATTCCTTGTCGGCAAGCACTATGCCGCCAAGGCAGCGGCCCTGCCCGTCGATATGTTTGGTCGTGGAATAGACCACGATGTCGGCGCCGAGCTTCAGCGGGCTTTGCCACAGCGGCGTGGCGAAGACATTGTCGACCACAAGGCGCGCGCCAGCCTCGTGGGCGATATCGGCGATCGCGGCAATATCGCACAATTCCAGCGTCGGATTGGTCGGACTTTCGAGGAAGAACACCTTGGTCGATGGCCGCACCGCCGTCTTCCATGCGACCAGGTCGCGTCCGTCCACGAGCGTACATTCGACGCCGTAGCGCGGCATCAGCGTTTCCACCACCCAGCGGCAGGAACCGAAAAGCGCCCGCGCCGCGACAATGTGATCACCTGCCTTCACCTGACAGCCGATCGCGGCCGTGACTGCCGCCATGCCAGATGCCGTGGCGCGCGCATCCTGGGCGCCCTCCAGCGCACACATGCGCTTTTCGAACATGTCGACCGTTGGGTTCGCGTAGCGCGAATAGATGAAACCGGGCTCTTCCCCCTTGAAGCGCGCCTCGGCCGCTTCCGCGCTATCGTAGACGAAGCCCTGCGTCAGGAACATCGCCTCCGATGTCTCGCCGAATTGCGAGCGCAGCGTTCCGCCGTGCACGAGCTGCGTTGCGGTGTGCCAGTTCTTGTTGTTGCGGTTGTCGGTCACGGTAAACTCCTGAGCCTGCCTTCATTTCGGGCTGGCCGGAGAACGCAGTTGTGACCGGGGGAAAATCCGCTCCTGCATCATGCAGGCACCGGATCGCTCACGGCCTTTTTAGCGACTTGTTTAACGTGGCTGCAAGCCGGCCGGCCCAAATCACCACGGAATTAGGTGTGGTTTAAACGCTTGCGCTGTTTGCGTCAATTCCGTCTTGGTCCTATTGCTTGGCTCGGTGACGACAGGAATGCCAGCGTGACGACAAGCAGCAAGAATGCGGGAATTTTGGCCGACACGGCCATAGCCGGCCTTTTTGCCGCCGGGCACGCGGCGAGCGAAATTCCCCTCGATCGCGACCAGATCCAACCGGCCAGTCTCGACCTGCGCCTTGGCAAATTTGCCTGGCGTGTGCGGGCATCGTTCTTGCCCGGCGCAAGCCATACCGTCGCGCAAAAGCTTGAACGCTTCGCACTTCACAAGATTGACCTTTCCGTGGGCGCGGTGCTGGAAACCGGCTGCGTCTATCTGGTCCCGCTATTGGAGACGCTCAACCTGCCGGGCGCGATCGAGGCTTCCGCAAACCCCAAGAGTTCGACAGGCCGGCTCGACATCTTCACGCGGGTGATCACCGACCATGGCCAGGGTTTCGACCGCATCGAGGCGGGTTATTGCGGTCCGCTTTACCTCGAGATCAGCCCCAGCACGTTTCCCGTCGTCGTGCGTACCGGATCGCGCCTTTCGCAGATCCGTTTCAGGCAGGGCCAGGCGCGGCTGGGCGATGAAGAACTGCTCGCGCTGCACAACCGCGAGACGCTGGTCGCCTCATCGGCCCCGAACATCCACAATGGCGGCATCGGCCTTTCCATCGACCTGACCGGCGGGCTGGACGGCATCGTCGGCTACCGGGGAAAGCGCCACACCGGCGTCATCGACGTGGACAGGAAGGCGGCGCATGAGGTGCTGGATTTCTGGGAGCCGATAAGGGAACGCGGAACAGGCGACCTGGTGCTTGATCCCGACGAATTCTACATTCTGGTGTCGCGCGAGGCGGTCCATGTGCCGCCGCTCTATGCTGCCGAGATGGTGCCTTTCGACCCGCTCGTCGGCGAGTTCCGCGTGCACTACGCCGGTTTCTTCGATCCGGGCTTCGGCCATGCAAAGGCCGGCGGGGCGGGTGCGCGTGCGGTGCTGGAAGTGCGCAGCCACGAGGTTCCTTTCATCCTGGAACACGGGCAGCTTGTCGGCAGGCTGGTCTACGAACACATGCGCGAGCGGCCGGAAAAACTCTATGGCGCAGGCCTGGAATCAAATTACCAGGCGCAGGGCCTCAAGCTCTCCAAGCATTTCCGCGCGCCGTAGAGCGGTTCATTCTTCGGCGCAGGGCCATTGCGGGCTGGCGCTCAATCCGGCCGGCAACTTTGTACCGGCATCTCCGCAGGCAAGGTCCACCTGCCATTGAACCAGCCCGATTGATGATGACAGGTCGAGCCCGTCTATGCGTGTTCGGTACATGTAGGCGAAAGTGAAATCGAGCGGGTCGCCGATTTTCGCGCCGCGAAGGTCCGCCCGCGCCAGGTTTGAATAGCTGAAACGCACGCCGGAAAGGTCCGCTCCGGCGAATACTGCCCGTGCCAGCTCGGATTTTTCGAAGTTCACGCCGCTGAGATTTGCGTCGGTGAAGTCGGCGCGCTGCATTTCCGATTTCGTGAAGTTCGCCCCGGCAAGGTTCGTTCCGACAAAGGAACTGCGCACGCCCTGCGCCTTTTCGAAATTGGCTTGCTGTGCCCTCGATCCGTCCATCATGGCGCGGTCGAGCTGTGCCTTTTCGAGCGAAACGCCGTCCAGCACGGTCTTGCGAAGGTCGGTGGAGCTCAGATCCGCGCCCGACATGACAGCGCCGCTGAGATCCGTGCCGTCGAGCATCAAGTTGCGCTTTCGGCATTCGCTCCAGTTCACATTCGGACCAGCCGAATCCGAGCAATCCGCCATCGCCGTTCCCGGCAAGGTCGAAACCATGCCGATGACCATGAGCGCCGCCAGCCCGGCATGCGCCGCGCGGTATGTTCCTGCCATCCGATCCTCCGGCCGGGAGCTGAAAGCCCCTCAGATGCGTGTGAAACCCACGACCGGCATATTGGCATCAGATGTGGAATTTGAAAGGCCGTGCTCGGTTTTTTCCCAGCGGAAGGGATCGACGGCGAATTGCCAGGCAGCGCGCCAGCCCGCGATCGATATCAGCAGCCAGTAGGCCGGCAAGGTGAGTAACATCAAGGTAGCGCCGGGCAGGCGATTGCGAACAAGCACTTCACGCGCGAAGAATGCGTAGGTGGTATATCCCGCCGCAAGGTTGAATGCTGCTAGTGCGAACAGCAGCCGCTGGTTGAGCTGGGTTGCAGTTCCCGAAACCGCTGCAAAGGCTTCCAGCGCAAACACGATCAGGAAAACCGGGTGCGACAGGGCCGATACCACGATCGATGTCAGCACCAGATGAAACAGCGCCGTTCGACACCAGCCGATCTCCCGCAGCATGGCGAGGGGATTGCGGCTGTGCACCAGAATTGTCTGTATCCAGCCTTTGAGCCAGCGTGTCCGCTGGCGCAGCCATATTCCGATTCTGGATGGTGCTTCTTCCCATGTCGGCAGCGTCAGAGTGCCGCAGGCAAGGCCGAGCCTCGCAAGGCGTATGCCCAGATCGGCGTCCTCGGTCACGTTCCATGGATCCCATTCGCCCGCCCGCCGCAACGATGCCGTGCGAAAGTGGTTCGAAGTGCCGCCGAGCGGCAACGGTCCGCCAAACCGCTCGAGAATGGGCAGGATTCCGCGAAACAGCGTCTCGTATTCGATCGCAAACATCGCGGTCAGCCAGTTGTCGGCGCCATTGTGGATCGACAAGGGCGCCTGCAGGCAGGCAAGGCCGGGGCCTTCGGTTGAGAAACGCCCATGCGCCTCGCGCAGTTGCAAAGGATGCGGCCGGTCTTCCGCATCGTAGATGACCACATATTCCCCCGTCACCAGCGGCATTGCAAAGTTCAACGCCTTGGGCTTTGTTCGGGGTTGAGAAGGAGGGCAAAGCACGAGTTGAAACCCTGCCGGCAGGTAGAGCTCGCGGATCGACTGAACCGTTTCCGCGTCGTCCTCTTCGCATACAAGAAAGACTTCGCGACGATCCGCCGGCCATTCCAAGGCGGAAAGTGCATTGACCAGCGCCCTGGTCTGGCCTGCCTCCCGATACAGCGCGACGAGGATGGAATAGCGCGGCAGATCTTCCGGCGCCGCCGGTCTTAGCCGGAATCGGCGCCAGTCGGTTTTCGGCAGGCTGTCCAGCCGCCAGATCATCAACGCCCGCAGCAAAACCGCGGCCAGATAAAAGCCGGTCAATGCCAGACCTGCGAAAACCAGCGGCCGGTGTGACTGCGTGATTGCCAATACCAACGCTGGCAACAACACCATGAGCGTTGCAGCCTGCCATCGCGAAAAGCGCTTCCGGGCGCTGAGTTGCGGGTACTTTCGCGCCAGGCCGAATGCGGCGCGTTGCGATTGGGCGCCGGCATTGGCCATGTGGCGGGCCAGCCGCAATACCGCCGCGGGAACAAGGTGGACCTGCGATCTCAGGTTTTCTCGATCGCCAACGGTTTCGTCGGCCTTTGCGGCTTGTTCATAGTCCGCAGCGAGCCAAAGCTGCGAGCCGCTCTTGGAATGGATCAGCAGCGGTTCGGCGTCCACCATGTCGCGCTCGCGCGGCGCGAAGTTCGCTACCTTGCCATTCGCCGGCGCATCGGCATGGCCGAAGCCGAAATGAGCGGCGAGGAGTTCGCCGTAGGCCGCACGCGTGATCCATCCGCGCGCAATCAGCACTTCGCTGGCGGCAAGTCCCTTGCTCCGCGAAATGCGCGCAGCCTCTTCCAGAAAATGCGCGGCAACGCCGAACCTTGCCAGGAAGGCAATGTCGTTCGGCAATGCGGTCTGTCCGTCCGCTAGGCGCGGCGATGCTTGCCCGCCCAGCACGACTGGAGGGAGGGTCGAACCTGTTCCCCGGCCGGTTTCGAACTTACCCTTTTCCTGTGCGCCGCGAATTTGCGCACGCAAATTCCCTGCGCCCGCGGCTCCGCCAGCCACGGCACGTTTCCCCAGCATCATTTAACTGCTAAACAGCCCCCTGCGCTTGCCTGGATAGTCACGTGTGGGTTATCGACAGCCTACAATCCATGCGCGAATTGCGCCACCGGAATCTTGCATGGCATCCAGATTAATCAATACTTTAACAAGTGTCTTCTTTGTGGCATTTGCACTCGCGCCCCTGTCATCCGGCGGGGTCTTCGCGCAGGGCCAGTCGATCCCGAATTTCTGGCCGCGCGGCGAAGTCCTGTCCAAGCCGGACGTGACGTCGATCCAGCGCCTTCGCTTCCTGACGACGACTGATTTCCCGCCCTTCAACTTCATCGACCGCAAGAAGCGGCTCACCGGTTTCCACATCGACCTCGCCCGCGCCATTTGCGATGAGCTCGGCATCCTTGCCAAATGCCAGATCCAGGCGCTGCCCTGGGATGAACTGAAACCGGCGCTGGAGCGCGGCGATGGCGATGCTATCATCGCCGGGCTTCAGGTCGATGTCCGCTCACGCGACGCGTTCGAGTTCTCGCGGCCTTATCTTCATGTGCCGGGAAGGTTCGCGGCGAAGCGCGCGGCCGGCCTTTCCGAACCGATGACGCTGGCGGTGCGGGGCCGGACAACCGGCGTCTTAGCAGGCTCGCAGCACGCCAGATGGTTTGCCGATGCCTTCAAGGGCGCCAGCACCGAAACCTTCGCCGGAAAAGCCGAAGCATTCGCCGCGCTCAAGTCAGGCAAGGTCGATCTGGTATTCACCGATGCGGTGTCGCTGGCCTTCTGGCTGGTTTCGCAGGACGCGGCGGATTGTTGCGCCTTCGCCGGCGGGCCATACCTTTCGCAGGAATATTTCGGGCATGGCATGGCAATCGCGTTCGCCAAGGGCAGGGGCGACCTTGCCGCCGCCGCAGACTATGCCTTGAAGGAACTGAACGACAACGGCACTTTCGCAGAGCTCTACCTGCGCTATTTCCCGCTCAGCCTTTATTGATCATTTGCGAAACGGCACCATGAGCGTCCATCCGATCCCGGTAGGCCGCTCGTCCTGCCACTCGGAAAGGCCGATCTTCATGCCTTCATGGCCGAGCGCCGGCTGGTCCGTGTAGGTGCGGAAGATCCGGTCCCAGATCGAGAGGTTGAAGCCGTAATTGGAATCGGTCTCACGCATGTCGATCGAATGGTGGACCCGGTGCATGTCCGGCGTGACAATGAGGAGGCGCAGCCAGCGGTCGAGCCACAAGGGCAGCTTCAGATTGGCGTGGTTGAACATCGCCGCCCCGTTCAGCACGACCTCGAAGATCAGCACCGAGATGGCCGGAGCGCCAAGTACCAGCACGATGAGATACTTCCATGCCATCGACAGCACGATTTCGATCGGGTGAAAACGCACTGCCGTCGTCAGGTCGAACTCGACGTCGGAATGGTGCATGCGGTGAATGCGCCAGAATATCGGAATCTTGTGGCTCGCCACATGTTCCAGCCAGACGGCGAAGTCGAGAACCACGAATGATATCACCACGGCAAGCCAGAATGGCGCTGCGACATTGTTGAAAAGGCCGATGCCGTTTTCCGCGGCCCACAACGCCCCGCCCACGGCGGCAGCCTTGAAGACAAGGCGCACGATCACCGAATCAAGAATGACGATGCCGATGTTCGTCATCCAGCGGCGCGCCTTTACCGGCTTCACCTCACGGCGGGGCGCAAGCAGTTCAAGCAGCGCCAGCGTGACGAACAACCCGACGAAAATCGCAAGACGTATTTGTGCTTCGCTCATGTCGTTTCATAGCACCTGGAAGCGGGCGCGGGCACTGCGTTCGATCGCCGCGCAGACGAGCTTGTCGAGCTTCAGGGCGTCGCGGATCAACTGCAGCACCCGCAACTCCTCCTTTTCCAGCCGAAGGTCGGCAGCGGCGACTTCCACCGCCAGCGCATAGGCGGTTTCACGCAGCTTCTTGGGAAGCACGTCGCCGGCGGCGGTCAGCACCTGTTGCAATCCGTCGTCGGCCTGCAGGATGTCACGGCAAACCGCCGCCGCATGCATCAGGTCGTCGGCGCTGTATCCTTTGAACAGCGGCAGCGTCTGGGCGATGTTGCCGATCTTTCCCAGTTCGGCATCCGTCATGGCGCTGTCGGAAGCGGAAATAACCACCATGATGTGGACGAGGGAATCGAGCGGCGTGGTGTTGGGCATTGTCTGGTTCTCTCGGGAAACGGGTTGGGCAGGCGGCAACGCAGTCAAAGTTAGGGCGTCGGCGTGCAAGCCGCAAGGCGCTTGGAAACCCCGCCGCAATGTTCTACACCGCCCGAATTCCTCGTTGAACCGCTGACGGAACCCGCCCATGACCGGCGAAACTGCCAATATCCTTTCCTTGCCGGATATCGAATTCTCGCCCGAATTCTCGGCCGCGGCGCAAAAATGCAATGCTTGGGATTTCGAGGAAGCGCGCAAGATCGTGCGGCGCTACGAAAAGGCGGGCTTTCCGGCGCAAGTGCTGTTCGAGACCGGCTATGGCCCGTCGGGTTTGCCCCATATCGGCACTTTCGGCGAAGTGGCGCGCACCTCCATGGTCCGCCACGCCTTCCGCGTCCTGACCGGCGACGCCGTGCCGACGCGCCTCCTGTGTTTTTCGGACGACATGGACGGGCTGCGCAAGGTGCCGGGCAACGTTCCCGATCCGCAAGCCATGGCGCAATGGCTGGAAATGCCATTGACGCGCGTGCCCGATCCCTTCGGATCGCCGCACGGCTCCTTCGGACACGCCAACAATGCTCGGCTGCGCGCCTTTCTTGACCGCTTCGGCTTTGCCTATGAATTTGCAAGCGCCACGGACTATTACACTTCCGGGCGGTTCGACGAGATGCTTCTGCGCATGCTCGAGGTCTATGACGCGGTGATGGAAATCATCCTGCCGACGCTGGGGCCGGACCGCAAGGCGACCTACTCGCCCTTCCTGCCGGTCTGCCCGCGCACCGGCAAGGTGCTGCAGGTGCCGATGGTCGAGCGCGATCCGGGCAGGGGAACTATCGTCTATATCGATCCGCAGACGGGCGAGAAGGTCGAGACGAAAGTCACTGGCGGCGCGGTCAAGTGCCAATGGAAGGCAGACTGGGCGCTGCGCTGGGCATCCCTCGGCGTCGACTACGAAATGGCTGGCAAGGACCTCATCGACTCGGTCACGCTGTCATCGCGCATCTGCAAGGCGCTGGGCAAGCAGCCGCCGGAAGGCTTCAACTACGAACTGTTCCTCGACGAGAACGGCCAGAAGATCTCGAAGTCGAAGGGCAATGGCCTCACCATCGACGAGTGGCTTGCCTATGCGCCGACGCAATCGCTGGCCCTGTTCATGTACCAGAAGCCGAAGACCGCAAAGCGCCTGTTCTTCGACGTCATTCCGCGGCAGGTGGACGATTATTACCAGTACCTTTCCGCCTATAAGGGGCAGGATTGGGACAAGCGCCTGCAAAATCCCGCTTGGCACATTCACTTCGGCGAGCCGCCGCAGGTGGACATGCCGGTGTCCTACACCATGCTGCTAAATCTCGTCAGCGCATCGAACGCGCATGACAAGGAAATCCTCTGGGGCTTCATCACTGCCTACATGCCGGGCGTGACCGCGCAAACGCACCCCGTGCTCGATGATCTGGTCGGTCATGCGATCCGATATTTCGAGGATTTCGTGAAGCCGCACAAGAAGTTCCGGCCGGCCACGGCGGACGAACTGCAGGCGCTGGCGGCGCTCGATGAGCGCCTCGCGCAACTTGAACCCGGTGCGACCGGCGAGGCGATCCAGGACGTGGTGTTCGCTGTCGGCAACGAGCAGGGATATGAAAACCTGCGCGACTGGTTCCAGGCGCTGTACCAGATCCTGCTGGGCCAGGACCAGGGACCGCGCTTCGGCTCCTTCGTGGCGCTGTATGGCATCGACCGCACGCGGACGCTGATCGGCCAGGCGATCGAGGGCAAGCTCGCCGCCTGAGCGGTGCTTATTGCGGCGCCGACGGCGGCCTCGCGCCCCATTGCCCGCGTCCATCAGCCTTTGCGCCGACAAGCGCGTCGTCAAAACCGGTCCCTGCAGGCTTTGCCCAGCCTTGCCTGACCAGCCACTGGGCCATGTCCGCGCCGCCAATTCTGCAGGTGGTGACGATTTGCGTTGCGTCATTGGCGCCAGCCGGGTCGCATTCGATGGTTCGTTGCCGGACCAGCCGCTGAAACGCCACCTTGGCGAATGCGCCACACGGCCACTCGCCACTCGCGTCAATGCATCGCGCATCGGCGGCAAGCGGTTCGATCCCGGCGAGCCTGATCTCCTTGCCGCTTGAAACGAGCACGCCTGCCGAAACCACCCGGGGCAGGGCATGGGATACAGGCCGGGGCGGCCGGACGGGAGCCGGAGGAGGTTCAATCGCCGGAATGCGGACAATCGTGCCTTCGGCAATTGGCGGCGGCTGGGTCATGTCCTGCGGCGTAACGTTGCGCAACCCGCCGCGAACGGGTTCTTCAACCGCTGGCGGGCCCGCGGCTGGCGGCGCGGAGCCGGTCTTCTCTTTCACGGGAAAGAAGAAAATCGCGCCCGCAAGCAGGACCGTCATGACGAGAATGAGTTTGGCGAGCAAACGCATGTCCGCTCACCGGATTACTGGCTCGCCCAAAGGATGCGGGCGATCCAGTCGATGTCGCTCGCCATGATCACGCGATCGGGATGCTCCGGGTTGATTGACTTCAACTCAACCTGACGCGCATTGCGCCGCATCAGCAACTTCGCCATCACTTCGCCGTCCCGTGTCTTGACGACGACGCGGTCGCCCTTGTGGATGTTGGCGCCCGGCGCGACGATGATGACATCGCCGCTGCGGTAGAGCGGCAGCATCGAATCCCCCGTGACCTTGAGCGCATAGACGCTGTCCGCGTCTCCCGTGGGGAACTGGATTTCTTCCCATCCCTGTCCGGCAGGAAAACCGCCATCGTCGAAGAAGCCGCCGACGCCTGCTTGCGCGAAGCCGAGCAGCGGCACGGCGCTTGGCGGCATGCGGTATTTTGCCTGCGGCGCGTGGACAGCTTGCCGCACCGGCTTGTGGGCGGGCGACGGCTCTTGCATCAGCGCCATGAATTCCTCGAGCGGCGTGCCGGTCGCCTTGAGCGCCTTGGCGATGGATTCAGTCGAGGGCCAGCGCGGCCGTCCGGACGGCGTGATGCGCTTGGACTTGTTGAAGCTGGTCGGATCCAGGCCCGACTTGCGGGCAAGTCCGGACGGCGTCAGGCGATGCATCTGTGCCAATGCATCGATCGCTGTCCATACTGCGCTGTGCGAAAGCATTCGCTGAACCTGCCGTATTGCGGCCCGGCCATTGGCGCCGGGGAAAAGGAAATTATTCCTTTTTAGCTTCGCTCCGGGCGGGAGTCCAGACTCCTTGCCCCAATTCCGTCACAATGCCCGGATCGGGGACCGCCCGGTCGTGATCATGTGGTCGAGAAGGTCGAGCCTGTCCTGTCCCCAGAACGGCTCGCCCTTGTAGACGTAGCAGGGCGAACCGATCGCGTCCGCCGCGATCGCCGCCTTGGTGTTTTCCTCTCGTATCGCCGCCGTCTTTTCCGACTTTGCCTGCTCCAGAATGCTGCCGGGGTTGAAGCCGCATTCCTGAAGGATTTCAGCGATCACGGCCTCGTCGGCAATCTGCCGGTCCTTCGACCACAACGCTTCGCCCACCGCGAACGCGAAGGCGGCGGGGCTGCGACCGGCTTGCGACAGGGCAATGATCGTGCGGTCGGCCATTTCGGGACTGGTCGGGAAATGGGCAGGCTTCGGATTGATGTGAAGACCGCGAAACAGGGCGATGCGCTGCAATTCGATCAGCCGGTAGCGTTGGCGCACCGGCGGGCGCTGGGCGAGCGGCACGCCGCCCGACACTTCCCACACACCGCCCAAATTTACCGGGTGCAGGTGCACTTCCTGGCCGTGCTTCGTGGCGATCGCCATCAACTGGCGATGGCCAAGCCAGGCAAAGGGCGAAACGGAACTGAAGAAATAATCGATGGCGTCGTTCATGGGGCCTCCTTGCCGCACGCGAGTTTGCAATATGCGTCGTCCGGGGGCAAGTTGGCGCATCAACAAGGCAGTGGTTTCATGGACGCCAACGCACGCGAAATGCTGGAGCGCGCCTATGCGCTGAAGGACACGGAAGAGGCGCGCGTGCTCTATCGCGACTGGGCGCAAGGCTATGACAAGGCGATGCTGGAAGGCCTCGGCTATCTGACGCCCGCGCGTACGGCCCAATTGCTTGCCGCCTACATGCCGGGCCGCGAGGCACGAGTCCTGGATGTCGGCGCGGGCACCGGCCTTGCAGGCGCCGAGCTTGCAAGGCTGGGCTTCACCCATGTCGATGCGCTGGATTTCTCGCCGCAAATGCTGGCGGTCGCGGGTTCTCGCGGCGTCTATGAGACACTGGTCGAAGCAGACCTTACCAAGCCGCTCGCGCTTGCCGGCAATCTCTATGACGCGATGATCTGCACCGGGACCTTCACCCATGCCCATGTCGGCGCTGTCTGCCTGCCGGAATTGTTTCGTGTGCTTAGGCCCGGCGGACTGTTCGCCTGCACGGTCCACAAGGATGTCTGGGAAGAAGCAGGCTTCGCCGACATGACAGCTTCCATGACGCTGGGCGGAACGCTGGCCGAGCTTTACCACCAGCCCGGAACCTATTATGCCGGCTCGCTATCGCCGGAAGGCTTCTACTGCATTTGGCAACGCAAGGCGGCATCATGAGACGGACGGTTCTGGTTACGGGCGGGGTGCGCGGCATCGGGCTTGCGACCGCGCGGCGCTTCTTGAACGAAGGCTGGCAGGTCGCGATCGTCGATGTCGACGACGGTGAACTGGAGGCTGTGGCGCAAGTGCTCGAAGGTGCATTGCGCATCCATGGCGACGTCTCGGACGCGGCATCGGTCGAGGCCTTCATGGCGAGGATCGCGAACGAATGCGGCCGCCTCGATGCGCTGGTCAACAATGCCGGCGTCGCCGATTTCGGACCCATCGAGGAGACGACATACGAGCGCTGGCGCCGCGTGATGTCCGTCAATCTCGACGGCGTGTTCCTGACCTCGCAGGCCGCCATCCCGCTTATCAAGCGGCAGGGCGGGGCAATCGTCAACATTGCCAGCATTTCGGGGCTGAGGGCGTCGACGCTGCGCGTTGCCTATGGCACGTCCAAGGCCGCTGTCATCCAGCTGACGTTGCAGCAGGCGGCGGAACTGGGCGAGCATGGCATCCGCGCCAATTGCATCTGCCCCGGACCTGTGCGCACGAAGCTGGCCATGGCGGTGCATTCGCCGGAAATCATCGCCGCCTATCACGACGCGATCCCGCTCAACCGCTATGGCACGGAAGACGAAATCGCCAATGCGATCCATTTCCTGTGCTCGAGCGAGGCGAGCTACATCACCGGCCAGTGCTTGTCGGTGGATGGCGGCTTCGAAGCGGTGGGCATCGGCCTTCCGGCGCTGCGCCGGCGCTAGTTGCGCCGTCCGGACGACAATAGCCGCATGACGATGAACACCGGCACCACGACCATCGCGCCATAGATGAAATAGATGCCGAGCCGCTCGAAAGCCTCGTAGCCGAGATCGTAAAGCCAGCGCAGGAAATCGCGCAGCGCGTACCACAGGTCGAGCGGCGTGAAGTTGAGCGAGGCCATGATGACGCCGACGACCAGCGAAATCACCGCCAGCTTGACTGCTGTGCGAAGCGGCGTGTCGCCCAGGAAGTTGGTTACGCGGTCGGCCATGAATCGCCCTCGGGTTGCTGCCTGAAACTACGCATCGCGGAGCGCTTTTTCAAGGAAGCGGCGGCAGCATTGCTTCAAGGGTGTCGAGCCTGTCGGCCTCGACCGGCGGCTTGTCCCAGCGGATGCGTGAAATGCGCGGAAAACGCATTGCGACGCCGCTCTTGTGCCGGCCCGAACGCGCCAGCCCTTCGAAGGCCACTTCCAGCACCAATCCGAAATTGTGCTCGGCCCGCACCGAGCGAACCGGCCCGAACCGCTCGATCGTGTTGTCGCGCACGAATTTGTCGATCTGCTTCAATTCTTCGTCCGTGAAGCCGAAATAGGCCTTGCCGACGGGAACCAGCTCATTGTCGCCGCGCCACACCCCGAAAGTGTAGTCGGAATAAAAGCCCGACCGCTTGCCATGGCCGCGCTGGGCGTACATGAGCACCGCGTCCACCGTGTGCGGGTCTTTTTTCCACTTGAACCACGGCCCCTTTGGCCGCCCGGGCAGATAGGGCGCGTCGCGCCGCTTCAGCATCAGTCCCTCGATGACCGGGTGCGGCGGGTTGAGCCGCATCGCCACGAGGTCCTCGAAGCTGGCGAAATCCAGCATCTGAGACAGGTCGAACCGCGACGGATTGAGCTGCGCAACGAAGCCGGCAAGCCGTTCCTTGCGCGCCATCAGCGGCTCGGCCCGGATATCCTCGCCGCCATGTACGATGAGGTCATAGGCGCGGATGAAGGCCGGATACCGCGCCAGTTCCTTTGCCGACACGCTCTTGCGGTTGAGCCGCTGCTGCAGGTCGGAGAATGTGCCCGTTCCGCTGTTCGGATCGGCGGTGGAGCCGACCAGAAGTTCGCCGTCGATCGCGCCTTCGAAATCCATCGCCTCGATGACATCGGGAAACGCGCCGGAAATATCGTCGCCGGTGCGCGAATAAAGGCGGCGCACGCCCCGCTCGGCCACGGCCTGGACGCGGATGCCGTCCCATTTCCACTCCGCGACATGGGTCTCGGGCGCGATCTGCGGCGCATCGCGCTCTTCCAGCGCATTGGAAAGCATCACAGGCCTGAACGGCGCAGCGGCGGCATTGGCAGGCTTTTCAGCCCGGCCCTCGAGCCATGCGAAAAGTTCGGTGAAGGGCGGACGCAAGCCGTGCCACAATTCCTCGATCTCGCCCACATCCTTGCCGCCAAGATCGGCGAGCGCCTGCTTGGCCAGCCGCGCCGAAACGCCGATGCGCAGGGCTCCGCCCGCCAGCTTGATCAGCGCAAAGCGTTCCGAAGGGCCGAGCGTGTCGAGCAGCCGACGCATGAGCGCCGGCGCCTCGCTGCGCGACGCCTGCGCAAGGTCGTGCACCACTTGCGACAACGGCAGGTCCGCCGCTCGCCCGCGTGTGTCGACCGGCCAGATCAGCGCTACGGTTTCCGCCAGGTCCCCGACATAGTCGTAGGACATGCGGAACAGCACCGGATCGGTCACTTCCTCCGCCAGTTGCCGGATCAGCGCCGGCTTCACCGCAGGCAGGTCAAGCGTGCCGGTGATCGCGGCAAGGCCGATACCGCGGTCCGGGTCCGGCGTGTCGCGGAAATAATGCACCATCAGTTCGATCTTGCGATTGCGCGAGGGAGTGAGCACGATGCGTTCGAGCAAAGCGGCGAAGGCGTGCATCACTCGACCTCGTCTTCATAGCCCACGAGGTGCAGCGGGCGGGCGCGAAGCTGGTTGAGTTCGCACCAGCGCACCAGCGCCTCCTCGCGGCCATGCGTCACCCAGATTTCCGACGCGCCGGTGTCGCGGATCGTCGCGGTCAGTTCGTCCCAGTCGCAATGGTCGGAAATGACCAGCGGCAGTTCCACGCCGCGCTGCTTCATGCGCTGGCGGATCTGCATCCAGCCCGAGGCGAAAGCGATGAGCGGATCGGGAAAGCGCCGCACCCAGGGCGAGTTGAAGGCGGAGGGCGGGCCGAGGATGATCTCGCCCGCATAGGCCTCCTTGTCCTTTGCATCGGCGGTCGCGGGTCGCAATTCGCCCAGTTCAATGCCGCTTTGCTGGTAATAATCGCAAAGCGCCTTGAGCGAGCCGTGGATATAGACCGGCCTTTGCCAGCCGCTGTCGCGCAACAGCCGGATCACCCGCTGCGCCTTGCCGAGCGCATAGACGCCGACGAGATGCGCCCGGTCGGGGAATTCGCGAATGGAGGTAAACAGCCTGCCGATCTCCTCGGCCGGCCTTGGATGGCGGAAGACCGGCAGGCCGAACGTTGCCTCGGTGATGAACACGTCGCAGCGTACCGGTTCGAACGTCTCGGCGGTCGGATCGGCGAGACGCTTGTAGTCGCCGGAGGCGACGATCCGCATTCCCTTGTGTTCGACGCAAATTTGCGCCGATCCCAGCACATGGCCCGCCGGCTTGAACGTCACCGAGACGCCGTTCACTTCGACCGTTTCGCCAAAGCCGGCCGCCTGCGTGGAGCCGGCGAAGTCCTCTCCATAGCGGATAGCCATGATGTCGAGCGTCTCGCGCGTCGCCATCACCGCGCCATGTCCGGCGCGCGCATGGTCGCTGTGGCCGTGCGTGACGAGCGCCCGGTCCACCGGCACAACCGGGTCTATATGAAAGTTGCCGGGCGGGCAGAAAAGGCCCTTGGGCGAGGGACAAAGCAGGTCTTCAGGGCGCATGGGCTTCAATGTGGCGCACGCCATGGCGCGTGCAAGCCCTATTGATCGCCAACGCCATCGACAACGCCGGCGGGGCAGCCTTCCTCGACCGGCGGGGACGCCATGATGAGCGC
This sequence comes from Salaquimonas sp., assembly GCA_041742235.1. Taxonomy (GTDB): domain Bacteria; phylum Pseudomonadota; class Alphaproteobacteria; order Rhizobiales; family Rhizobiaceae; genus BOKV01. The sequence goes on along the minus strand of JBGSJA010000289.1, from coordinate 479 downwards.
GGCCAGTTCCTCGCGGCTGAAGGCATCGCGGTCGAGCGGACCCTTGAGGCCGATGGTGATCTCCGTGATGATGCGGCGGTTGCCGTCATAGCTGCATGACAGCTTCACCCGCTCGCCGGCGCCTTCGCCGAAATCCGCGTCGAATGCAGCGCGCACTTGCCCGGCGGTCAGCCTGCGGCCGATGTTTTCGGCGAAAAGCCGGGCTGTGGATGAAGCATTGACCGCGTCGAGAAGGTCGAGGCTCGTCTCGAAATAGCTCGCCGCCGTGGCCCCCTTCATGCAGGTGCCATGTTTTATCCATTCGTGCCGGTGCAATTGCGAGCGCGTGCCGGGCATGGCCGCTTGCAGTCGCCGCCACAGCGGATCGTCGAGGCGGTCGATGTCGATGTCGCGCCAGCGCCCGTCCTTGTCGGCTGCGACGCTTCGCGCATCATCCGTGCACCAGGCGCGCGTTCCCGGCTGCGGCCACAGACCGTGCA
>JBGSJA010000288.1:0-8117 GCA_041742235.1 Salaquimonas sp. | reverse complement strand
CCGTTGACGCGCACCGCCCCGCGCAGCACGGCGTCGCGTGCACGCGAGCGGCTGGCATAATGCCCGCGGTCGACAAGTGCCTGATCGAGACGGATTTTCATCCCGCGTCATTGGAACGCGCCAGCGCGAAACGCAAGGCTCGTCAGCGCACCGGTTCGAGCGGAGCCTTGCGGTTGGATCCGGTGATGATCGTATCGACCATGTATGGATCGTCGTTCATGACCATCGGCGGAAGCGCACCCGCCGGTCTTGGCGCAGAGGGCGGGCGCAATGTTCGCTTGGGCTGCGTGACGCTGTCGGCCAGCCTCGCGTCATGCGAGAGCGCCCCGCGCAGATCGCCGATCTTGTCCGCAGCGCGCGCGATCGCCGCCTGTTCCACCCGTTTGTCGTGTTTGTCGACAGCGTTCGCGGGTTCAAAATTCCAAAGCAAAGCCATCGCCGCCAGCGCGGCGTTCCATGCAACTCGCATCGTCGTCCCCCGATGTGTGCAACTGCAGGAACAATGCGCAATCACGCTTAGGAAAGCGCAAACGGACTTGGTAAATGATTGATTTAAAAGTTATAAATTGTCTGATTACTGACTTGCTAGAAGCAATTCCACGCAAATGTCGCGGCCTGTGCGACGTAAATTGCAAGTCCGTGCTGCATCCACAGCCAACCCGCAACGCCCGCCACAATAATGGCAGCCGATGCCGCCACCAGCACCAAGGCGAGGCGTGTTCCACCTTTGTCGGTCGATACTGCCGTTTGCATGTCAGCCATTCTTGATCAGCTTGCGAAGCTTTTCAAGCGCCACGTCCGGGTTCTCATTGTAGGCGATCGTTCCGGCGAAGCTGCCGTCGGCGTTGATGAGATACACGGTCGCCGTGTGATCCATGGTGTAGTCGCCGCCTTCGAGTTCCACCCGCTTCGCATAGACACGATAGTCGGAAATGACCTTGGCGATCTTGTCTGGCGCGCCGGTGATGCCGGTAATGCGCGGATCGAATGACGCGACATAATCCTTGATCACCTCGGGCGTGTCGCGTTCCGGATCGACGGTAATGAAATAAATGTTGAATCCTTCGGCATCCGGGCCAAGCTTCTCCAGCCAGCCGGCCGCCTCGTAAAGCGTGGTCGGGCACACCTCGGGGCAGTGGGTGAAGCCGAAGAAGATCGCGTGTGGCTTGCCGGCAAGGTCCTTGTCGGTGATCGGCGTGCCGTCGGCGCGGATGAGTTCGAAAGGTCCGCCAAGTTTCACATTGGCCATTTCTAGCGCCTTGCGGCCCGCATCGCCCGTCAGCGCGACATAGGCAACTGCCAAGACGATGAGTGCAACCAGTGCCCAGGCGCCATAACGGATGGTTTTCATCGCGATGCGCTCACTCCGGGTCCAGCGGTTCGACGCCAACGGGCTTGCCGTCCTGCGACAGGCGTATCTTCTCGACCTTGGCCTCCGCCGCGCCCAGCAGCTTCTGGCAGTGGTCGCGCAGCTTCTCGCCGCGCTCGTATTGGGAAATCGATTCCTCAAGCGCGACATTGCCCTGCTCAAGGCGTTCGACGATCTTCTCGAGTTCGGCAAGCGCCGTCTCGAAGCTCATCGTCGCCACTTCGCCGTTGTTTGCGGACATTGTTGCGTTCCTTGTATCAACCCGCCATCAGGCGGTTTACATGCGCGGAAGCCGATTCCGCAAGGCCTTGCAGGTCGTATCCGCCTTCCAGCACGCTCACGAGGCGGTTACCGCAATGGCGTCCGGCAAGTTCCATAAGCCTGCCGGTCACCCAGTCGAAATCCTGCCCGGTCAGTTGCAATCCCGCCAGCGGATCGCGCCAATGGGCATCGAACCCCGCCGAAACGATGATGAGGTCCGGCCGGAAGCTGTCAACCGCCGGCAGGATGCGGTTGAGAAAGGCATCGCGGAACTGTTGCCCGCTGTCGCCCTCGCGCAGCGGCGCGTTGAAGATGTTTCCAGCCCCCGTCTCGGACAAGGCGCCAGTGCCGGGGTAGAGTGGCATCTGGTGCGTGGAGGCAAACAGCACGGATTTGTCGTCCCAGAAAATGTCCTGCGTGCCATTGCCGTGGTGGACGTCGAAATCGACGATCGCGACACGCTCCGCCCCGTGCGCCTTTTGTGCGTGCCTTGCGGCGATGGCGACCGTGTTGACCAGGCAAAAGCCCATGGCATTGGTCTTTTCCGCATGGTGGCCGGGCGGGCGCATGGCGCAGAACGCGTTCGCGAACTCGCCCGAGAATACCCCGTCGACCGCGACAATCGCTGCGCCGACCGCGCGCTTGACCGCCTCCCAGCTCTTCGGGCTGGCGGTGGTGTCCTCGTCGATCCGCACTAGCCCGGTTTGCGGGATGAGGCTCGCCATCCGCTCGATATGGCTGCGTGGATGGGCGAGGGTGAACTGCTCGGGATCGGCCTCCGGCGCTTCCTGGCGGTCAAGGAAATGGAACCGCTCGTCCGACAGCGCTTCCTCTATCGCACGCAGCCTGTCAGGCCGTTCTGGATGGCCCGGCGGCATCAAATGTTCGAGGCATATCGGATGATGATAGTAGCGGGTGCTCACGCCTAACTCCTTGACCGCATATGGGTGCTGAAAACCTGGACCGCCATGGCCTGCGTCAAAGTTCGCCGCCGGTCACCGGCTGATCCGCCAAACCGTGCCATCTTCGAGACCGACGATGAACGCCGCGTCCTTGCCCGTTCCCTCGGCGATGACTGCCTTGTCCACGGGCGCGGAGAGCGCCACTTCCGCAAGCTCGACAATTCCCTTTCGAGTCAGCGACAGGATGCGCAGCTTTTTGCGGTCGAGCGATGGCAGGGCAAGTTCCATGTTGCCGTTGCCGTCGATATCGGCGCTGGCTGACAGCCGCAATTCCGCCGAGCCGAAAGCATGGTTGGAAAACCCGGGCTTGGCAGTCACCAGGCGCAGATTGCCGCGAATGAATTTGAGAAATCCGAGCCGCCCGTCAAGATGCGGTCTTGCCACGAACGCGATTTCCGGTGTCTGCGTACCGAAATAGCGCTCGATTCCGGCGATGTTGAGCCAGGTGTTTTCACGCCCCAGAGGCGGCGTCGCCGCCATCTTGACGAGTGCATCGCCCCCCGTCACACGGAAGATCACGATCGCGGCCCCGCCCCCGAAGGTTGAAACGATCGTCAAGATCTCGCTCGTGCCGTCATTGTCGAGATCGGCGATGCGCGGCGCGATGTCCTCGAAAACCTCGGTCTCGGGCAGGCGATAGGTGACCTGCGCACCGCCTTTGAGCTGCACGACAAGTGCCCCGCCCTCCACCGTGTCGCCCAGCGCGCCATGCCGATAGCGCGAGGTTGGAATGGCGTACCAAGCGGCTTCAATGTCGCCGATGGGCGAAGCCGGCGCGGTCAACATTCCGGGGATTTCAGACGGCGCCGGCGGCCGCGTCTCCTTGAATATCTCCCCGGGATCGGCCTTCTCTACGGGAGACGCCCTCCAAGCATCGGCTGCGTGCGCCGGCCAACCTGAAAGAAGGGTCATGGCCAGCATGGCGGTCCTGACAATGTGCATGCTGGCGCTCATGGTTTCCCGCCCGGCCAATGGCCTATTCGGTGATGATGGTTTTGGAAATTTCAATGCCGAACCCGTCGATGCCGACATAGCGCCGTTCGCGCGAGGCCATCAACTCGATCGACTCGATCCCGAGATCGCGCAGGATTTGCGCGCCAAGCCCTATCTCGAGCCATTCGTTTTCGCGGCTGCGCGCCGAACCATGCGCCTCGCGTTCTTCCACGCTCATCGTAGCGCCGGAACCATGGCGCCGCTGCGTCTGGCCGACGCCGACCGAGCCTTCGCGCAGATACACCACCACGCCGCGCCCGCCGCTGCCGATGTGCTGCATCGCCTTGTGAAGCGTGTCGGAAGCGCCGAAAACGTCGTCCAGTACCGATTCGATGTGAAGCCGCACGGGAATGTTGCGCCCGCCCCTGATGTCGCCGAACACCACCGCCAGATGGTGCATCGGATCCCATGGCGTCTTGTAGGTGATCGCCGTGGCGGGCCCGGCGAAGGTCGCCACCGGCGCGCTGGATACGCGCTCGACCAGGCTCTCGCGCCGCTGCCGCCAGGCAATGAGATCGGCGACGGAAATCATCTTGAGGCCGTGGCGTTCCGCGAAAGCTGCCACCTGCGGGCCGCACGTCACCGTCCCGTCCTCGTTCATCAATTCCGAAATGACGCCCACGGGCGGCAGTCCGGCAAGCCGGCAAAGATCGACCGCCGCCTCGGTATGGCCCGAGCGCATGAGCACGCCGCCCTCTCGCGCAACGAGCGGGAATATGTGGCCGGGCCGCACGAAATCCGCCGCGCCCGAATTGGGATTGGCCAGCCCCCTGACGGTGATTGTTCGCTCCTCCGCCGAAATGCCGGTCGTCGTGCCATGCCGGTAATCGACAGAGACGGTGAAAGCCGTGGAATGCGGCGCGTCATTGTCCGAGACCATGGCCGGAAGGTTCAGGCGCCGCGCTTCGCTCGCCGTCATTGGCGCGCAGACAATGCCGCTGGTGTGGCGGATGATGAAGGCCATTTTCTCGGTGGTGCAGTGGGCTGCCGCCACGATGAGGTCACCTTCGTTCTCGCGGTCATCGTCGTCGGTGACGACCACAATCTCGCCTGCCTCGAAGGCGCGAATGACGTCGGCAATGCGTTCCTGGTCGACGGGCATTGCCTCAGCCTTTCCCGGTCTGGCCGCGATGCATCAGATAGTGGTCGGCGACCGCGCAGGCGACCATGGCCTCCCCGATGGGAACAGCGCGTATGCCGACGCACGGATCGTGCCGGCCCTTGGTGGAAACGTCCGTTTCCACGCCCGATGCCGTGATCGACCGGCGCGGCGTCAGGATCGACGATGTCGGCTTCACCGCGAACCGCGCGACGACCGGTTGCCCGCTGGAAATTCCGCCGAGGATGCCGCCGGCATGGTTGGACAGGAAAACGGGCCTGCCGTCATTGCCCACCCGCATTTCATCGGCGTTTTCCTCACCGGTCAGTTCCGCCGCGCCGAAGCCATCGCCGATCTCGACGCCCTTGACGGCGTTGATGCTCATCAAATGGGCGGCGATGTCCTGGTCGAGCTTGGCGTAGATCGGCGCGCCAAGGCCCGCGGGAACGCCCTCTGCGACGATCTCGATCACTGCGCCGATGGAGGAACCGGCCTTGCGTATCTTCGTCAGGTAGTCCGCCCATTCGCCCGCCACGACCGGGTCGGGGCAGAAGAAGTCGTTGCGGCGCACCTCCTCCCAGTCCCAGCGTGAGCGGTCGACCTTGATCGAACCCATCTGCACCATCGCCCCGCGCACGGCGACGCCTGGGACGATCTTGCGCGCCAATGCCCCCGCGGCAACCCGGGCGGCCGTTTCGCGGGCCGAAGACCGTCCGCCGCCGCGATAGTCGCGAATGCCGTATTTCGCATCATAGGTGTAGTCGGCATGGCCGGGCCGGTAGCGCTCCTTGATCTCGGAATAGTCCTTGGAGCGCTGGTCCATGTTGCGGATCATCATCGACACGGGCGCGCCGGTGGTAATGAACGCGCCGTCCTCGCCATCGACCGGCATGACGCCGGAAAGCACCTCCACGGCGTCGTCCTCGCGCCGCTGCGTGGTGAATTTGGATTGGCCCGGCTTGCGGCGGTCAAGTTCGGCCTGGATTTCGCTCGTGCTGAAGCGGATGCCGGGCGGGCAGCCATCGACAACGCAGCCAAGCGCAACGCCGTGGCTTTCGCCCCAGGTGGTGACGCGCAGCATATGGCCGAAGGTATTGAAGGACATGGATCGTCCAGCCGTTGCGAAAGCCGGAAAACCGGCAGGTGTCGTGGTATAGGAAAGCGCGCCTTGCGGGTCAAACCGGTTTTCCGGTCAGAACTGCTTTTCCCCGCTGCCGTCCCAGACGAAAACCCGGTCCTGAGGAAAGACATAATCGGCTGCCTCGTGCGGATCAAGGTCAAGGAGGTGGTAGCGCAGCACCCGCCCGACGACGCCGTGGCCCACCACGACGGTGTCTTCGGTCACGGTGTCGTACCATTCGCGGATGCGCCGGTGCACCATGGCGTGGCTTTCGCCCTGCGGCGGGCAGAAGGTCCATCGGGCGCGCGTGCGCTCCTTGTGCAAGGCGGGGTCCGCCGCCTTGAACTCCCCAAGCGTGGTGCCTTCCAAGATCCCGTAGGAGGCTTCGATCAGCCGGTCGTCAATGCGGTAGCCATCAGGCGCCAGCCCCATGGCGCGTCGCACGATCTCCATCGTCTCGCGCGTGCGCCCGAGCGGGCTGGTGACGAAATCGAAGGCGGCGGGCTGCGCAACAAGCCGCGCGAGCTTGCGCCCGTTTTCCAGCGCCTGCGCCCGGCCGGTGTCGTTGAGTGCAATGTCCTGCCGCCCCTGGAAGCGCAATTGTGCGTTCCAGTCGGTCTGGCCATGGCGGATGTAATAAAGGATAGGTCTCTTCATTAGCCGCCGCAGGGGTCAGGTGTGTGGACTACTCGTCCTTGATGACGGAAATGTCCGGCGCATCCACGGCCTTCATGCCGACGACGTGATAGCCGCTGTCCACATGCAGCACTTCGCCGGTGATGCCGCGAGCCATGTCGGAAAGCATGAACGCTGCGGTGTCGCCGACTTCCTCGATGGTGGTGGTGCGCTTCAGCGGCGAATTGTACTCGTTCCACTTGAGGATGTAGCGGAAGTCGCCGATACCCGATGCCGCCAGCGTCTTGATCGGCCCGGCTGAAATCGCATTGACGCGGATCTGCTGCTTGCCGAGGTCGACGGCCAGATATTTGACCGATGTCTCGAGCGCCGCCTTGGCCACGCCCATGACGTTGTAGTGCGGCATGACCTTTTCAGCGCCGTAGTAAGTCAGCGTCAGGATCGAGCCGCCGCCGGTCATCAGCTTTTCGGCCCGTTGCACGACGGAAGTCAGCGAATAGACGGAAATGTCCATGGTGCGCTGGAAATTGGCCAGCGATGTGTCGACATAGCGGCCTGTCAACTCGTCCTTGTCGGAAAACGCGATCGCGTGGACCAGGAAGTCGAGACTGCCCCAGCGCTGCGCAAGATCCGAAAACACCGCGTCGATGGTTTCGGGCGCTGTCACGTCGCAATGGCCAACGACGATTGCGTCAAGTTCTGCCGCCAGCGGCTCGACGCGCTTCTTCAGCGCGTCGCCCTGATAGGTGAGCGCGATCTGCGCGCCTTGCGCAGCACAGGCCTTGGCGATGCCCCATGCAATGGAGCGGTTGTTTGCCAGCCCCATGATGAGGCCGCGCTTGCCCTGAAGAATTCCGCCATTTACGGCCATGCAATACGCTCCGATACCCGGTCCCGCGCGAATGAGGCTCCCTGCAATGCCGCCGGGGGCCGTTTCGCGCATATGGCACAAGCCGGACAAAGCCGCAAGGACGGCGCCGGGCGGAACGCGGGTCAGGCCTTGGCCTCGCCCTCCTGCCGCATCAGCGATTCGAGCGATGCGCGCCCGTCCTTGGGAAGCTTGATGACCAGCGCTACAAGCATGTCGCCATGGCCGCCGCCCTTTTTCGGAGCGCCCTTGCCCTTGAGACGGAAAACCTTGCCCGAGTCGGTCCATGCGGGAACCGTCAGCGCCACCTTGCCGTCAAGGGTTTCGACCGCCACCTTGCCGCCGGTCACGGCAGTCTTGAGCGGGAGGTCAGCTTCGGTGCGGATATCGTGCCCGTCGAGCGCGAAACGCGGATGCTTGACGAAGCGCAGCGTGACCAGCGCATCCCCGGGCTGCATGCCGGGCGCCTTGTTGCCCTGCCCGGCAAGCCGGACTGTCTGTCCGTCCGTCGCACCGGCCGGCAGGGCGAAGGAAAGCTGCTTGCCATTGGCGAGGCGCACAGAACCTTTGCCGCGGGCGATGTCCTCGATGGTGACGTCGGCGCTCAGCTTGAGGTCGAGCGGGTTGCCGCCGCCCTGTCCGCCAAACGGCCCGCTTTGCTGGAATCCGCCGCGCTGCGCCCCGGCGCGTGCACCACCAGCGCCGCGTCCGAACCCGAACATCTCGCTCAAGATATCCTCGGCGCCAAACCCGCCGGCACTGCCGCCCGGCGCTCCGCCGCGCGAGGTGCGAAACTCGAAACCCTCGAA
>JBGSJA010000287.1:0-8510 GCA_041742235.1 Salaquimonas sp. | reverse complement strand
CACGCGCAACGGCCGCCGGGGATAATGCCCGCCTCAATGTGCTCTCCGTTCGTCTTGATCGGCTGATCCGTGCTGACACAAAGGTCGAATCTGCCCGAGGCCACGACGAAGGCGCAATCGGCCGGCGTGTCCTGACGGAAGAGAACCTGGCCGGCCTGGAGCCGCCGGCGCTCGGCACCGAAGGCGATCAGTCGCAGCTTTTCCTCGCCGAGCGCGCGGAAGGGATCAACCTGGCTCAGAAGAGCGATGTCTTCGGCAAGCGCCACTGTCTATCCTTCTACCGCCGCTCAGGGGACGATCTTGTAGCCGCCGCTCTCGGTCATCAGGATCGCGGCATTCGCTGGATCCGCCTCGATTTTCTGGCGCAGCCGATAGACATGGGTCTCCAGCGTATGGGTGGTCACGCCGGAATTGTAGCCCCAGACCTGTTCCAGAAGCTCATCCCGGCCAATCACCTTTTGCTCGGCCCTGTAGAGATATTTGACGATTGCCGTTTCCTTTTCAGTCAGCCGGACCTTGCCGCCATTCGATTCGATCAGGATCTTCTGCGCCGGTTTGAACGTATATGGACCGACAGTGAATACCGCGTCCTCGCTTTGCTCATGGGTGCGCAATTGCGCCCGCAACCGCGCAAGCAGCACGGCGAAGCGGAATGGCTTGGTGACATAGTCATTGGCGCCCGCTTCCAGACCCAGGATCGTGTCCGAATCGGTGTCGTGGCCGGTCAGCATGATGATCGGCGCCTTGAAGCCGGTCTTGCGCAGCAGCTTTACCGCTTCGCGCCCGTCCATGTCCGGCAACCCGACATCCATGATCATCAGGTCGACGCGATTGTTTCGCGCAGCGTGGATACCCTTGGCCGCATTGGCTTCGCAGGTGATCGAAAATTCCTCGTATAGCGAGAGCTGCTCCGTCAGCGCTTCCCTGAGTCCGCCATCATCATCGACCAACAGAATATTTCTCGACGTCATGAATATCCCCGTGATACCCGCCTTGGCGGTCGCAGCTACGCAGGTGATATCCATAGGTAAAGCTTTGCGCAGCCACGTTTCAGCCCCGTTTGATCAACCCTTTGTGATGGAATTTAGCCCGTGTTGCACGTGCTTCCGGTAAAAAAAGGTTCAAGCGCGCGGGCGCAATGGGTGGTCTGCCGCGCGCCGGGAAGAATTGCGCACCGCGGATTGCTGAGAACCGGCCGGTCGGTCCAGACCTGCATCCTCGGGCGCAGCGGGATTTCCGTGCGCAAGCACGAAGGGGACGGGGCGACGCCGGCGGGCACGCTTCGCGTGCTGGGCGGCTACCGCAACCCGTCGTTTCGCACCTTTCGCGGCATGCACATGCTGGCGGCCGCGTCCGTGAAAATTGGCTGGTGCGACTCGCCGTCTCACCCCTGTTACAACCGCCCGGTCGCGCTGCCGTTTCGCGCCAGCCACGAAACATTGCTGCGCACCGACCGTCTTTACGATGTGTGCCTCATTCTTGACTGGAACTACTCGCGGCGCGCCCGCAACCGCGGCAGCGCCATCTTCATGCACATGACACGCCAGGATGGCGGCCCCACCCAAGGCTGCATCGCCCTTGAACCGCAACAGATGCGCAAGCTGCTGCCGGCGCTATTGTCGGGCAACATCGCGATAAAGGTGCTTGCCTGAGTCAGCGCGTTCCGAAAATCGCGCTGCCGACCCGCACATGCGTGGCGCCATTTTTGATGGCGGTTTCAAAATCTCCCGACATGCCCATGGAAAGCAGGGGAGTGCTGCATTCGCGGGAGAGGTCGCCAAGCATCTGGAAATGCGGCGCCGGATTCTCCCCGGCCGGTGGAATGCACATGAGACCACTTATTTCGAGGCCGTAACGATCCCGGCAAACAGCGACAAATGCCCCCGCTTCATCCGGCATGACGCCCGCCTTTTGCGGCTCGCGCCCGGTGTTCACCTGCACCAACAGTTTCGGGCGGCGGCCTTGCCGGTTCATTTCGCTGGCAAGCGCTGAGGCGATTTTTTCGCGATCGACCGTCTCGATCACGTCAAACAGCGCTACCGCCTCGCCCGCCTTGTTGCTCTGCAGCGGGCCGATGAGATGGAGTTCCAGATCGGGAAATCGTGCGCGCAGCGCCGGCCATTTGGCCGCCGCCTCCTGCACCCTGTTCTCGCCGAACACTCGGTGTCCGGCCTCCAACACGGGGAGGATAGCCTCCGCATCGAAGGTCTTGCTCACCGCGACCAGCACGGTTTTTCCGCTTTCGCGCCCCGCCAAGGTCGCGGCCGCATCCATTGCGGCGAGTATTTTATGCAGATTCGCCACTGCCCCGCTCATGCCACCACCGCCTCTGCTGTTGACCCCTGCCGCGAATTCTGATTGACCACCGGCCATCTCCCGGAAAAACCGTGCAGAGTCCCGCGCATATGGCAAGCATCCGCTACAACGCAAGCGAAACCGAAGCCCGCTGGCAAAAGGTCTGGAGCGAGCGAAAGCTTTTCGAGACGCCGCGCGGCGCAGGAACCGGCAAGCCCAAATATTACGTCCTCGAGATGTTCCCCTATCCGTCCGGGCGCATCCACATGGGCCATGTGCGCAACTACGCCATGGGCGACGTCATTGCCCGCTACATGCGCGCGAAGGGCAATGAAGTGCTGCACCCGATGGGATGGGACGCCTTCGGCATGCCGGCCGAGAATGCCGCGATGCAGAACAAGGTGCATCCCAAGGCGTGGACCTACGAAAACATCGACACCATGCGCCGCCAGCTCAAGACCATGGGCCTGTCGATCGACTGGTTGCGCGAGTTTGCCACCTGCGATGTCGAATATTACGAGCAGCAGCAGCGGCTCTTCCTCGATTTCCTCGATGCAGGGATAGCCTATCGCCGCAAGTCGAAGGTCAACTGGGATCCGGTCGACCAGACCGTTCTGGCCAATGAGCAGGTAATCGACGGCCTTGGCTGGCGCTCCGGTGCGCCGGTCGAACAGCGCGAATTGACACAGTGGTTCCTGAAAATTTCGGACTGGTCGCAGGACCTGCTCGATTCGCTGGAGACGCTGGACCGCTGGCCTGAAAAGGTCCGGCTGATGCAGAAGAACTGGATCGGCAAGTCGCGCGGCCTGCAATTTTCTTTCGCCACGAATGGCGCGCCGGAAGGCTTCGGCGACCTTGAGGTCTATACGACCCGTCCGGATACGCTTTGGGGCGCGAGCTTCGCCGCCATCTCGCCGGATCATCCGCTGGCGAAGAAGCTTGAGGCGAATGACCCTGGTGTAGCCGCCTTCTGCGCGGAATGCCGAAGGCTAGGGACTTCGCAAGAGGAAATCGAACGGGCCGAGAAAAAGGGCCTCGACACCGGCATCAAGGTTGTCCATCCCTTTGATCCGCAATGGGAACTGCCGGTCTACATCGCCAATTTCATCCTGATGGACTACGGCACCGGCGCGATTTTCGGCTGCCCGGCACATGACCAGCGCGACCTTGATTTCGCGCGCAAATACGGCTTGCCGGTGATTGATGTCTTCACCGCCTTGGATGGCGAGGAACCCGTGGGCCGGACGGCATTCGTTCCGGCGAAGACCGAACAGGTGCTTTTCATCCGAAAGGTTGCCGGCGAAGAAGTGATGACGGGCGACGAAGCAGTCGAAGCGGCAATCCGCTTTTGCGAGGAACGCGACATCGGGCAGTCGGTTACGAAGTTCCGCCTTCGCGACTGGGGTATATCACGCCAGCGCTATTGGGGTTGTCCGATCCCGGTCATTCACTGCGATACCTGCGGCGTGGTGCCGGAAAAGCGTGAGAATCTGCCGGTTCGACTGCCTGACGACATCGAATTCGACCGGCCCGGCAATCCGCTGGACCGGCATCCGACCTGGCGCAAGACCGCCTGTCCCAAATGCGGTGGGCAGGCCATGCGCGAAACCGACACCATGGACACATTCGTCGATTCGTCTTGGTACTTCGCCCGCTTCACTGCGCCCGAGGCGCCGGGCCCGACCGATCCGGCGGCAGTCAGCCATTGGCTGCCGGTTGACCAGTATATCGGCGGCATCGAGCATGCGATCCTTCATTTGCTGTATTCGCGCTTCTTTGCCCGCGCGATGCGCCGGACCGGCCATGGCGGGGTGGATGAGCCGTTCCAGGGCCTATTCACGCAGGGAATGGTCGTTCACGAAACCTATCGCGGCAAGGACGGCAAATGGCTGTCTCCCGCGGAAGTGCGCGTCGAGGAAAGCGATGCAGGCCGAAAGGCATTTCTTGTTACCGACGGTTCCGAGGTTTCCATTGGCGGCATCGAGAAGATGTCCAAGTCGAAGCGCAACACGGTAGATCCCGACGACATCATATCCAGTTACGGAGCCGATACAGCCCGCTGGTTCATGCTTTCGGACTCGCCGCCCGATCGCGACGTGATCTGGACCGAGGCCGGGGTCGAGGGCGCGCACCGTTTCGTGCAAAGGGTCTGGCGCCTCGCCAATGACGTTACCGAACTGCCCGGCAAGGATGGTTCCGGATCCGAATCGGATCAGTTATTGCGGCTTGCGCACCGCACGCTTGCCCGCGTCGATACGATGATTGGCGAACTGCGTTTCAACAGCGCCGTCGCGCAGATGTACACCCTTGCCAATGCGATCGAGGATGCGGTGCGCCAGACAAGGGCTGGCAAACCGGCCGGCCATGTCGTTGAATGCACCCGCCTCCTCATCCAGATGATCGCGCCGATGATGCCGCATCTTGCCGAGCAGTGCTGGGAAGTTCTGGGCGGCGGCACGCTCGTCGCCGAGACATCATGGCCTGCGGCCGATCCGGCACTTCTGGCCGAAGACGAGATCACGCTTCCGGTTCAGGTAAACGGCAAGAAGCGCGCCGATCTCACGATTGCCGCAGATGCCTCCGAAAGCGACATTGTGGCTGCAACACTTTCCATTGATGTGATACAGAAGGCTTTGGACGGGGCCGTGCCGCGCAAGGTCATCGTCGTGCCGAAAAGGATCGTCAATGTCGTCATCTAGCGGCGATTGGAGTGCAGCAAGGCTTTCGGGCGCCGGCTTCAGGGCCGCCTGCCTTGCTGTTTCGCTTGCAGTATCGGGATGCACCTGGCAACCGCTCTATTCCAGCGGCCATGCCGGACCGGCGCTTGCCGAAAGCCCGCTGGCGCAGGTTTCCGTCGGGCCGGTCGAATCGCGCCAGGCGCAGCAGGTGCGCAACCACCTGATTTTCCTTTTGCAGGGCGGGCGCGACCAGGCCGATACCCGTTATCGGCTGCAGTTGCGCATTACCAATACCGGCAACGAATTCGCCGCTGTTGAAGGCATTCGGGACTTCACCGCGGGATCGATCACCATTACCGCCAGCTACGACCTCGTCGACAGCACCACCAACACGCGTGTTTCCGGAGGCACCCGTTTTGCCACGGCGACCTACGACCGCACTTCGCAAAGCTTTGCAAACAGTCGCGCTGCCCGCGACGCCGAGAACCGCGCCGCGCGGGAACTCGCCGAGCAGTTGAGGCTGGCAATCGCTTCCGATCTAAAGGCCTGATCGCATATGGCGGAAGTCAAATCCGCCCAGGCCGACGCGTTTGTCGAGAAGCCGGACACCACATACCGCGTCGTTCTGCTCTACGGCCCCGATCAGGGAATGGTCTCCGAGCGCGCCGACATCCTCGCCACAAAGTTCGGCGTCGACCTTTCTGATCCCTTCTGCCTGATCCGCATGGACGCCGACACCGCCGCGAGCGATGCGCGGCTGGCCGAGGAGGCAAGCACAATCGCCATGTTTGGCGGCGCGCGCCTGATCCGGGTAAGCGGCTCGACGCGGCGCAATCTGGCGGACAAGGTAAAGCCCGTCCTCGAAAGACCGCCCGTTGATTGCTGGATTGTGATCGAAGCTGGAGACCTCAAGCGTGAATCTGCACTGCGCCGCATGGTCGAACGCGCCAAGTCCGGCGTCGCCATAGCCTGTTACCCCGATGACGACCGCGCGCTTGACCGCCTGATATCCGTCGAGATGCAGAAGGCGGGACTTTCCATCGACGCCGAAGCCCGGCAAGTCTTGCGATCCCATATCGGCGGCGACCGCCGGACATCGCGCAACGAGATCGAAAAGCTGGCGCTGTATTGCCACGGGCGAGGCCGCGTGACGGAAGCCGACGTTGCGGCGATTACCGGCGACAGCGCCGCGCTCGCTGCCGACGATGTCGTGGATGCTGCGGCGACCGGCAATTTGCGCTACTTTGAAACTGTCTTCGCTCGGCTGACCATGTCCGGGACTACCCCGGACATGGTGGTCCTCGCCACCTTGCGGCATTTCCAGGCCTTGCACGCGGTCCGCCACAAGATGGAGACGCAGCGTGTGCCGCCCGACGCGATCCTGTCAGCCATGCGGCCGCCACTGCACTATTCGCGCAAAGCCGCCTTTCTTTCCGCCTTGCGGCTTTGGACGCTGCCCGCCATCGCAAGGGCAATGGTCCGGCTCGACCATGCATCGCTGGAGTCGAGGGCCAATTCCGCACTGGCCGCGGCAATTGCCGGCACGGCGTTGCTGGCCATCACTGCTGAGGCGCGCCGCTTGGGGAAGAAAGCTTAGCCGGCTCTCTCACCCTTCCAGTTTGCGGCACACGCCTTCAAGCTGTTCGAGCGTACGGTATCGAATCTTGATGTCTCCGGAGCCGTTGTCGCTCCAGTTGACCGAAACTTGCAGGCCGAGCAGGTCCGAAAGCCGTGTTTCCAACGCTCGGGCATCGGCGTTCTTGACCTCCGGCGCGCGCCCCGGTTTGGCGGCGGACGCTTCTCCGTGCTGAGCTTCCTGTGCCAGCATTTCGGCCTGCCGGACCGAGAGGCCTTCCTTGACGATCCGTTCCGCAAGTTTCTGCGGATCTTCAGCCGTCACCAGTGTTCTCGCATGACCGGCCGAAAGCGCACCGGAACTTACGAACTCCTGCACCGCTTTCGGCAGCTTCAACAGCCGAAGCGTGTTGGCGACATGGCTGCGGCTCTTGCCGATGACATTTCCCAGATCCGCCTGGCTATAACTGTACTCCTCGATGAGCTGGTGGTAACCGCGCGCCTCTTCCAGCGCGTTGAGGTCGGCGCGCTGGACGTTTTCGATGATCGCTAGCTCCAGCGCCTGCTTGTCGTCCACCTCGCGCACGATTACCGGCACTTCATGCAGGCCGGCGCGTTGCGCGGCACGCCAGCGTCTTTCGCCGGCTATGATTTCGAATCGCGCATTGCCGCCGCCGCCCCTGGCTGTCCGCACGAGTATCGGCTGCACAATTCCGTGCTCGCGGATCGAGCGCGCCAGATCATCCAGTTCACTCTCGTCGAAATGGCGGCGCGGATTGTTTGCATTGGCACGCAGATGTTCGATCGGCGCTTTCCTGTCAGCCCGAATTTCGGGCGCCATGCCAGGCATCTGCGAGCTGCCGGCGTCCGGCTCGCCGATCAACGCGGCCAGGCCGCGTCCAAGCCGCTTTTTCGAACTATCCTCAATCATGCAACACTCCGCCAACAATCATTCCGGACATGAATCGATCAAGCGGCAGCAAGTTTGCGTTCGCGCTTGATGACTTCCGATGCGAGCCGCAGATAGGCTTGGCTGCCGGCGCATTTCAGATCGTAAAGAATTGCGGGCTTGCCATAGGAAGGCGCCTCGGAAATGCGGACATTGCGCGGAATGATGGTCTCATAAACCTTGTCACCCAAAAACTGGCGAACATCGGCAACAACCTGGTCGGAAAGATTGTTGCGGCTGTCATACATGGTCAGCACGATGCCCTGCAATTCGAGCTCGGGATTGATGCTGCCGCGAACCTGCTCATAGGTCTGCAACAGCTGGCTAAGTCCTTCGAGAGCGAAGAATTCGCATTGCAGCGGTACCAGCAGCGCATGCGCCGCAGCCATTGCGTTCAGCGTCAACAGGTTTAGCGATGGCGGACAATCCATCAGGATGTAGTCGAATGCCAGATCGCGCGGAATATATTCCTCGATGACGCGGCGCATTCTATAGGCCCGGTCAGGCAGTCCCGAGATTTCCATTTCGACGCCGAGGAGGTCGAGCGTCGACGGCGCGAGATAAAGCCGCGGCACCACCGTCTGCACCAGCGCATCCTTGAGCATAGCCGATCCGGTCAGCAGATCGTAGGTCGAGCGCTCGCGCATGTTCTTGTCGATTCCAATGCCGGTGGAAGCATTGCCCTGCGGGTCAAGATCGACGATCAGCACGTTCTTGCCGACGGCGGCAAGCGCCGTGGCCAGATTGATGGTCGTCGTGGTCTTGCCGACGCCACCCTTCTGGTTGGCGATGACGATGACCCGCGATGTTGTCCTGGCGCCCATGCTTGGAACTCTTGCGCTTGACAGAATCGGCAATGATGTCAGTCGCTTGCCGGCCTGAGGTTCCGGATTTCCAGCAGGGCAGACCCCGCCTCGATCCTGCTGTGGTGTACTACCAGATCGAACCGCCACAAACCATGGCATTCTTCAATCTCGCGCAGATATTCCCGGCCTTTGTGGAAGATGCCGGTT
>JBGSJA010000286.1:0-5288 GCA_041742235.1 Salaquimonas sp. | reverse complement strand
GCCGCCGCGATGCGGTCGAGTGCAGCGGGCGTGATCATGTTGATGATTTCAGTAACGATATTGAATGACATGTGTTTGCCTCCGGCGTTTGCTTTCTTCCAGCTACGTAAGGCCCAAACGAATAACAAAAATATGACATCGTCGCCTGAACGATGAGGTAAGCAACCCACAACGTTGCGTTGCACAACTGTCACCAACGTCCATTAAATCATCGGTGGGGATCATCCCTGAATGTCCTGACGTTGCCGCCACGCCTTAACCGCACCCCCCGGCGTGGCGGCAATCAATGGACTGCATCGGTAAAGGGCCTCGATCTTGCATTGAAATCGCAAGCGGGAGGTTGGTGTAAAAATGGCACCCCCCTCGACTTCGGCAGGCAAATAAGTCCGCTGTAAATTTGGTAAATCGGGCGTTAACACTATATTTAGTATTTGCGTGTAGTGTTTCCACCATATATGGGTTCATCCGAAGGAATACTTCGGAAGGAACGACTTGCCATGGAACCGTTGCTGCGCAGACGAAAGACAGTGCCATCGAACTGGCAGGACCTGATACCGCGACCGGACTTCCTGCCGGAAGAAGACCCGATGGAGTATGAGGCCCTCAAGCACGCCTTGATGACGGAACACGATCCCCAGACGCCCTACGAGACCATCCATGTCGCCGATCTGGTGTTGCTTGAATGGGACATGCGGCGGCACCGCCGTCTTTACAACGACGTCTTCATGGCCGCCATTCGTGACCAGGCGGCGGATCTGATCTTAGGACCGGAACACCTCGATTACAGGAGAGTGGGGCACGACTGGGACGATCGGGAACAGACAGAGGCAGCGGCGCGGTTAAACGCCGGAGCGTTGGTTGGATCTGACCCTGAGCTTCGGCGGCAGGCAGAGGAAATCCTGGCGAAGGCCGGATATCAACGCCGAGAGGTTGTGGGGCGCGCCGCCGTCAATGCCGCTGACCAACTGGCACGGCACGAAGACCGGATAGCAGAACTTGAACAGCGACGACGAAGGCTGCGCGATGATCTTGACCGCATGAAGCGCGGCCGATCTTTGCGAAGCGATGCCGAGACGATCGAGGCGGCATGACCACCGAAAAGCAGCGGCAGGCAAACCGGCGAAACGCCGCCAAAAGCACCGGCCCCAAGACGGCTAAAGGCAAGGCACGTTCGGCAAAGAACGCGACGGTTCATGGTCTGTCTGTGCGCACCGATCCTGAAGACATCGTGGCGTGGATGCGGATCATTTGCGAGGATGAAAGCCTTGACGACGACGAAGCCCTGACGCATCCCAAATACCGGTTCGCACGGCAGTTGGCGACGGCGCAGGCCAAGCTCCATATCGCCCGCAAATTACAAAATGAAATACTCTTGGATCCCAACGTCAGTTGCGGCATCGAGCCACACATTGAGGCAGTCGACGCCGCATTTGCTGATATCTTCCAAGACGTTATCGTCAATGGTTCCCACCCTGTCCTGGAGCACCAACTCAAACATCTGCTGAAGGAAGGCAATAAGCTGCGAAAATGGTTGCCCGGCTTCCGCCGCCGGCGGGAACAGCGGCTGTGGCAAAACCTGTCAAAGGCCGAGGCAAGACAGGAAAGGGCGCTGCGGCAATGGATCGAGACAAAGGAGGCGTAGCCGCAATTTTGCAAGAATGAAGCCATTTTCTACTCAAGGTTGAGCAGGCGTCGTAGTCAAGGGCTTGCCCCGCAGAAATGCCAGAACAAAGCTATTTTCTACTTCTGGTTGATCCTGGTTTGAGGACTGCCGAAACAGCAGCCTGAAGCGGCAGCGGCAGCGGTACTAAAAAAGCACGGCGCGACTGCAGCAGCGCGGTTGCACTAAAGGGTTTTCGGTCAAAGATATTGGCAACGCGGTCCGCTCAGCAAATGGACATCGACTGCCTTCGAAATCACCGGCGGTCGCCGTCTCGTATCGTGCGCATCGCTGGCGACGATATCCACCCTGCCTTCGTCGAGCAGGCGGAACGCCCAGCCTCGGACACGCTCTCCGAAGTCGCCGGTCAGTGCGCCTGCGGTCACTTGCACGGCCACACCCGCTTCATCCAGTTCACAGATCAAGCCGTAGGCCTTCTCTATCCAGGTCAGGCGTTCCGGATGGGTCAGGACGGGCATGAAACCCGCCGCCATTGCTTCCCGGGCAACCCGCAGCAGGCCGGGCGGAGCGACATGATGCGGCGGTTCGAACAGGAAATACCGCGTACCTTCCAGGCATGGCAGACTGCCATCGGCAAGCCGCGCCGCAAGGTCTGGTACGACATGCACGTCGGCGCCCGCAACCAGTCGCAGAGCGATGCCGGACTTGTCCAGCATCGCCTGAAGAGCGCGCACACGTGCGGCAATCGCGACCGGATCGTTGTCGTAAATTCCCGGCGTGATGTGCGGCGTGCAAGCCATGTGGGTGATGCCGTCGGCAACCGCAAGTTCAGCCATCTCAAGCGACATCGCCACCGACTTGGCGCCGTCGTCGATGCCGGGGAGGATGTGGCTATGCAGGTCTATCATCCGCTCTTCCATGATTGCTGCGGTGTTCCATGCATCCGAACCGGCGCCGGTTCAAGCATGCGCGACGCAGCGCTGACTTGCGCTTCGGCTTGAACGGGACAAGCGCGTGTTCTAATAGCCGTACATGACCTATCTTGTGACCGGCGCGGCCGGGTTCATCGGCTTTCATACCGCCATGGCTTTGCTTCAGCGTGGCGAGAAAGTCCTGGGCCTCGACAATCTCGACGACTACTACGACGTTTCGCTCAAGGAGGCGCGCCTTGCGCAACTGCGCAATATGCCGGCCTTCACTTTCGCGAAAGCCGATATAGGCGATCACGCGGGGCTGGCGGCCAGCATTGACGGACGCGGCGTCAAGCGCATCATTCACCTCGCGGCGCAGGCCGGGGTTCGCTACTCGCTTGAGCACCCGCGCAAATATGTTCATTCGAACATGACCGGGCATCTCAACATGCTCGAAGTCGCCCGGCACCTGGGCGGTCTCGAGCACATGGTCTATGCATCGTCGAGTTCGGTCTATGGCGGGCGGACGGATACGCCTTTCCGCGAAACAGACCGCGTGGACCGGCCGGTGTCGCTCTACGCCGCGACGAAATGCGCGGACGAGCTGATGAGCCATACCTACGCGCACCTTTACGGGATTCCGTTGACGGGCCTGCGGTTCTTTACCGTGTACGGTCCCTGGGGCCGGCCGGACATGGCTTACTGGACCTTTACCCGAAAGATCCTCGCCGGCGAGCCCCTGCCGCTTTTCAACAATGGCGACATGGAACGCGATTTCACCTATGTCGACGACATTGTCGACGGCGTGATCAGGATCGCTTCCGGCAAGCAGATGCCGCAGTTCGGCGTGCCGCATCGCATCTACAATATCGGAAACAACCGGCCTGAGCGGCTCGGCCATTTCGTCGATGTCTTGGAGAATGTGATCGGCCGCAAGGCGGTCCGCAACTATCTGCCGATGCAGCCGGGCGACGTGCCGGCGACTTACGCCGACATCACAGCGATCCGGCAGGACTACGGATTCGAGCCGACTACCTCGATTGACCAAGGCCTCACCCGGTTCGTGGGGTGGTACCGGCAGTATTTCAACGCCTGAACCGCGGTGGCAGATCGCCCGCCGGTTCAGTTGCTGCTTGATCCGTCGCCATCGTCCCCAAGCAACAATGCCGCTCCGGCGCCCGCACCAATCACGATTGGAATGGCGATCGGCGTAATCGAAGGCACTATCGGGGTGGCCGCGACCTGGGGCTGCATGTTCGGCAGACCCGAATAGGCGTTGATTTCAACGCAGATGCTGCCGCCTTGCTGAACCAGTTTCACAAAAGATTCCGGCTGCAGCACGATGTCCTGCTCCATGACCCGGATGGTTGCCGATGCCCCTGGTTCAAGTGCAAATCGCGCATCGGCAAGATCGAAAAGGGTTCCAGCAGCAGGGCCGCTTCCGACATTCGACATCCAAACCGTACCGCTCGAAGAAACCAATTGGGCAACCGGCGCAGCGCCATCGGGTACTGAAACGTTGAAACTGCATTGCGATTGCGCCAAGGCCTCTTGCGCAGGCGATGCCGACAACGTTGCCAAAATTCCGACAATAATCAAATGGCCTTTTTCAACAAGTTTCATCGGTTCGCCCTCATTTTGTAGCATTTTCATACAATCTCAAGCATCTATTCATCCTTTTGATTGCAAAAATGGATTCCGCGTCTTTCTCTTTTAATATCTAATGCTAAAATTATTGCAACATCAAAGCTGATATTTTCCATGTGACAGCATATTTTAGTATGATTTCATAACTTATTTGCCGTCACAATGATTTTGCCAATCTTGCAGCGGCGTTCACCGGTGCTGTTAGCGGAACCGGCTTGCCGCGGCGGCGTTGAGTCGGCCTGGACAAACAGGAACGGCAACATGGCGCCCCGGGCAAATTGGAAGGGCTTCCTGAAGATCGCGGAGCTTACCTGCCCGGTCGCGATTCATACGGCCGCGTCCTCGGCGGGCGGCATATCGTTCAACACGGTGAACCGCGAGACCGGACACCGGGTGAACCGGGAGTATGTCGACAACCAGACCGGCAAGCCGGTCCCCAAGGAGGACCAGGTCAAGGGTTACGAAACAGGCCCCGGCGAATATGTACTGCTGGAACCCGAAGAGGTGGCATCGGCCGTGCCGCAGAGCGACAAGACGCTTACGGTGGATGCCTTCGTGAACGTGCCGGAGATCGACGACGTCTTTTTCGACAAACCGTATTTCCTGGCGCCTGACGGCAGGCAGGGCTTGGAAGCTTATGCGCTGATTCGCGAGGGTATGCGTGAGGCCGGTGTCGCGGCGCTGGCGCGAGCTGTTCTTTTCCGGCGTTTGCGTACGGTTCTCATCCGTCCTTTCGAAACCGGCATGATCGCCACGACCCTGCATTTCGACCACGAGATCCGCTCTGCCGAGGAAGCATTTTCCGACATCTCCGAAATCCGGATTGAAGGCGAGATGCTGAAACTGGCCGAGCACATCATCGAGACCAAGGAAGGCCGGTTCGACCCGAGAAGCTTCGAGGACCGCCACGATGCGGCGCTTGCCGAGCTGGTGCGCGCCAAGATCGAAGGGCGCAAGATCGACATGCCGAAGCGCAAGGAGCAGGCGAAGGTCATCGACCTCATGGAGGCGCTGCGCCAGAGCGCCAAGGGGACATCGCCGCGCAAGACCCCCGCCGCGAAAAAGGCGACAGCTTCCGCTCGCAAGCAGCCGGCGGGCATGACCGCGCG
>JBGSJA010000285.1:0-6872 GCA_041742235.1 Salaquimonas sp. | reverse complement strand
ATCGGTGACGATGACTTCCTGGTGAACCTGCCCGCTGATCAACGTGTTGCGGCCGAAGACAAAGCTGTCGGGTTTGTAGAGGGGCATGTAACCGGTCTCAACCATGCCCATGAAGCGGTCGACGGTGGTGAATACCTGCTTGATCGATGGCGACGCATGGCTGTACGCCCGCTCGCCGTCGCCTGCCTTGAAGGCGGCGATCTGGTCGTTGATGACCTGCTGGGTCGCCATGGCATCGGCTTGCGGGACGGCATCCTGCGCCAGTGCGCGCAAAGAGAACGCGACAATGAAGGTAAAGGCCAGCGCGGCAATTGCCATTGCCATTGTGCGTCTGGCAGCCAGTGCGGCGGCGCGGGGTTTCTGCGGCATGGCGGCAACCTCCTTCTGCGAATGACTACCACCTATACGCAAGAAACGGTGCGGCGGTTTTCAACTTTCCGAAATGATCTTCAGCGCCAATTCTCCCATTTGCGGGACGGCAGCCCCGTATGATCGCGCCTTTTCCGGATTCGAGGCGTTGCCGTCGAGCGAGCGCTTGTAGACGCCCTGCAGGATCGCGGAGAGCCGGAAGAAGGAAAAGGCCAGGTAGAACGGCCAGTTGCCGATCGGTCCGATACCCCGGCGCCGGCAATAGGCCGCCACATATTCCTCTTCCGACGGAATGCCGATGGCCGCGCGGTCGATGCCGCCAAGGCCGCGAAATCCGCCATGATGCGGCAGCCGCCACTGCATGCACTGGTAGGCAAGGTCGGCGAGCGGATGGCCAAGCGTCGACAATTCCCAGTCGAGGATGCCGAGGATCGCGGCGCTGTCACGGGCGAAGACCATGTTGTCCAGCCGGTAATCGCCATGCACCAGTGCGACCTGCCCGTCATCGGGCGGCATGCGCGCGGCCAGCCAGTCGATCAGCCTGTGGATGTTCTCATTGCGGTCGACTTCGCTGGCGGCGTACTGCTTGGTCCAGCGGCCGAACTGCCGCTCGAAATAGTTGCCCGGCACACCGAAATCGGAAAGGCCCACCGAGGCCGGATCGACGCCGTGCAGCTTTGCCAGTGCAACGTTCATTGAATCATAGATCGCCGCGCGGGTAGGCACGGCTTCCGGACCGACGAGCTCGTGCAGGGCGGGATCCCAGAAAATGCGTCCGTCCAGATATTCCATGACATAGAACATGCGGCCGATCGGCGTGTGTTCGTCGCCGCACAGGGCCAGAACTTCCGGCACCGGCACGTCGGTACCGGCCAGCGCCTTCATGACACGAAATTCCCGATCCACCTGGTGGGCCGATTTCAGCAATTCGCCGGGCGGCTTTGCGCGCAGGACGTATTTTCCGCTTTCCGCGACAATCAGATAGGTCGGGTTCGATTGCCCGGTATCGAACTTGCGAAGTTCGTGCAGCTCCGAAAAACCCGGAACGTTGGCCTCGAGCCAGGGCGCAAGCGCTTCATCGTCAAGTAGGTTCGGGCTTTCAATCATTGCGCATTCTCCGGTACGCGCCAACGGTGGAACCGCGCCGGGCTTTCGTCAAGCCGTGAAGCGGGCGAAGCGGAATGGCGCGGGGAGGTAGACCGGTCACGCTTGCATGGCTGCCGTGCTGTTTGTGTGGCTTCAGCGACACTCATGGGGCAAGAGTTGCCATTGCAGCTTGGCTAGTCGAGCGCGAAAGGGCGGATTTGGGTTGCCCGCACCGCGTGCCGTTGCTACGGAGCGCCCGACGCCGCGAATGCCGAAGACTGGGCAAACGAATGCCAAACCGCTTCATATCGGCCATGCGCCAGATCGGCCCGAAACTGCTTTTTCGCGGCGCGGTCATGGTTGCCGTGCTGATGGCGGCCGGTTTTTTGCTCGAACACTACAAATTCCAGGAGATTGTCGACTACTTCCGGTTCTCCGGCGATGCGGATGCGGGCTGGATGAACGGCCGCTCGGCATTCATGGGGCTGTCGCTGCTTTTCACGGCGGTGGGCGGTCCCCGGCAGGCTGTTGCGTTCTTCGCGGCCTATTTCTTCGGTCTTGGCGAAGGGTTTTTTATTGCACTGCTGTCGACAGTGCTTGGCAGCATCGTGGCGATGGCCGCTGCCGCAAGCTTTCGCGAGGAAGCAAGACGCTTCATCCGCGGAAAGCTCGACATCGCCCTGCAAATGTGGGGCAGCAACGCCTTCATGATCACGTTGCTCATTCGCCTGCTACCGGTCGGTTCGAACCTTGTCACCAACCTTGCTGCCGGCGTGATGGGAATTCCGGTCCTCGGCTTCATTGCCGGATCGGCCACGGGCTACGTGCCGCAAACGCTGGTTTTCGCCCTCATGGGTTCTGGCGTGAACCTTGGCTCGGAAATGCAGATCGGGCTGTCGATCGTGCTCTTCGTGCTGTCGGTCGTCATCGGGGTCCGCATCTATGCGCGCTACCGCCGCGAGTTCAAAAGCCGAAAGCACCCTGCTCCCGCTGATATCATGGCCGCCCGCAAAGCCGAGTGAACTCAGTCCTCGGCGGTTTGCGGCGTCTTTGTGCGCCGGCGTAACCATGAAACGCCGAAGAGATCGTACAGCCCGATCAGCGCGCGGTTGAAATTGTTGTACTTGGAGACGCCGGCAAGCCGCGGCCTGTCGTTCACCGGCTGGTAGGCTGTCTTGTAGCCATACGTCTGGAAGAGCGCCGGCAGGTAACGGTGTATCGAAGTGAAGAACGGCAGGAGCAGGAATGCATCCCGCCAGAACACCTTGATCCCGCAGCCGGTATCCGGGCAGTCGTCCCTGAGTACGGCGTCGCGGATCCAGTTGGCAGCGCGCGAGGCGAATTTCTTCGAACCGGTGTCGCGCCTGTTGGTGCGAACCCCTCCAACCAGCGCCGGCTGCGTCCGGTCGCCCGGCTTTCCGAGCTTTGACAACAAGGCGGGAATGTCGGCCGGATCGTTTTGCCCGTCGCCGTCCATCGTTGCGATCACCGCAAAACGCGCTGCCAGTATGCCCGTTCGCACTGATGCGGATTGCCCCGCATTGGACAAATGCCGCACCAGCCGGAGCTTGGGGTTTTGTTGCTTCAGCGCGTTGATTTCGGCTGCGGTTCCGTCGGTGGAAAAGTCATCCACGACAATGACTTCGCCAATCATGTCGCCCGGGACGGCGGCAAAGGTTTCGTTCACGAGCCGGCCGATGTTGCCTTCCTCGTTGTATGCTGGAATGACAACGGATATCTGCATCTGACCGGCTTCGGATTTTGGTTTTTCTGGCTCACGGGCCGTTTGTTGAAGCCAAAGGGCCGCTGCGCGCGCACGGCTTCTCCAACTTGACTTGATGGCGCGTAAATCCCATACACGCGGCTGATTGGCAAGGCCCGCGGCGGGGGTGGCTATGGACCCGCGCGTCAGGCGCTCTAGAGGGATTGGGAAGGCGTGACGGCCTCAGATTTTCCGGGACGTGATGCCTTGGGCGAGCATGATTGGGCCAGGCGCACCTGGATCGCGCTTGGCGCCGTCCTTGTCCTGCGGATAATTTCGCTATGGTTCAATACCACGGAGCTGTTTTTCGACGAGGCCCAATACTGGGTTTGGGGAAAGGAGCCTGCATTCGGCTATTTCTCCAAGCCACCCGTATTGGCGTGGATCATCGGCCTGTTCACCGGCGTTTGCGGCGACAGTGAATTCTGCGTCCGCCTTGCATCGCCGGTTATCCACACCGGCACCGCGATCCTTGTTTTCGCGATCGCGGCACTTCTTTTTGACAGCAGGACTGCCTTTTGGTCGGCGTTGACCTACGCCTTGCTTCCTGCCGTGTCGCTTTCCTCCGGCGTGATTTCGACCGACGTGCCGCTGCTCTTCTTCTGGGCGCTGGCGCTTTTTGCCTTCCTCAATTTCGAGCGGAGCAATTCCATCGGTTGGGCGCTGACGCTGGGCGCTGCGATCGGCCTGGGGGTGATGTCCAAATATGCGATGCTCTACATCCTGCCCTGCATCGCGCTCTACAGCCTGTCGATTGCCGAAAAGCCGCATGTCCTTGCAAGGGGAAAGTTCTGGCTGGCGATGGTGGTTGCTGCGTTGATCGTCGCTCCGAACATCTGGTGGAATGTCGCTAACCAGTTCGCGACCGTAAGTCATACCGGTGAGAATATCGGCTGGGGCAGCGGGTTCCCAAATATTGCCGGGTTCGCTGAATTCGCGGCATCGCAATTCGGTGTCATGGGGCCGATCATGTTCGGCATCTACGTTGCCTCTGTTTTCCGACTCCCGCGCGAGGGCATGACTCGGGCGCAGTGGTTCTTGATCGCGTTTTCCGCGCCGGTGCTTGCCGTCATCCTGTTTCAGGCTCTGATGTCGAAAGCTTATGCCAACTGGGCGGCGCTCACCTATGTCGCGGGAACGATCCTCGCCGTGGAGATCATGCTCAACCGCTTGCCGCAATGGTGGCTTCGTCTTTCGACCAGCATTCATGCCGGCGTATTTGCGGTCTTGCTCGTGGCGGTGGCGTTTTCGAAGCCCGGCGAACTGCCGCTTCCGGAAGGCTCCGATCCCTTCGCCCGCATGCATGGTGCAAAGGCGGTCGCGGCAGAAGCGCGGGCCAAACTGGCGCAGGGCGATTATCAGGCGATCCTCGTGGACGAGCGGCAGATGGCGGCCCTCATGCACTATTACCTGCGCGACCTCGCCCTGCCGATCAAGTCATGGCAGCGCGGCGAGACGGCGAACGACCATTTCGAATTGACGAGGCCGTATCAGCAACAAAGGCTGTCGCCGGTATTCTACATCACTCGCAACAACAACCCGGCCCGGGTGGTTTCCAACTTCGTCTATGCGGAGCGGCTTGCTGTGTTCAAGCCGGATGTCCCGGGTTTCCGTAAGGTCTCATTCTATACACTGCGCGGGCCCGCGCCTGCGGTGCAATGATCCCATGACGGAACGCGTGCCTTTTGAACGCCATGCGGATACGCGCGAAACGCTGTTGGTGGCGGCCATTGCCGCCGCGCTGGGCCTTGCGACCGGGCTGTTGTTCATGTTTGCCCCGCAGATCGACATCGCTGTTTCCCGCAGTTTCCAACTGCCCGGCGGTGATTTCGCGCTTTCGAAATCCGGTTTCTGGCGAGGCTTGCGGGAGTTCTTCCTGCGCGCCTTCACGATCTGGTACATCGTTGTCCCCGTCGCCGGTGTACTTGCTTACCGCAAGGCGACGCCCGTGATGAACCTCGACTGGCGGCGCTGGCTGTATATCGGCGCCTGCTCGGTGATCGGGCCGCTGCTGCTCGTAAACGTCATCCTCAAGGAACAATGGGGCAGGTGGCGTCCGCACGAAGTGCTGGAACTTGGCGGGAACGAGGGCTTCACCTCCGTTCTCGACCTCGCGGGCAGTTGCGACCGCAATTGCTCGTTTGTCAGCGGCGAAGTTGCATCCATGGTGATGATCTTCATCGCGCTGGCCTTCGCCACGCGGCATTGGCGGCCGATCCACTACGGCCTTGCAATTGTCCTTGGTGGTGTCGAGGCATTGATCCGCGTCGGGCAGGGCGGGCATTTCCTGTCCGACGCCATCTTTGCGGGCGTGCTGATGGTGCTCGTTGCCGCAGCGGTCCATCTTTGGTTTTTCCACAGCACATTCTCGCCGCTGCGCCGGTTCGAGCGCGGCAGCAGTCAAGTCTAGGCAATCTCGAACAGCCCGGCTGCGCCCATGCCGCCGCCCACGCACATGGTCACCACCACATATTTCGCGCCGCGCCGTTTGCCTTCGATCAGGGCATGGCCGGTCATGCGCGCGCCGGACATGCCATAGGGGTGCCCGATGGAAATCGCTCCGCCATCGACATTGTATTTCTGCGGGTCGATGCCCAGCCTGTCACGGCAATAGATCGCCTGGCAGGCGAATGCCTCGTTGAGTTCCCAAAGGCCGATATCGTCGATCTTGAGTCCGTTGCGCTCCAGCAGCTTGGGGATGGCGAAGACCGGGCCGATGCCCATTTCGTCCGGGTCGCAGCCTGCGACGGCCATTCCGCGATAGATGCCCAGCGGGGCAAGGCCGCGGCGTGAGGCTTCCTTCTCCTCCATGAGAACGAAGGCCGATGCGCCGTCGGAAAGCTGCGATGCATTGCCAGCGGTCACATACTTGCCTTGCGCGACGATCCTCCCGCCCTTGAACGCCGGCTGGAGCTGGGAAAGTCCTTCCAGCGTTGTTTCCGGCCGGTTGCCCTCGTCCTTGGCGAGGCGGATCTCGACATCGCGGATTTCGCCCGTCGCCTTGTCCTGCACCTTCATGATGGAGGTCATCGGCACGATCTCTGCATCGAAACGCCCGGCCTCCTGCGCAGCCGCCGTGCGCCTCTGGCTTTCGAGGGAGTATTCGTCCTGCGCCTGCCGGGATATGCCGTAGCGCTCCGACACGATCTCTGCCGTCTCGAGCATGCTCATGTACAGAGCCGGAAGATGCTCCACGAGCCAGGGATCGGCGGCGCGGTACATGTTCATCTTCTCGTTCTGGACCAGCGATATCGATTCCAGCCCTCCGCCGACCGTTACCGTCATGTTGTCGGTCATGATCTGCTTTGCTGCCGTGGCGATGCCCATGAGGCCGGACGCGCATTGCCGGTCAATGCTCATGCCTGCGCAGGATGTCGGCAGCCCGGCGCGCATCGCGCTTTGCCGCGCGAAGTTCATGTGGGTTGAACCCTGCTGGATGGCGGCGCCCATGACGACGTCATCGATCTCGCCAGGTTCCACGCCGGCGCGCCGCACGGCCTCGGCAATCGCATGACCGCCCAGCGCCTGTGCCTGGGTGTCGTTGAAGGCGCCGCGATAGGCCTTGCCGATGGGGGTTCGTGCCGTCGAGACGATCACTGCGGTTCGCATGCGTTTTCCTCCGGTGTGTGTCGTTCAGGTTCGTGCAGCCATGGCT
>JBGSJA010000284.1:0-2667 GCA_041742235.1 Salaquimonas sp. | reverse complement strand
TTCGATCTTGATGACGCCGTCGCCCTGGCAGGCTTCGCAGCGGCCGCCCTTGACGTTGAACGAGAAACGGCCGGCCTGGTAGCCCCTCGCCTTGGCTTCCGGCAACTGCGAAAACCATTCGCGGATCGGCGTGAATGCGCCCGTATAGGTGGCCGGGTTGGAGCGCGGCGTGCGCCCGATCGGCGACTGGTCGATGTCGATGACCTTGTCGAGGTGTTCGAGCCCCTCTATCCGGTCGTGGTGCGCGGGCACTTCGCGCGCGCCGTTGATGCGCCGCGCCGCCGCCTTGTAGAGTGTCTCTATCAGGAAGGTGGACTTGCCGCCGCCCGAAACGCCGGTGACGGCGGTGAAAAGCCCGAGCGGGATTTCCGCGCTCACGCCCTTAAGATTGTTGCCGGTTGCGTTGACCACCTTGATGCGCCGACCCTTGACCGGTTCGCGGCGCCGGCCGGGCAGGGGAATCTCGCGAACGCCGGAAAGATATTGCCCGGTTAGCGATGCCGGATCGGCGATCACCTCCTCTGGCGTTCCAGCCGCGACAATCCGCCCGCCATGGATGCCGGCGGCCGGGCCGATATCGACAAGATAGTCGGCGGCAAGGATAGCGTCCTCGTCGTGCTCGACCACAATGACGGTATTGCCGAGGTCGCGAAGGTGCCGCAGCGTGTCGAGCAGGCGGGCATTGTCGCGCTGGTGCAGGCCGATCGACGGCTCGTCCAGCACATAGAGCACGCCCGTAAGGCCAGACCCGATCTGCGATGCAAGCCGGATGCGCTGGCTCTCGCCGCCCGAAAGCGTGCCGGAATTGCGTGCGAGGGTGAGGTATTCGAGGCCGACATCGTTCAGGAAGCGCAGTCTTTCGCGGATTTCCTTGAGGATGCGTGTGGCAATCTCGTTCTGCTTGTCGTTGAGATGCTTCGGAAGGTCCTCCGCCCACCGGTGCGCGGCGCGGATCGACAGTTCCGTCACCTGGCCGATATGGCGACCGTCGATCTTCACCGCCAGCGCTTCCGGCTTGAGGCGGTAGCCCGCGCAGGATTCGCACGGGCTAGCCGACATGAACTTCTCGATTTCCTCGCGCATCCAGGCGCTGTCGGTTTCGCGCCAGCGGCGTTCCAGATTGCCTATCACGCCCTCGAAGGTCTTCTGCGTCTTGTAGGTGCGCAAGCCGTCGTCATAGGTGAACTCGATCTTGGTGTCGCCGGTGCCATAGAGAATTGCATTCTGTGCGGCAGGCTTGAGCGCATCCCATTTGTCGCCGGCCTTGAAACCGAAAGCCTTGCCCAGCGCATCCAGGGTCTGTGCGTAGTAGGGCGAGGGATTGGTCGATTTCGACCAGGGCGCGATGGCGCCGCCGCGCAGCGTCAACTGGCCGTCGGGCACGACCATTTCCGGATCGATGGCGAGCTTCGTGCCGAGGCCGTCGCAGGTCGGGCAGGCGCCGAATGGGTTGTTGAACGAAAAGAGCCGCGGCTCGACCTCCGGAATGGTGAAGCCCGACACCGGACAGGCGAACTTCTCCGAGAAAACCAGCCGCTCATGCGTCTCGTTCTTGGATTTGTTTGCGCCTTCCTCCGAGGTTTCCTGTGCAGGCAAGGGCTTGTCGGCGAACTCGGCAATGGCAAGACCGTCGGCAAGTTTCAGGCAGGTCTCCAGGCTGTCGGCCAAGCGCGCGCCGATATCCTCGCGCACGACGACGCGATCGACCACGACGTCGATATCGTGCTTGTATTTCTTGTCTAGGGCCGGCGCGTCGGCGATATCGTGGAAGACACCATCGATCTTCACGCGCTGGAAGCCCTTCTTCATCAGCTCGGCGATTTCCTTGCGGTACTCGCCCTTGCGCCCGCGAACGATGGGCGCCAGCAGGAAAAGCCGCGTGCCTTCCGGCTGCGCCATCACGCGGTCGACCATCTGGCTGATCGTCTGGCTCTCGATCGGCAGTCCGGTTGCGGGCGAGTAGGGCACTCCCACGCGGGCAAACAAAAGCCGCAGATAGTCATAGATTTCCGTTACCGTGCCCACCGTCGAGCGCGGATTGCGGCTGGTCGTCTTCTGCTCGATGGAAATCGCCGGCGAAAGCCCGTCGATCTGGTCGACGTCGGGTTTTTGCATCATTTCCAGGAACTGGCGCGCATAGGCCGACAGGCTCTCGACATAGCGCCGCTGCCCCTCGGCATAGATCGTGTCGAAGGCGAGCGAGGATTTCCCCGATCCGGACAGGCCGGTGATCACGATGAGCTTGTCGCGCGGCAGGTCGAGGTCGATGTTCTTGAGGTTGTGCTCGCGCGCGCCCCTGATCGTGATGTACTTATGGTCCGCCATGACGCCGCCCGGGATGACACGCGCGATTGCCTGCCGGAGAATCGCTGTTCGTGCTTGCTATCTGGAATATTTGAGAACATAATAGGAACAAATGCAATATCATGCAATCGTCCCGGCGTTGAACTCAACAGGTGTGGATAGTTAAAGGCCAATGTCGCGATTGCAAGTCGGATGGGGCAATATGCCCGCAAATTTGCCGCGGGGCGGCAATCGAGGGAGTTTTCAATGGCAGGCAGCGTCAACAAGGTCATCCTGATCGGCAATCTGGGAGCCGATCCTGAAATAAAGCGGACGCAGGACGGCAGGCCAATCGCCAATCTTCGCGTGGCGACTTCCGAGACC
>JBGSJA010000283.1:0-2052 GCA_041742235.1 Salaquimonas sp. | reverse complement strand
GCTCACTTGCGATGCGCCTTCACATATTCGCGAAGCACCGCATTGATATGCGTCTGGTAGCCCTTGCCCTGCGCCTTGAACCATTCGACCACGTCGCCGTCCAGCCGGATCGTGAGCTGGTGCTTGCGCTCGGCCGGGGTTACGAGCCGTGCCCTGGCAAACCATTCGGAAGGAACCTCCGGGATGTCGGAAGTGTCTATCGGACCGGCAGCCGCTCTTTTCAGTTCTTCAAGTCGTTTTGGAGAGATGGCCATAGTAGTCTTCCCGTTCCTTTGGCGTGGCGAAACGCGCGGAGATAATCCTGATGCGGAGTTGCCGATCTGTATGTACCACAGCAATCACGAGCAGCCCCTTCAAGAGACCGAAGCTAACCTCCCGCACTTCGCCGTGATGGTCGCTGTCATCGAACAGCGTAAGGATGACGCCATCGAAGATCAGCTTTGCTTCGTTGAAGTCGATCCCGTGCTTCTTTCGGTTCGACCGGTTCTTCGCCTCTTCCCATTCGAACTCCACTGCGCCCCCGCATTGTAGCTACATTTGTAGTTACATTCAACCTCAAAACAGGAAATAGCGCTGTGCCATCGGCAACACCGTCGCCGGTTCGCAGGTGAGAAGTTCCCCGTCGGCCCGCACCTCGTAGGTTTCCGGGTTCACCTCCACATGCGGCATGGCGTCGTTGAGCAGCATGGATTTCTTGCCGATGCCGCCGCGCGTGTTCTCGACCGCCAGCGTCTGCTTGGCGAGGCCGAGACGCTCGCGCAGGCCCGACTCGATCGCGGCCTGCGAGACGAAGGTGACGGAAGTGTTGGTGCGCGCCTTTCCATATGCGCCGAACATCGGACGGTAATGCACCGGCTGCGGCGTCGGTATGGACGCATTGGGATCGCCCATCGGCGCGGTCGCGATCATGCCGCCGAGCAGCACCATGTCGGGCTTCACACCGAAAAACGCCGGGTTCCAAAGCACGATATCGGCGCGCTTGCCGACCTCCAGCGAGCCGATCTCCTTGGACAAGCCATGCGCGATTGCCGGGTTGATCGTGTATTTGGCGATGTAGCGCCGCACCCGGAAATTGTCGTTGTCACCGGTTTCCTGCACGAGGCGGCCGCGCTGGCGCTTCATCTTGTCCGCAGTCTGCCAGGTGCGGATGATGACCTCGCCCACACGGCCCATGGCCTGGCTGTCCGAGGAGATAATCGAGAACGCGCCCATGTCGTGGAGGATGTCCTCCGCCGCGATGGTTTCCTTGCGGATGCGGCTTTCGGCAAAGGCGATGTCCTCGGGAATCGAGGGCGACAGATGGTGGCAGACCATCAGCATGTCGAGGTGCTCGGCGATGGTGTTGACCGTGTAGGGCCGTGTCGGGTTGGTCGATGACGGTATGATGTTCGGCAGGCCGCAGACCTTGATGATGTCCGGCGCATGGCCGCCGCCCGCCCCTTCCGTGTGAAATGCGTGGATGGTGCGGCCATTGATCGCGTCAACTGAGGATTCGACGAAGCCCGATTCGTTCAGCGTGTCGGTGTGGATCATCACCTGCACGTCGTATTCGTCCGCAACCGAAAGGCAGCAATCGATTGCCGCGGGCGTAGTCCCCCAGTCCTCGTGCAGCTTCAGCGAGGATGCGCCGGCGCGCACCATCTCCTCCAGCGCCTCGGGCCGCGAGGCATTGCCCTTGCCGGCGAAGGCAAGGTTCATCGGGAATGAATCGGCGGCCTCTATCATGCGCGCAAGGTACCACGGCCCCGGCGTGCAGGTGGTTGCCAGCGTGCCATGCGCCGGCCCGGTGCCGCCGCCGAGCATGGTCGTGAGGCCCGAGCACAGCGCCTCCTCGATCTGCTGCGGGCAGATGAAATGAATATGCGCGTCGAAACCGCCCGTGGTGACGATCTTGCCTTCGCCCGCGATCGCCTCCGTGCCCGGCCCCACGATGATCGTCACACCCGGCTGCGTGTCGGGATTGCCCGCCTTGCCGATGGCGTGGATGCGGCCGTCCCTGATGCCGATATCGGCCTTGTAGATGCCGGTCACATCCACGATCAGCGCGTTGGT
>JBGSJA010000282.1:0-4003 GCA_041742235.1 Salaquimonas sp. | reverse complement strand
TTCACCGCAAGTTCATCGCAGGTTCATCGCACGGCCATCAAAAAGCCGGTGCGTGGTGATGAAAATCTATGTCGGGATTCCCATTTGAGGGAGAGGTCCAGTGATCGATTTACCGCAATGGGCGGCGAGGCGACGATTACGACGCCGCGAAAGGTTGAACAAAATGACATGCTGCATCGATAATCCCTGCATTTCAGGCGCAGACCAGGCTGAGGCCCGGCCCGAGCAGATCGGCGCAGCGCTCGCGGCAATCGCGCGCAGGCCGTTGCGGACATCGCACGACGCCGAAACTGGCGAAGTGTTGCAGGGCAACGAGGCCACCGGCGTCTCCTCCATCAGCGCGGCAAAGCCCAACCTCGCCCTTTGATACGGCATCAACCGCGCGGCGTCCGATTGTCACGATCAACATGCACACCGCCGACGGTTCTCGTTTCCGCCACCATTCGCGCGGCTGTTGATACAGCCCTTCTTCCGGTGCGCAGGGCGCCGATCGTCAGGCGCGCCAGCGCAAGGCCCAGCAGCACACCAATACCGCCATACACCGCACCCGGCGTGGTTATCGGCAGCGCGGGCTGAAAGTCCCTCCACGCGCCGTCAACGAGTGTTGCATCGGGCGTTTGCAGCATGAAAAGCGGGCGCATCAGCGGATCGGCGCTTTCCATTTCCGCCTTTTGATTGGCCAGCAGATAGTAGCGCGTGATCGTCCGGTTCATGCTGGCGCCGCGGTCGCGCGCGAACTGAGTCGGCGATCCGAGCATCTGGTCCAGAGCGTCTTCCCGCGTCAGCTGCGAATTGGCAGCGTCCCGGTCGAAATCGGCCACGACAACGCGCAGCTCTGAGATCGCGCCGCCGAGCCTTTGCGCATATTGCTGGGAAAACTCTGGCAATTGCGAAAACGCCGCCAGCCCTGCGGCGGCGCTGATGGCAGTGATGGCCTTGGCGAACATGCCCAAGGGCGCGCTCCTTCAACGCGGGGAAGATACCGCTTTAACGCTTCCCCGCGCAGTGGGTTCACTTGCCGAATGTGTCGCAGGCCTCGATCCGTCCCGCGTCGAAGCCGCGCGTGAACCATGCCTTGCGCTGCTCGGATGTTCCATGGTTGAACGCGTCGGGAACGACATAACCTTGGGTGCGGCGCTGGATGGTGTCGTCGCCGATCTGCTCGGCCGCGTTGATTGCCTCTTCAAGGTCGCCGCGTTCGAGCCAGCCTTCCTTCTCGACATAGTGGCCCCACACGCCCGCGAAACAGTCCGCCTGCAACTCGACCTGAACCGACATCTGGTTGACCTCAAGCTTGCCCATCGACTGGCGCATGCGATTGAACTGCGGCAGCACGCCGATCAGGTTCTGCACATGATGGCCCACTTCATGCGAAAGGACATAGGCTTGGGCAAAGTCGCCTCCCGCCTGGAATTCGCGCTCCAGCTGGTCGTAGAAGGAAAGGTCTATGTAAACCTTCTTGTCGCCCGGGCAGTAGAACGGGCCGGAGGCGGCAGAAGCCATGCCGCAAGCAGAATTCACCCGTCCCGAAAACAGCACCAGTTCCGGCGGCGTGTACTGACGCCCGTAGGATTCGAAGATGCCGTTCCACACCTCTTCCGTCGAGGCCAGGATCGTGCTGACGAACTGCTTCTTCTCATCTTCCGTGCGCGTCGTCTGGCCGCCGGATGGCGCCCTGTCGATACGCGGCATCGTCTGCGGCGAAGGTGAGGGCATCGGTATCTGGCCGCCGGAAAGGATGGCGAGCGGATTGATGCCAAGCGCCCACAGAACGAGCCCGATGATGATCAGGGTGCCGCAGCCCAGTCCGCCGCCCGACGACGTGCGAGGCCCGCCCATGGGTATTGGAATGCGCACACCACCCCCGCCCGGAAAGCCGCCGCCGCCGGGAAATCCCATCCCGCCGCCGCCCTGACCCCGGATATCTCGGACATTGCCGCTCTGCCGCCTGCCCTGCCAACGCATTCTTCCGCTCCCGCCAAAAGCATCTTTCCGCGAACAAAAGCACAAACGCCGGTGGAAGTGAACTGTTGCGCGAAGATGCATGTCGATGGGGCATGAAACGAAAAGGGCGCCCTGCGGCGCCCTCTCGACATGGTTTGACGGACGGGAATCAACGTCGCCACAATCTTGCAAGGCGCGAATACAAGCGGGACATGCTGCATGCGAAAGTCGCATGCCTGTGCAAATCCATTTCCTCGCGGCCAAGCGCTGCCTTTCCGAGATAAACCTGCGATAGCATGGGGAGGCTCCTTGTTTATGGCCGG
Organism: Salaquimonas sp.; assembly: GCA_041742235.1. Taxonomy (GTDB): domain Bacteria; phylum Pseudomonadota; class Alphaproteobacteria; order Rhizobiales; family Rhizobiaceae; genus BOKV01. The sequence goes on along the minus strand of JBGSJA010000282.1, from coordinate 1,736 downwards.
CGAATCCGGCCACGCTTGAAATTAATGATGGGACAAGATTGCGTTAACAATTTGCTAACGTTGCCTTTTCATGGGCACCTGACCGTCACAAATTCGCGCTAAAGTCACAACAAGGTGACTGGCGAAAGCGTATCGGGGGATTGTGCATGACGCCGGGCGAATTCAGGACGTGGCGAAAAGGCCTCGGCCTCAAGCAAAAGGACGTTGCGGACCTTCTGGGTCTCAAGAAACGGGTGATCCAGTATTACGAAAAAGGCCGGCGCGACGGCAAACCCGTGGAAATTCCGCGCGCAGTCGAACTGGCCGCCTACGCCATTACATCTGGCATCGGCGGGTTTGACGGGCGCGCCACAGCCCCGTTGCCGAATCTGGAGCGAACTGCAGACGCGGAAATGGACTAGTCGTCCGACGGCGGAACGCCCCTGTCGCCTTTCGCGCTTTGCGACCGTTCATCAAACCGCCTTTCGCCCTTTCGCATCCGCGAACCTTTTTCGGCCTCCCGCTTGTTTTCGTCTTCCTTCGCCTCGCGGTGAAGCATCTGGCCGGCCCTGTCGCCTTTGGCCTTGGCATCGTGTTTGGAATTCATCGTCGTCTCCTTTTGCGAATTTGTTCGCCCGAAGAGAAACGCCATCGGGAACGCACATGTTCCGGTCGCTCCAATTTAAGGGGAACGTTGTCATGCGGGGGTTACATGCCCGGCAAAGTTCCCCTATAAGGCCGCTTCAGCCACAGGAATCCTGCCTGCGCCAGGCGGTCATGTCCGACCGCCTTTTTCGTGCGCGGCAAGCACATGCCGGATGGAACGAATGCCAAAGCGCACCGACATCGACGCAGTCCTCATCATCGGCGCCGGTCCGATCATCATCGGCCAGGCTTGCGAGTTCGACTATTCCGGAACGCAGGCCTGCAAGGCCTTGAAGGCGGAGGGCTACCGAATCGTGCTGGTGAACTCCAATCCGGCGACGATCATGACCGACCCCGACCTCGCGCATGCCACCTACATCGAGCCGATCACGCCCGATGTAGTGGCGCGGATTATCGAAAAGGAGCGCACGGAAAATCCCGGCAAGAAGCTGGTGCTGCTGCCCACGATGGGCGGCCAGACGGCGCTCAACACCGCCTTGTCGCTCAAGCAGATGGGCGTACTCGACAAATGGGATGTCGAGATGATCGGCGCGGATTCGGCTGCCATCGACATGGCCGAGGACCGGATGCTGTTCCGCGAGGCGATGCACCGCATTGGCCTTGAAACGCCCCGTTCGGCGCTTGCCAACGCCACCGCGATCAAGAAGCAGGACAAGGCGCGCCACAAGGCGGAACTCGAGCGGATCAATGCGGAACACGCGGACCCTGAGGCCCGCAAGGTGGCGGTCGAAGCCTTCGAGAGCGAATGGGGGGCTGGCGAAAGCGACCGCAAGGAGCGCTACAAGGCGCATGCGCTCGCCATCGCCTCCGACGCACTTTCCCATGTCGGACTGCCGGCTGTCATCCGCCCGTCCTTTACGCTGGGCGGCACCGGCGGCGGCATCGCCTACAACAAGAGCGAGTTCTTCGAGATCGTCGAGGGCGGGCTCGATGCTTCCCCCACCACGGAAGTGCTGATCGAGGAATCGGTGCTCGGCTGGAAGGAATACGAGATGGAGGTCGTGCGCGACCGCGCCGACAATTGCATCATCGTCTGCTCGATCGAGAACATCGACCCGATGGGCGTTCACACCGGCGATTCAATCACCGTC